>JALYGT010000114.1 GCA_030776965.1 Actinomycetota bacterium
CTCCTCTTCATCCTGATCTTCCAGGTCCTCTTCTATTCTGGCGAGGTCTCCGAATCGAGCTACCTGTGGCGCTGGGGAATACTTTCGGTCTCGACCGAGGGCCTGTACACGGCAGCCATACTGGGCCTGCGAGTTGTCTTCCTCTACTACGTGACGACCATGCTGATGCTGACGACCTCCCTGGTAGACCTAACGAACGGCCTGGAGTTGATCTTAGGTCCGCTACAGAGGCTCCACGTCCCGGTCAACGAGCTGATCTTGGTCTTCGTGATCGCGATAAAGTTTGTCCCCATTTTCATCGAGGAGATAGAACGCCTTGCCCGCGCCCAGACCACCCGCGGCGTTCCCTTCGACGAGGGCGGCGCCGTGACGCGCGCGAGGCGCATCGGTCGCCTGCTCGTCCCGATCTTCATCAGCGGCTTCGCCCGAGCCGACCTCCTCACCACCGCGATGAACACCCGCAGCTACCGCGGCGGCCACTACCGCACCAAGCTTCGCCAGATGCACGCAACGCCCGGAGACTGGCTGGCGCTGGGGCTGGTGATCGTCTGGGTGCTCGTGGCCTGGCAACTCCCCGCGGTGCTAAGCGGCGGAGGAATAGTCTGATGCGTGGAGGCCATCCTTCGCACGAGTTCTCCTTCGTCACGGGCTCCGAACTGCTCGTAGAGGATGGACACACTGCTTCCTAAAGCTCTTGCCTACAATGTCTCCTGACGGCGCCGGAGCCGGCCATAGGGGTGGCTGATATAGAGTGCCGGGCCGCGGTTAGGAGCAACTCGCATCGACCGGAACCTCGCGGGCGAAGCGTTCTTCTCTGCTAGAATGCCGGATTATGCAGGGTGAGAGACTAGGGGAAGACACCACCGCCGGGAAGATCGAGGGCCTTGAGCGCCTCCGGGAGGCGGCGGCGCATCCCGCTTCGGAGCAGGCTATACAGCGCCAACGCGAGCGCGGGAAGCTCACGGCTCGCGAGAGAATCGAGCTCCTCCTCGACCCCGGTACCTTCGCCGAGCTGGACCGCTACCGAGTGCACCGCTCGTACAACTTTGGGTTGGAGGAGAACCGGCCTTTGGGCGACGGGGTGGTCACCGGATACGGCGAGGTTATGGGCCGCAAGGTCTGCGTCTTTTCGCAGGACTTCACGGTCTTTGGCGGTTCTTTGGGCGAAGTGTACGCTGAGAAGATCTGCAAGGTGATGGACCTAGCGTTGAACACGGGGTGCCCGATAGTCGGCATAAACGACTCCGGCGGGGCACGCATCCAGGAGGGCGTGGTCTCTTTGGCGGGATACGCCGAAATCTTCCACCGCAATGTCCTCGCCTCCGGGGTGGTGCCCCAGATCTCGGTGATCATGGGCCCCTGCGCCGGCGGCGCCGTCTACTCTCCGGCGATAACGGACTTTATCTTCATGGTTGAGGAGACGAGCCACATGTTCATCACCGGCCCGGACGTTATAAAGAGCGTTACGGGCGAGGAGGTGACCCAGGAGGAGCTCGGCGGCGCGGGCACCCACAACACCAAGAGTGGCGTCGCCCACTTCTCCGCCCCCGATGAAGAAACCTGCCTTGAAGACGTCCGCTACCTTCTCTCCTTCTTGCCGGAGAATAACCTCGAGAGCGCCCCGTACTTCGAGCCGAACGACGACCCGGAACGGATGGACGAAGACCTCGCTGCCCTCGTCCCGGACTCGGCCAACCGCCCCTACGACGTGCGCACTGCCATAGAGCTCACGATGGACAACGGGGAGTTCTTCGAGGTGCAGGAAGGGTGGGCGCAGAATTTAGTCTGTGGCTTCGCCCGGTTGGACGGACACGCCGTCGGCGTCGTCGGGAACCAGCCTTCGGTACTGGCCGGCACGCTCGACATAGACGCGAGCGTGAAGGGGGCGCGCTTTGTCAGGTTCTGCGATTCGTTCAACATACCGTTGGTGACGTTCGTGGACGTTCCGGGTTTCATGCCGGGAACCGACCAAGAGTTCGGTGGGATCATCCGTCACGGGGCGAAGCTCTTGTACGCCTTCTCCGAGGCGACGGTGCCGAAGATGACCGTCATAACGCGCAAGGCATACGGTGGGGCCTACGACGTCATGAACTCCAAGCATATCGGCGCCGACGTAAACGTGGCGTGGCCGACGGGCGAGATCGCGGTGATGGGCGCTCCCGCAGCGGTCGGGATCATCTTCCGGCGTGAGATCGCCGAAGCCGAGAACCCCGAGGAGAAACGCGAGGAGCTCATCGCCGACTACGAAGAGCAGTTCAACAATCCTATGGTTGCTGCCGAGATGGGCTACATAGATGACGTTATAGACCCGCGCGAGACCAGACCGTACCTCATAAAGGCGCTCTCTATAATCCGGACCAAGCGCCCCGAACGCCCGCCGCGCAAGCACGGGAACATTCCGCTTTGAGGTTCTCCCCGGAGCCGAACCCGGAAGAGGTCGCGGCGATAATGGCCGCGCTCACGACCACGCTGGAAGACCGCGAAGAGCAAGAGAGCGCTGCCCTAAAGAGGAGCCGGTGGCGACTGGCCGGGATGCTCGGGCATGCGCCGCCGCAGGAGATGAAGTTGGAGGGCTCGCTGTGGGCCTACTCAAGTTGGGAGGGCATAGTCTAGTTGTTCGGGAAGGTCCTGGTCGCGAACCGTGGGGAGATCGCTGTCCGCATCATTCGGGCGCTCAAAGAGGTGGGCGTGAGGAGCGTCGCGGTGTATTCGGATGTGGACCGGGAGTCGTTCCACGCGCGCCTGGCCGATGAAGCGTACCACGTAGGACCCGCGCCAGCGACAGAGAGCTACCTGAACGTCGAGAAGTTGATCGAGGTCGCGAGGCGTTCGGGGGCGGAGGCGGTGCACCCAGGGTACGGGTTTTTAGCGGAGAGCGCGAGCTTCGCGCGGGCTACTGCGGAGGCGGGCCTTGCCTGGATCGGGCCACGCCCGGAGGCGATAGAGGCGATGGGCAGCAAGGTGGAGAGCCGCCGGATCATGGGCAAGACGGGCGTCCCCATGACGCCTGGCACGGAAAAAGCCGTGGAGTCCGCCGACGCCGTCTTCGGGTTCGCCGAAGAGCACGGCTACCCGGTGGCGGTGAAGGCTTCCTCGGGGGGCGGCGGGAAGGGCTTCGCTGTGGCCCCCGGTGAGGAGGAGGCGAAAGACGCCTTCGAGCGGGCCAAAAGGGAGGGTGAGGCGTACTTCGGGGACGGGTCGGTGTATCTGGAGAAGTATCTTCCCAACCCCCGGCACATCGAGATCCAGGTCGTGCGCGACAAGCACGGGAACGCGGCACACCTCGGCGAGCGGGATTGCTCGATCCAACGCAGGCACCAGAAGCTACTCGAGGAGTGCCCTTCCCCTGCGATAGCGCCCGAGATGCGCGAGGTGATGGGCAAAGCGGCGGTCGAGGCCGCAGAAGCGGTGGGCTACGACAACGTCGGGACGGTCGAGTTCCTGGTGCAGGACGACGAGTTCTACTTTTTGGAGATGAACACCCGGGTCCAAGTTGAGCATCCCGTGACCGAGGAGGTAACGGGGATAGATATCGTGCAGACTGGTATCCGCATCGCCGCTGGGGAGGAGCTGCCTTTCTCCCAAGATGACGTGCGGTGGCGCGGGCACGCGATCGAGGTCCGCGTAAACGCCGAAGACGCGGCGAACGACTTCGCCCCGACCCCCGGGACCGTCACCCTCTATGAGGAGCCGGGCGGGCCGGGGATAAGGGTAGACTCGGCCTTGCGGGGGCCGGGCCCGGTGCCGGAGCACTACGATCCTTTATTCGCCAAGCTCATCGTGTGGGGCGCGGACCGGGGGGATGCTTTGCGGCGCCTCGGGCGGGCGCTCCGGGAGTTCAGGATCGAGGGCATCGCTACCACCTTGCCCTTCTTCGAGGCCATCCTCGACGACGAGGTGTTCACAACGGGCAGCTACACTACAGGATTTATCGCCGAGAGGCTTAGGGAGTTAAAGATCGAGGCTCACCCGACCGGAGATGGTCGAGGCCAAGCGCCGGAGAAGGAGGCGCGAGAGGTCGAGGTCGAGGTCAACGGCAAGCTTTTCCAGGTCAGGTTGTACGCCGACGAGTCCGGGTGGAGGACCGGGAGGGCGTCTCCTCCCCCTAGGCACAGGAGGGAGCGGGAGCGTAGGGCGGCCGTCGCCGAAGGCGCGGTGGCGGCGCCAATGCAGGGGACGATCAGGAAGGTGCTCGTCGAGCAGGGGCAGAAGGTCGCGGTAGACGACCCGGTGTGCCTCCTGGAGGCGATGAAGATGGAGAGCGAGATCCGGACGAAAAGGGACGGCGTAGTCTCCGAGGTCCTGGTCGCTCCTGGCGAGACCGTACGCTCCGGAGATCCCCTCGTCGTCCTGGAGTAGATCGAGGCGCCGACCCGCATGACCGAACGAGCGGCGGATTTCGAGTGGCGTGGCGAGGGCGAGGAGGCCGAGATCTTGCTCTACGCCCCCGGCCCCACCGTCGCCGAAGCGTCCCTCGAACGAGCTTTGTCCGCCGCGCAGCTCCCCGGGGCGGTGAGCCCTGTCTACGTCGCCGCGTCGGGGACGCCGTCGAACTTCGGTTGGGTCGCGGCTTCGGAGACTCACGTGGCCCCGGACCTCGTAAGCACGCCCGAGTGGGGCCTACTGATCGTCGCCGAGACGCCGGTCGAGAGCTCCCGCCTTGAGGAAGTGCCGCGCCTGATCTCTCGCGGTCTCTCCGAGGTCGCGTTGCCGAGTGTCGAGGAGGCCGAGGTGCGCAAGCTCGCCGGGTCCGGCGCTTTGTGGGCCGCCGAGGAGGGGCTCATCGAGGAAGAGGACCTGCCTTCCCTGGACGCGCTGGCCGGCGACGCCGACGCTTTGAGCCGGCGAGCGCTCTCCGCGGGGGCTCGAGACTGGACGAGGCCGGGGGATATACGCGCTTTGCAGGTGGCGGAGATCCTGGACTCTGACGGTGCCGGGGAGCTCGGTCTCGAGGCGGGTTTCCTGGCCATCGCCGTCGGGGTCCAGGCCGAGGACCTGGGACGCCTCTCTATGGCCTCTCACCGCGACCGGATCTCGGCCCGCCTTTCGAACGGGAGCTTCGGCGATCCGGGCGATCTCCCAGCGGCGCCGGCGGAGACCGAAGAAGCGCGAGACCTCGTGCTCGCGGCGAACGCCACGACGAACTATGCTGCCGGGCGCGCGGCGCTCGTCTTGTATGCTCTCCGTCGCGCGCTGAGGGAGGCAGGGACTCTGGATCTCCGCGCCGCTTGGAAGATTGGGGGATTCGAGGAGCGGAACGGACGGGTCTTGCACCGCAACGGCCTCGCGGCGGTCGTGGCCAGGGAGGCGTTCGTCGCGGGCCAAACGGTCGCCGCGGGGACTGGCGGGATGTTGGGAAGTGCACCGCCTTTCGAGGCTTCGGCTGAGGTTTCAGAGGAGGGAGGGCGGTGGCCCTGGGAAGAGTCCGGTATCCTCGCACGGTGGGCGGTTTTGGAGCTGCTGTAGGGGACCACTCGGGGGAGTATGGGTTTTGGGAGCGCAACCCTATTCGGCGGCGGTTTCTGGTGGGGGTGAGATCGACCGCGAACGGTAACATACTGGCTGACGTCCTCGGGAATGGAGCGGATCATGAGCCAAGGCAGCGGGGTGGCGCACACGTGAGCAAACCACCAAGACGTTATTCGACCGCTTCGCAGAGAGGTGCGCCGACTTCGTCAGCAAGGCTGCGTTCTTCACGTTTTGTGTGCTGCTGGTAGTCATCTGGGCGCCCAGCTACTTCTTCGTAGGCAACTTCGACACCTACCAGCTGCTTATCAACACCCCCACTATCATCATTACGTTCCTCCTGGTAGCCTTGCTGCAGAACACCCAGAAGCGCAACGAGCGCGCGGTCAACCACAAGCTGCACGCTCTAGCGGACGGCCTAGCCGACCTGATGGAGCACTTCGCCAGTGGCGAGCCCGAACGGAGGGCGAAGGAGGACCTGGCGAAGGACGTGGAGGACCTAAAAGCCGCGGTGGGGATCGAAGAGGAGCTGTAAGCGCCCTCTGGACGTCGCCTTTTTGTCGTCTTACAGTGCCTTGCAAAAAGATTGCACCAGCAGACATCATGGGTGGCTAATCGAAGGCAGCAGATGCGAGTTGCTTTACTTGCGACCCTACTAACCGGACCTGAACCCCATCGAGGAGGCCTTCTCGAAGATCAAAGGCTTCTTGCGCAAAGTAGTGCTAGGCCCCGGTCCAATCACCTAAGCCCCCGTACCCCAGGACCTTCACTAACTCACACATAATACTTGGCGTATCCCCTTACAAAGAGGTGATGCCACCCTTAGCGGACCGGGGGCGAGCGGTTTTCCGAGAAACCTTGTCGGCAGTCTAGTGAATAGAGGTCGCCGTTCTGGCTCGGTCGAGTTGCATGCCTCTAAAATGGGCAAGATAAATTAGGTGCTCGGCGCACAGTAAGGGGGCGGTGAGTGTTCGCGCGCGCAACCATCGGTGAAGCACTCCCGGAGCGTTTGGACAAGATGACCCACGAAATCCGAGAGCACGTGC
>JALYGT010000115.1 GCA_030776965.1 Actinomycetota bacterium
CTCCGCTCGGCCATAATCTCCCCCACTTATCCACAATATTTAGAGGCTTATCCACACCTAACCCCTACATTTAGGTATAGATCGAAAGGCTTGTCAAGGTTAAGGAAAGTGCAACCTTAGGCTAAAGCTTATGACGACCAAGCCTCGGAGCTACGGTTGGTTATGAGTGGCGGGCAAGCGCCCTCTGGGCATAGCGCAGAGCTGCCGCAGTAGTACCTCCAGCACCTCGAAGTTGGGTAGCGACGAACGCTTTACAGCCTAGGAGCGCTACGAGGATAGCTTCTGAGCGGCGCGAAGGCCGTCGGTAGGGGTTAATATACCCCTATGGAGGAGCCACACGTGCGCGGAGATGACGCGGAAACCACGCGGATTTCTTCCGGGTGGGTAAATACCGATGTCGCGGCAAGAGCATTGGGAGTTACTCCGCGTACTATCCGCGCATATATAGAACAGGGGAAGATCGAGGCAAGATCGCAGGGTGAAGGGGTAAAGAAGACATGGACTGTATCTATAGACAGCATTCATAGGCTCCGAGATACGCGGAGTAATTCCGCGAGCAATCCGCGGGAAATCCGTGAGGATCCCCACGCGGATAATATCCCGGCAAGCTTGTTCCGCGAGATAGCCGACCGCTTGGAGCTTCGTGCAGCAGAGGTTGCGGAACTTAGAACCCGGCTAGAGATCACTGAGCAGGCGGAGAGCACTCTGAGAGAGGAGCGCGAGCGTCTGCTGCAAGACCTAGAACGGGAGCGGGCGCGAGCTGAGCGAGAACGCGAGAGAGCTGCGGAGGCCCAAGTGGAAGCCGAGAAGATCGAAGAATATCGGGGCCAGTCTCTGGAAGAGGTTCAGCAGTTGCGGGAGGAACTAGAAGCTAAGGGAGAGGAAGCCGACCGACTGCGGGAGGAGCTGGAGGCCGAGCGGGGTAAGGGATTCTGGCGGAGGCTGTTCGGAGGGTGATGCGCGGGTTTGGCAGTGCCCGAGAGCGGAGGCGGAGGCGCTCCCTTGCCCTTTACGAGTTCGAGATGGCGCTGCGCGAGCAGGGCCTCTCGGATTTCGTCTACGACGAGGAGAACGACCTGTTCCGCTTCCCTGACGGTAGGTTTGCCTTCTCGCACGAGTGGTCAGACGTGAAGCTTCTCCAGGAGCGCGGCTACGACGGGGAATGAATATCTATCCAAACGTGTAGCAAGATGTCTGCTCGAAATCTCTTCTGGGGCGCGGAATCTGCCCATAGCCCCGGTCCTAACGCATAAGGATACGACCGGCTGAATAGGGGTTTCCGAGAACACCCCTTGTCGGCAACTCGGTGAATAAGGTCTCGCCCTACATCCTTTCTACCCACGGCGCCCGCCACTCTGGCGATTCGAAGGGCTCGCCGAAGTAGGCCCTAGCTTTCTTCATCTTGCCGTCCTCAAACTCAACTATCTCGCAGGCGTACATCCGGTTGCCATCATACTCGAGCGTCGTCTCGATGACGGTGAGGTCCCCGCTTAGCTTGTAGCTGTGGTCGATCAGGTTTGGCAAACCACCCGGATAGTTCTCAGCTATCTTCCGCCGATTGTCCTTGCCACGGATCCTCTCGCCCGACTGGGGGTACTCCTCCACGTAATCATCGTCTAAGAGCTCGATAAAGGCATCTATATCATGGCGCTCGAAAGCTTTGAAGCGGCGCTCTAGGACATCGCGGTTTTGTTGCTCGGACACGTTCGGTTCCTCCTTTCCTATTGCGCTTCCCTAATGTGATGTGCGGGTCAAGCTTCCTTTCGGTAGGCCTCCTGATAGACTCCAATGTAACGGCGGCCACGAGAAGGGTCTATCCCAGAAACCTGGGATTTTTAGGAGCCGCTGGTCCTTCGCGGGAGCTTAATGGTCGTGAGCGAGAGTTCTGTGGTAATGGATCGGACTTTTTCCGAGGTGCGGCGGCTGTGCTACGCCGGGCTCGACCAGAAGACGTTGCTCCGGGAGGTGGCTGAACGAACGCGGGGGGCGGTACCTCTCGAGCTGTACTGCATGCACGCAAACGATCCTTCCAGCGGGCTCATAACGCGAGGTGTGTTCTCAGGCCCTGGGAGCCGAGAGGTGGCGCGTGTCGCACTAGAGCGAGTCCAATTCGAGGACGAGGTGACGCCCTTCGGCTGGATGGCGAGAAGGGGCCTTGCGGCCTTATCTCTTTCGGAGAGTACCGGGGGCAAGCCCGAGCGCGCCCTGCGCTACCGGGAGGTGATGGTCCCGTTGGGTTTCAAGCACGAGGTGCGCGGCGCCTTCGTCCTGGGCGGAGAGCTATGGGGCACCGTCAGCGCCATGCGGGAGCCCGGCAGCCCGGACTTCGACGCCCGCGAGGTCGCCTTTTTCCGCAGAATCGCCCCGCACCTGGCCGCGGGGCTCAAGGCGACAGCGCTCCGCTCGGAGGCCCTCGCTGAACCCGATGGGGACGACTCTCCCGGAGTGCTGCTCCTCGACCGAGCAGGGCGGGTGGTTCAGCACACCGGCGCCGCCGAACGCCGGCTTAGAGAACTCGGGGATCTCGGTCCCGGTTGGCGAGAAGGCGAGGGCCTGCCTCCGGCGGTCTTGTCGATGACGGGCGCGCTCAAGCGAGCGCTCGGGCCCGGGACGGAGGCCCGAGAAGCAAGGAGCAGCGTCCCGCGCCTCTTAGTCCGAGGGCGCTCGGGACGCTGGCTGGTGTTGCACGGCGCGTGGACGGAGCCGACTCCTGATCGTAGCAGCGAGACGATGATCGTCATAGAGGCTGCCGGCCCGCGCGAGGTGGCCTGGCTCAAGACGTCTACCTACGGCCTCACCAAGCGGGAGCGGGAGGTGGTGGACCTCGTCGTGCGTGGGGCCTCCACCAAAGAGATCTCCAGAGCCCTCTACATCTCTGAGTACACAGTCCAGGATCACCTCTCCAGCGTCTTCGAGAAGGTGGGTGTGCGGGGACGGCGAGCGTTGGTGAAACACCTCTACCTCGAGAGCCTCTTCTAGGGCGAGTCGGTCCGGACTTTCTTCGCTCCCCCACGAGGTGATAGAGATGACCTTGCCGCATTGGCGCTCGACGAGGTGGTAGAAGCCCTCTAACCCTTCGTCCGGAGGGACGCTAGGCAGGAAACTATGAAAGCAGCTTTCTAAAACCGCCTCAACCCCAACACCGCGTAGCACCCTGCGTACTCGCACCGGCTCCCCCAGGTGCGTACCCCTATAGG
>JALYGT010000116.1 GCA_030776965.1 Actinomycetota bacterium
GTCAGCGCGGGCACCTTCACGGTAGATGCTCGCGGCCGCGAGACTCTCTACATGAGCGTGCCAGAGCAAGCCAGCGGCTACCAGCAGGTGGGCATCACCCTGGAGAAGTTCCCCAGAGAACCTCGCATGAGCGCCGCAAAGGCGGTGCTCAGAGGCGAGCTCGAAGAATCCTGAGCCACCCCGAAAAAGGAGCCGCCCTTGGACGTCGCCTATACTGCAGGTCCTCCGGTTATGGAGGAGAACCTTGAATAAATCCTCCGATAACGATCGCGATGGTCCCGATAAGGCCCAGAAAGGCGGGCCCTAACGCTTGTATGAGCAAGATGAGTGTTTTATTTGGTTCTTTGTCGGCACCGGCAACGTTCTCAGCTACTCTCGTGGCTAACCTGGGTTGCTCGTACCTCTCGGGGAACCTCCTGCTGTCGAACAGGTCTCCGAAGAGCCCACCGGCGAGGAACAGCACGGCCGCTCCAATGACGTATATGACAAAGGCGCCGACCCCATCCGATAATTCCAGAGGCTCGGGCCCTATGCCAATGGCGATTAGAGCAGCCGCCATCTCTATTATGCCCACGCATAGACCAAGGAGGGCATAAGCCTTCGGATGCTTTCCAGGCCACCTAGCCCCGAGCAAGAACCCGAATGGTAGAGGAGCGAGCAGGGAGACCCACACGAATTTCTGGAACCAGAATAGCCCGATCGATACCAGCGCTGGGAAAAGTGCTATGAGCCCGAGGCGTAAGGGAAGGCTTTCTGCTGGCTTCCTTTGTGCCGACGAAACGGGTCTACCACCGGTCCTTAAAGCCTCGACGTCCGATTGCAGACCGCCCACAAAGGTGGAGATCTCCGAAACCTGAGCTTCGAGTTGGGAGAGCCGTTGCATAACCGGCTTGAAGAACGTCAGGTCCCGCTGACAATACCGACAGACCATTGCCTCCACCTTGATTTCTTCGGCGCAATACGGGCACTTCATTCGCTGATCCATGACCGCCGGGTTCGCCGCCATCCTCGCGTACTAACCGCCCATGCCTCCCTTTGCCGCTTATAGAAACTGTCGTGCCTATCTATCATCGCCGCTTTCTCGTCGCTTGCTCTCCTGTTTCCGGTACTAGCTGTACTGTTCTTCTTGCGCAGAGCGTTCTGGCTCGATTTGCTCGACTTGCTCTTCGAGATTGTTCGTCTGGGTACGCACCTTCTCGAGGTTCTCATCCAGAAAGTCTGGGGCTAACCCGCAGCAGCTTTTGGCCTCTGCCAGGTTCCCTTCGAGGCGGTCTCTGGCTTCGTAGATCTCTTGCACCTTCGCTTGCACGTCTGGGGGACTGTTGGCGCGATCTACAAGAGAGATACTGGCTGTCTCGGCAGGAGCGATGTCCCGCTTTATGGCAAAAGCCGTCGTCCTCATGTCCTTTACATTGTTGGCGGCTTCACCCATCAGTTGCTCTCCCCGCACGTTGCCCGTGCTGGCGTAGTCCTCCTTGCGTCCCGCTATCTTTCCCAGCATGTCGTTGCAGTTCGCGACCAGGTCTTCGAGCAGCCCGAGGGTTCGTTTTGTTTCGCCGGGCTCGCCGCCAACTTCCGCGCCGGTCGTCCCGCCCTGGCATCCCGCCACCAATAAGGCCACCAGCCCGGCGAGGACAAGCGTCCGGAGATAGCTCAGAGCGTTTTTGTTGTGGATCATCTCGAATATTCTGTTGTGGCGATAGCCGACATTTCCCTTTCTCGTGCCTACTAGCGTCTGCATAGCTGTTCTCCATGGTGGCGGGTGGCGATGAATTCCGAATGAATTCGCGATAAACGAGCAGGGCTTCTTAGGACGCCGAACGGGATATTAGGCGCGCCCGTGGCGAATCTCACCGCTGTGATCCCGCCTTCCTCCCGTATACTACTTCTGATGAGGCTCATCGTCGCCGAGAAACCTTCCGTCGGGCGCGACATAGCTGGCGCTCTAGGCAAGCACCGTCGAAAGAACGGTGTCCTTCTCGGCGAGGGCTGGACCGTCACGTGGGCGCTCGGGCACCTGGCGGAGCTCGCCCCGCCCGACGCCTACGGCGAGCAGTACAAGAAGTGGCGCCTGGAGACCCTGCCCATACTGCCGGAGAGGTTCAAGGTCAGGGTCAACCAGAAGACCCGCGAGCAGTTCGCGATCGTCGAGGGACTCCTGCGAGACCCCTCCGTCACCGAGGTCGTCAACGCCTGCGACGCGGGGAGGGAGGGGGAGCTCATCTTCGCCTACCTCTACGGGCTCAGCCACTGCAAAAAGCCGGTCTTGCGGCTCTGGATCTCCTCTCTCACCCCCGAAGCTATCAGGGATGGCTTCGAATCTTTGCGCGACGGACGGTCCATGAAGCCCCTCGAGGACGCGGCGCGTAGCCGCGGCGAGGCGGACTGGATCGTGGGCATGAACGCCACCCGCGCCTACTCCGTGAGGTTCGGGACGATAGGCAACGTCCTCTCCGTCGGCCGCGTCCAGACCCCGACCCTCAAACTCCTCGTAGACCGCGAGAAGGAGATAGAGGACTTCGCACCCGAGAAGTTCTGGACCGTCCACGCCCGCTTCACTCGTGAAGGCGTGGTCTACGACGGGGTCTGGTTCAAGAACAAGCAGAACCGCCTCAAAGAGCAGAGAGCCGCCGAAGAGATAGCGGCGAAGGTCCGCGGCGGCACCGGCGTGGTGAGGAAGGCGGAGAAGAAAACCGCCACCGAGAAGCCGCCGCTCCTCTACGACCTGACCGAGCTGCAGCGCAACGCCAACGCGAAGTTCGGCTTCACCGCCGAGCGCACGCTGCGCGCGGCCCAGTCCCTCTACGAGGAGAGGAAGCTCATCACCTACCCCCGCACCTCGAGCCGCTACCTCTCGAAGGATATGGTCGGCGGCCTCAAAAAACGGGTCGAAGCGTCCGGGGCGCTCCCCGAGTTAGCCCCGTTCGCCGAGAAGCTCCTGGAGATGCCGAAGCTGCCTACTAACAAACGCATCGTGGACGACGCGAAGGTGACGGACCACCACGCCATCGTCCCGACTAACAAGAAGCTTTCGGGGGAGCTGCCGCCCGACGAGGCGAAGGTCTACGACCTGGTGGCGCGGCGTTTCCTCGCCGTCTTCTTCCCGGCGGCCCGCTTCGAGAACACCACCGTGGTCACCGAGGTGAACAAGGAGACGTTCCTCAGCAAGGGAAGGGTCGTGCTCGAGGCGGGGTGGCGCGCCCTCTACCCGGAGGGGGTCGGCGGCAAGAAGGAGAAGGAGCTCCCGGTGCTGCCGCCTATCGAGCTGGATCAGGAGTGGCGGGTGGCGAAGGTCGGCGTCAAAGAGGGGGAGACCAAGCCGCCGCCGCGCTACTCGGAGTCCGCGCTGCTCGGGGCGATGGAGACCGCCGGGAAGTTCGTCGAGGACGAGGAGCTGAGGCAGGCGATGAAGGACTCAGGGCTCGGGACCCCGGCCACGAGGGCGGCGATCATCGAGCGGCTCATAAAGGTCGGCTACGTCGAGCGCGACAGGAAGGTGCTCGTCCCTACGCGTAAGGGGCGGGCCCTGATCTCACTCCTGGATAAGAGCCCGCTCTCCTCCCCCGAACTCACCGCCCGCTGGGAGGAACGCCTCGCCAAGATGGAGCAGGACGCGGAACGCCGCCCCGACTTCATGGCCGACATAAAGAGCTTCACCACCTCTCTGGTCGAAGAGGTGCGCGGCATGGAAGGGGAGAAGCTGGCATCTCCCTCGTCCACCCGCAACCGCGAGCCGCTCGGGGCGTGCCCGAAGTGCGGGTCCCCGGTCGTCGAGACGAAGAAGGCCTACGGGTGTTCAGCCTGGAAGACGAGCGGCTGCGACTTCGCCATCTGGAAGCAGATCTCCGGCAAGCGTCTGAACGAATTCCAGGCCAGGCAGCTCCTGACGAGGGGCCGCACCAACCAGCTCAAAGGCTTCAGAAGCAAGGCCGGGAAACCCTACTCCGCCGCCCTGAAGCTGGATGGGGATCACAAACTGCGGTTGGACTTCGGGGAGCGCAACTAGAGCGGTGTGAACGCTCTCTTGGTCGCCCCGGCCTCTTGCGAGTAAACTCTCTGCCGTATGAGAGTCATCATCGTCGAGGCCGGGCTGTCCGGCCTCACCTGCGCGAAAGTTTTGAGAGAACGCGGCGCCGCCTTCCAGGCGTTGGACGGCTCCGTGCTCTCCGGGGAGAGAGCGACGCGGGAGGTGTTCGGATGAACGGGGTTCCGGCGCTCAAGATCGAGAAGCTAAAGAAAACCTACTCGAACGGGCTTCTGGCGCTGGACGGGGTCTCCCTGGAGATCGAGGCGGGGCGGTTCTTCGGGCTCCTGGGGCCGAACGGGGCGGGGAAGACGACGCTCATAAACAGCGTCGTGAGCCTCGCGCGGCCGGACTCGGGTGTCGTCGAGGTGTTCGGGCGGGACGCCTATAAGGAGTTCCGGGAGGCGCGGCGCATGATCGGGGTCTCCCCGCAGGAGATAAACCTCGACAAGTTCCTGACCGTCGAGGAGACTCTGCTCTACCACGCAGGCTACTACGGCGTCCCGAAAGAGAAGGCCAAAGAAAGAACCGAGGATCTGCTCGAGCGCTTCGCCCTCACCCACAAGCGCAAAGACAGGGTCAACACCTTATCCGGCGGGATGAAGCGGCGGGTCATGTTCGCCCGAGCGCTCATGCACGACCCCAAAGTATTGTTCCTCGACGAGCCCACGGCCGGGGTGGACGTGGAGCTGCGCTACAAGCTCTGGGAGTACATCCGGGAGCTCAACCGCGGCGGGCTGACGATACTTCTGACGACGCATTATCTCGAAGAAGCCGAGGAGTTGTGCGAGGAGATCGCGCTCATCTCCGGCGGCAGGATCGCGGCGCAGGGCACGAGCGCGGGCTTGAAAAACAGCTTCGGGGCGGGGAACATCGAAGAGGTGTACCTGAAGGTGGTCGGGCGCGATGCTGGTAGATAGATCGTTCAGGACGCTGCTCAGTCGAGAGGTCTTGCGTTTCACCAGGGTCTGGATGCAGACGATCATCCCGCCGCTGCTAACGTCGCTGCTCTACGTGGTGGTCTTCGGGGTGGCACTGGGCACGCGCATCCGGGAGGTGGACGGCATACCCTACCTCGAGTACATCCTGCCGGGGGTGGCGCTTATGAGCCTGATCACCGGCTCCCAGATGAACTCTTCGTGGTCGGTCTTCGACGCCAAGCGCGAGCGCTACATAGACGAGGTCCTGATCAGCCCGATGAGCGACCTCCAGATCGCGCTCGCCTACTCCTTGGGCGGGAC
>JALYGT010000117.1 GCA_030776965.1 Actinomycetota bacterium
CGAAGCGGAGATCCTCGCCGCCCTGCGCGGGCAGGGCATCGCCTCTGTCGAGGAGGTGGAGGCGGTGGTGCTGGAGACCGACAGCAGCTTCAGCGTCGTAAGGACTTCGTCTGGCGCATCCGACTCCGCGCTCGCCAACGTCGCCGACCGCACCGCCGAGGCAAGTTAAAGCCCTTCCAGTCTTTGGTGTGACGGGAAGTGCTTTGCCCCGGGTCTGGCTTACGCGCGGGCCGTGAGGGTTATACGGCACAGCAGCGGCGGGATCAGGAGGTGAGCGTGGAATCCGCAGAACAGCTTAGACCCGGGATCGTTCGGTTGGCTAAGTTCGTGATCCAGCAATTCAACGAGGACGATATGTTGACGTACGCAGCCACTCTCTCCTACAAGGTGTTCTTCTCGCTCTTCCCGTTCAACCTCTTCCTCGTGGCGCTGCTGGGGTTCCTTGAACATCCCCGGCTTTTTCGACTGGCTCCTGGACCAGGCGTGGCCGGTCCTCCCGGGGCACTCTACAGGGGCGGTGGAGCGTGCTATCGAGCAGATCCACGACCAAGCCCAGGGTGCTCTGCTCTTTGGGGATCATAATCGCCCTCTGGTCGGCCTCCGCCGCAGTCCGGATGACGATGCACGTCTTGAACGTCGCATATGGCGCCGAGGAGGAGCGCCCGGCGTGTTAGTAGTTTCCGCTTTCGGTCTTATACCCGTTGTTGCTCGTGGTTCTGGTGATCGCCGCCGTGCGGCTCATGTTGGTCGGTCCGCAGGTAGGGGAGCGGCTCACACAACAGATCGGGCTGGTTCTATGTTCGTCACGCTCTGGGGCTGCGCATACCCGTCGCGGTCGTGGTGCTCATGGCCGTCCTGGCGCTCGTCTACTACCTGTTCCCCAACACCGACCAACCGTTCCGATACATCACGTCCGGGGCGGTTCTGGCGGTGATCGTCGCGCTGAGCGCCTCGCTCGGATTCTCTTACTACGTGTCGAACATTGCGACCTACAGCGCGACCTACAGCAGCCTCGGCGCGGCCATCGTGCTGCTGTTGTACCTCTTTATCTCGGCGGCTGTGCTGCTCCTGGGTGCTGAGGTCAGCCCGGTGGTTTACCGCCAGATCACCAGGGGCGAGAACGGAATGGCATGTAGCGACCGGCCGGCTCTTAGCGAGCCGGCATCCACGCCGACTCGGCTTTACGATGCACCCGGTGCCTACCGGCGGTCGGCGCGAGTCGCTCTTCTACCACCTTTACACGGCTTACCGAACCGGGAGAGCACCGCTACCCGCCCATGCCCTGCTCGACGCGGCGGTCTTCACCGCCTATCGGGGCCGTGTACCTCTCGGACAGGAAGATACTGAAGAAACTGCTCACCTTAAACCTGGAGCGGTTCGGGGCGTGGGGCAGGTAGTTTAGGGGGAACTCGTTGCTGAAGACGAGCTGCTTTGCAAGGTGGACCTCGTCTGCGAGGAGGACGAGCTGACCTATCCACCCTAGCCAGACGAGGAGAAAGAGGAGAGGCTGCCGTTCTCGTACACGATGTTTATGGTTCCTCCCTGGGAGTTGATCTGCTGCACGGAGTTGGTGCTCGCACCGGCGGTGAAGACGACCCCCAGGTTGCCGGCGCTCTCTTGGCGGATCTCGCACTCTATACGCCGGCCGTCGAGCTGGTAGGTGAAGCGCTCGGGAGCTTGCCCACCGATCTCGTTGACTTCGTCCCCGACGGTGCACGTGCCGGAGAACTCGGTCCCCGGGCTGCCCTGGATCTCGAGCGTCGCCTCTCCGGTAGGACTCTCGCTGCCCGTTGCGCTGCCCGTTGGGCTGGTGCTTCCCTGCGAGCCAGCGCCCCCCACCCGCGTCTCGGTGTCCCCCGCTCGTACTACTATGCCGTCTGACCCCACTCGTACTTCGTTATCTCCCGCCTGTACCATTATGGCGTCTCCTTCTCGTGCTTCAGCGTTCGTCTGCTCCCGCGTTTCGTTGCCGGTACGCTCCCCCGCCGGTTCGTCGGTGGTCTCTTCGCTGGCGGCCTGTTCGCCGTCGGGGTTCCCGGTCGCCCCCTGCTCACTCACGGTGCAACCGACCACCAAAGCGAGCGGGACCAAGATCACGACGAGTGGAATTAGAACGTTTGTTTTCACGACCTTCA
>JALYGT010000118.1 GCA_030776965.1 Actinomycetota bacterium
GGGCTTTGGGGGCTCGCCCGGTGTAGTTAGCAGCGTGCTGAAAGAACGGCGTGTCGATCGAAGCTGGCATCACGGTGCAGACGTGGATGCCCTCAGCGCCGTCCAGGATCAGCTCCTGCCTTAGGCATTCTGAGAGGCCGCGGACGGCGAACTTGGAGGTGACGTAAGCGCTGGTGTAGGGCTGACTCGCTTTGGCGACAACCGAGTCGTTGTTGATCAGCACGCCGCTACCCTGCTCACGGAAATACGGTAGCGCCGCTCGCGCACCATAGACGTAGCCGAAGAGGTTCGTCTCGAACACCCTGCGGTACTCTTCTATGGGAGCTTCTTCGAAACGGGAGAAGAGTGTGACGCCGGCGTTGTTCGCCCACACGTCCAACCGGCCAAAAGTCTCTACGGCTCTGCGTGCCAGTTCCTTCACGGCTTGCTCGTCAGTTACGTCTGTCGGTACGGCCACGGACCTCCCGCCCACACGCTCACACTCGCCAGCCAGTTCCTCGAGAAGGCCTTCCCGGTGAGCGGCGATCACCACAGCGGCGCCGCGCCGGGCGCAGGACAAGGCGGTAGCGCGTCCTATACCGCTAGAAGCCCCGGTAACGACGACCACCGAATCCCTTATCTTCCTCGCCATTCGAACCTCCTGAAAGATAGCTGTCTATTACAGACCTACCCGTCTCTATCGCGCCAAAAGTGCTTTAGGACCCCAAATCAGCACTAACAGCAGGTTCCGAGGACGACGGTTACGGGCGGTTTGCCTCCTTGGTGCGAGCACTTCAAGCTCTTACCCGCGAACGGAATCTATTTAAGCTATTATGGACAAAGGGATCTGTGCCATTAACTCCTTACTACTTCCCATCTGGCAACCGCAAGGCCGGAGCCCCTTGAGCAGGACCCCGGCCCGTTTCTTGCTGTCTTAGCTCCCCTTCCGCCCCTGCGCCTACCCGGCCTTCTGGAACAACTCAGGGGCGCTCTGCTCGGCGATCTGCGCCGTCTGCTCCTCCTGCTGCATATTTTCGCTTAGCAGGTTCACTATCTGGTTCTGCCCCATCTGCTGAGCGCCCGTGACCAGGCCCCGGTAAGAGCCGATCTCAAAGTGCTCGACCTTAATAACCGAAGCGACGATTACGCAGTCGCGGATGGCTTCGTTCTCGGCCGCTTGCATGTTCTGCTGGGCTTCGCTCACTAACCCCTGGGCTACTTCGTTTGTCTGACGTTGGGGCTGCTGTCCCAGTTGCTCGAAAACCTGCTCCAGGTTGCTGATTTGATGCTCAGTGTCGCTAATGTGCTGTTGGATGGAGCTCTTTAGATCCTGATCGGTGGCCTGCTGCTCCATCTCTTGCTGACCTTCAAGTAACTGGTGCTCAGCATCGTAGATTTCCCCCAACGCCTGGACCATAAGATCATTGGCGTTTGCGATCGCCATAGGCTAACCACTTTCACTCCGCTTACCCGAACCTTTTTGTCTCATACCCATAACTTCCTGGCGAAAAACCAGGAGCCAAGAAGAGTAGGGCCGGGGCGGCCGAGACGAAGGGTGCCCAACCAGGCGGGTTTTCTCAAGAACTCGCCGGGAACCTTGCGGAGCTTACCCTCGGGTAGAAAGATCGATGATCGGCGACCACTCAGGTAGTCTCCGCGACGAGGTACCCGGCGACATCCTCCGGTGAACTGCGCTTTCCGAAGACGGCACGCTGTCTTTCGGCACCGGTTCCACCTTCCACGATCTCCAGCAAGCCCTCGAGCTCGGCCTGGCATCCGAGGTCCTGGGAGGCAGATCGGAACGCTTTCACGAGGGCTCGGGCCGCGTCACGGGCGGTGGTGCTGCGGCCCGTCGAGAAGTCGTGGAGGCGGGCGTCGAGGCCGTAGCGGGTGGCGCGCCACTTGTTCTCCTCGGTGAGGAGCGGGTCTTCCGGACGGTGCTCGTTAGCGGTGGCAACTAAGCACTGGGCGAAGGCGGCGAGAGAAGCGGTACGTGCAGCGTCGGTCTGGGCGTCCGGGGCTCGGAGCTCGACGGTGCCGAGCCCTGGATGGGGCCGGACGTCCCACCAGCACCAGGTATAGTCCGGGATGCTTCCGGCGCTGACCAGGGCTTCTACGTACCCCTCGAAGTCCTCCCAAGAGCTGAAGCGGGGCGGCAGTCCGGAGCGGGGGACGAGGTTGAAGATCTTGACGCGCGTCGAGGAGAGGCGCGTGTCGGATCCGCACCAGAACGGGGAGTTGGCCGAGAGTGCGATGAAGAGCGGCACCTGCTTTGAGAGGGCGTTCACCGCCCGGATCGCGTGCTCCTCATCCGGGACGGCGACGTGGATGTGCAGCCCGTAGATGGCTTGCATGCGCGCCGTCCAGCCCATCTCTTCCTCCACCCTGTGGTAACGTTCGGCCCCTGTGATCTGCTGCGCAGTTGCGTCGCTGAAAGGATGCGTACCGGCAGCCGCGAGCTGCGCCCCACACCTCTCGACGAGATCCCGTACCTTCCGTCGTAGGACGGGTAGCTCCCTTGCCAACTCCGCCACCGTGCCGCGGACCGGAGAGCGCAGTTCCAGGCAAGACGAGGAGAGTTCGGAGGCCAGGGTGTCCGCGGCGATCCCTGCGGCCTCGCGTGTGGCAAGCACCCGCTCTATGAGCGGGGTGAGTCCCCACGTCGCCGGATCGACAAGCTGGAACTCCTCTTCGATCCCGACGGTGTATGGCGCCGAGGCGTCGAATTTGGTCTTCATCTTGCTACTTTGGCAGCGCGGGGGCTCTGGGATTTGGTCGCCTCCCGGTGTCTCTGTTCACGCGCCTATACGGGGTAAGGACCTCCCCGCGGAGGGTGTTCAGGCCTCCTTGCGGGTGGAATGATCTTTATGTGCAGCTCTTTGAGCTGCTCCTCGGTTACGGGCCCGGGGGCATCCATCATCTCGTCGCGTGCGGCCTGGGTTTTGGGGAAGGCCATCACCTCCCGGATGTTCGGCTCGTCACGCAGGAGCATTATGAGGCGGTCTACCCCAGGAGCTATGCCCCCGTGCGGCGGTGCCCCGTAACGGAACGCCTCGAGTATCGCTCCGAAACGTCGCTCGGCCTCCTCCTCGTCAATACCGACGAGCGAGAACACCTTTTGCTGCAGCTCTGGGCGGTGGATCCTAATGCTCCCCGACGCGAGCTCCGTTCCGTTGGCAACCAAGTCGTAGAGCTGGCCGACGACCTTCAAGGGATCGGTGTCTAAGAAATCCAGGTCCTCCTCGCGCGGCATGGTGAACATGTGGTGCATGGGCTCTATGCGCCTCTCGTCCTCGTTCCACTCGAAGAGCGGGAAGTCCGTGATCCAACACAGGGCGAGCACGTTCCCATCGGCGAGCCCTAAAGCGTCCCGGAAGTGGAGTCTTAAGCGGTTCAAACTTTCGAAGACGACCGCTTCTTTGTCCGCAATGAAGAACATGTAGTCGCCTTCTTTTGCCTCGAGCGCCGCTTTCAAAGCATCGCCTTCCTCGTCGGAGAAGAACCTGGCGATGGGTCCCGTGAGGCCCTCGTCCGTAACCTTGAGGTAGGCGAGTCCTTTGGCGCCGCCGGCGGAAGCGACGGCGGTGAGGTCGTCTATCTCGCGCCGGGTGAGGTCGCGCAAACCGCTTATGGCGATGCCGCGCACGGCGCCGCCGGAGTCGACTGCCCCCCGGAAGACCCTAAACTCGCTCGATCGGGCTACCTCTGAGACGTCGTTGAGCTCCAGCCCGAAGCGGAGGTCGGGTTTGTCCGTCCCGAACCGTTCCATAGCTTCGGCGTAGGTCAGGCGGGGGAACGGCTTGGAGAGGATCTCCTTTGCGCTGAGTTTCTCGACGATCTCGGTGTAGAGGCTTTCGACGAGGTCAAGGATCTCGTCTTGGTTTGTGTAGCTCATCTCCAGGTCGAGTTGGGTGTGCTCAGGTTGCCTGTCGCCCCGCCCGTCCTCGTCGCGCAAGGCCCGGGCGATCTGGAAGTACCGCTCGAAGCCCGCGACCATGAGAAGCTGTTTGAACTGCTGCGGCGACTGCGGCAGAGCATAGAACTGGCCGGGGTAGAGCCGGGCCGGCACTAGATAATCGCGGGCGCCCTCGGGGGTCGAGGCGGTCAGCAAGGGTGTCTCGATCTCCAAGAAGCCGCGGTCGGAGAGGTAGTCGCGCATGTGCTTGACGACCTGATGCCTGAAGAGGATGTTCTCCTGCATGCGAGGGCGTCTCAGGTCCAGGTAGCGGTACTTCAGCCTGAGAATCTCGTCCACGGGCCGCTCGCGGTCGACCTCGAACGGCGGCGTGGCGCTGGCGTTGAGGACCTCAAGTGCGGTCGCCGAGACCTCAATCTTCCCGGTCGGGAGCTCGGGGTTCTCGTTGCCTTCGGGTCTGTTTACTATCTTCCCCTCGACCGAGATGCTCCATTCGGGCCGCAAAGACTCGGCCGCCGCGAACACGTCGGCCGCCTCCGGGTGGAAGGCGACCTGCATGATCCCCCAGCGGTCCCTCAAGTCTATGAAGATCAAACCACCGTGGTCCCTGCGCCGGTTGACCCAGCCCGCCAGCTTCACGCGCTCGCCGACGTTCTTCGCGCGCAACTCGCCTGCCGCGTGCGTCCTGTAAGGGTTGCCAGAATCTTCCCAGTGCAAGGATCTTCCTCCGCTGCTCTAACAGTCTTGCTCGTGATCCCGGCAAGTATATAGTTTTTCGAGGCGGGGCCACCACGCGTCGCGATCCTCGCCGACGCAAAGGGGCGCGTCAAAACGCTTGAATGGCCCAATGCCCCCATTTTACCGCTGTGGTAAGTTGGTGCGGGCTTCGATGGAGGGCGCTACGGGAGCCCGGCGGCGGGCGTTGAAGCTAGGGGAGAATGCCATCGGAGCAGATGGGTTCTGGGGTTTGGTTCGGAGCCCCGGGGCGTCTCTGGCGTTCTTGGCGTTGCTAGCCACCATTCATTTCGTCGCGGGTTTCGGCGGGGGAAGCAAGCCCAACTGCCACCTGCTCAGCCGCCGGAGGGCACAGCGGGTGGGAGCACGACGGGCGGAGCCCCGGGCGAGAACACCGCAGGTGGCTCGACCGTGTAGACTGGGGCCGGGGCCGAGACCTTGAGGGATCAGCCGTTCAACCTCAACCAGCGACAACTGGTCCCGCCGGACACCTTCGCGGGCGGTGAGTTGCTCACGGTTGAGTCCGGGGATCAGATCTCGCTCCTCGACGAGGGCGATGCGGTCGTTGACACCAGCTCTGTTTAGAGCGGTCAGGCATCGGGTTTCGGGTATCGGCCAGGGCTCGGTAGTCGATCTCTCGCTGCAATTCCGGCTCCTTGCGTTATAACTAGGGGTAGCTATGCAGAACCTCGTTTACTTGGACAACGCCGCCACCACGCCCCTGGACGAAAGTGTTCTGGAGGCCATGCTGCCGCTAATGCGCGGGCCGCGCGGCAATCCTTCCTCCCTGCATGCTCTGGGCGCCGCCGCCCACAAGGCCGTCGAGGAGGCCCGCGCGTCGGTTGCCCGGCTCATTGAGGCGTCGCCAGGGGAGATCCTCTTCACCGCTGGCGGCACGGAGTCGGACAACCTGGCGGTTTTGGGGTTAGCTGCAGCGAACCCTGAGAAGAGGCATGTCTTGATCTCGGCGGTCGAGCACCCGGCCGTCCGCGGTGCGGCCGAGCATCTTGAAGCCACGGGCTACGACGTGACGAGGCTCGGGGTCACCGCGGATGGGCTTGTGAACCCGGTGGAGTTAGCGGAGGCACTCCGGCCCGACACGGCCTTGGCCGCGGTAATGTGGGCTAACAACGAGGTCGGCGCCATACAGCCCATCGAAGAGCTCGCCGGGATCTGCCGCGAGGCGGGGGTGACGTTTCACGTCGACGCGGTGCAGGCTGCCGGGCACATCCCCATAGACGTCTCACGCTCTCTCGTTTCCACGCTCGCCCTCTCTGCCCACAAGCTCTACGGCCCACAGGGCATCGGCGCCCTGTACGTGCGCGAGGGCGTGAAGCTCGCGCCTACCCTGTTCGGCGGCGGCCAGGAGCAGGGCTTGAGGAGCGGCACCGAGAACGTCTCGGGGATAGCCGGCTTCGGCGAGGCGGCGCGGCTCGCCCGCGAGGAGTTGAGGGAACGGGTGCGGCACGAAGAGACGTTGAGGGAGGCTTTGATCTCCGGTGTAATGCACATCCCTGGCGTACGCCTCAACGGCCACCACAAAAACAGGCTCTCCAACAACGTACACCTCTCTGTCGAAGGCGTCGAGGCCGAGGGCCTCGTGCTCTTCCTGGACGACCTCGGGTACGCGGTGGGAAGCGGTTCGGCGTGCGCCTCGAGCACGTCGGGACACAAAGCCTCGCCCGTCCTCTTGGCGATGGGACGCACGGAGAGGGAAGCCTTCTCCGCCGTCAGGATCACCGTCGGCAAGGACAACACGAAGGACGAGGTAGAAATCTTCCTCGAAGCCTTCTCCACTGCCGTCTGTAGGCTGCGCGAACTCTCTCCCCTGTACACGAGCTAAAAGCTGACAGCCGATGTCTGATCGCTACAACCCGCGGGTCATAGAACACCTCGTGCGGCCCCGCAATGTCGGCGAGCTCGACTCACCGAGCGGCGTCGGGGAGTCGGGAGATGCCGCGTGTGGCGACGTTGCCCGCTTTACCGTCGAGATCTCGGAGAACCGTCTCGAAGACCTCCGTTACAAGGTCTACGGGTGTGCGGCGTGCATCGCCGCGGGTTCAGCGCTCTCGGCGCTCGTGCGCGGCAGGCGCCTACTCGAGGCGGCGCGGGTGTCGAAGTCAGATCTCGAAAATGCTCTGGGCGGACCGCTACCGGAGGGCAAGGGGCACGCGCTCACGCTCGTCTTGGACGCTTTGCACAAGGCTTTCGAGGATTACTTGAATGAGGAGGCGGGCGAGATGCTCGTCGAAGGCGTACTCGAAGGCTCGGGGACGAACGGCGGCAAGAGCGTCGTCGCCGCGATGAGCGGCGGGGTGGACTCGGCGGTTACGGCGCTCCTACTCAAGGAGGCTGGGTACGACGTTGCGACTGTGACCTTCCGGCTGCACGACGGCGAGAGGGGGAGCCGCTCCTGTTGCTCGCCGGACACCGTCCTCTTCGCCCGCGACACAGCGCACAGGATGTGCCTGCCGCACTTCACGCTGAACCTCAAGGAACTCTTCAACAAGAGGGTCATGCAAGACTTCGTGGGCTCATATGCGGCGGGGAGGACACCGAACCCGTGCGTGGCGTGCAATGCCCACGTCAAGTTCCACGCTGCCTCCTTCCTCGCCGACAGGCTCGGCTTCGGCCACGTCGCGACCGGTCACTACGCCCGGGTCGTCGAGGAGCCCGGAAGGGTGACGATGGCCCGTCCCGCGGACGCGAACAAAGACCAGACGTACGTCCTGTGGCCGGTGCCAAGAGATTTGCTCTCGCGCGCGATCTTCCCTCTAGGCGAGTACCGCAAGGAGGAGGTGCGCCGCATAGCCGAAAGAAGGGGCCTCGCGGTCG
>JALYGT010000119.1 GCA_030776965.1 Actinomycetota bacterium
GGTGAATAACGTTCTCCGGCGATGTTCTATGCCCTTGACGGAGCTATCATCACCACCACACCAACGATGCACACTGCGGCTCCTAGCAGGTCCCACCTATCCGGCCTGAATCCATCTACTATGATCCCCCAGAGCAACGCCAGCGCGATGAAGATGCCGCCGTAAGCAGCGTACACCCGACCGAACTCGGAGATGGGCTGTAGCGCGGCCACAACCCCATAGGCAGCGAGGACCCCCGCCCCGAGCAATGCCCACACGAGGGGCTTGTGTTCTCGCATCCACCCCCAGACGAGGTACCCACCACCGATCTCGCACAGACCCGCCAGCACGAACAACCCTCCGATGATGAGCCATCGCTCCACCTTGCACCTCCCGGCATCGGTTGATCTACTATGGGCCGGAGTGTATTCACCGGCCCCCCAGGCAGGACGGAGGATCGTGTCGGCAGAGAAAAAGGCCATCCCACCCGTCCGATGCAAAGAGAGCCCGCTGCACCCCGGTCGGGAGGGGTAGTCCACTAGGACCGGGGCTGAGCGAGTTTCCGAGAAACTACCTTGTCGGCAACTTGGTGAATAGAGGCAACGGAGTAACTAACCCCCTACTCTCTGAAGGCGCAAGCGCTCTTCTGTGGGGGTGCACCGGGTACCGCCTAGTGGCACCATGTAGCACGGTGTATTAAGCGTTAGCCCGCTGGGGACGCGGGGAAAGGAGGTCGGTGGGAAGATGGCTACGTTCATCATGCTTAGCCGCTTGACGCCCGAGGGGATGAAGACCCTCAGGAACAACCCGAACCGGATCAAAGAGGTCAACCAGGAGGTCGAGCAGTTTGGGGCGAGGGTGGCCTCCCAATACGCTCTGCTGGGACCCTACGACTTCCTCACGGTGCTCGAAGCACCTGATGTGGAGACGGTCTCTAGGGTGTCGGTGGAGTTATCGAGCCGTGCGACGGCGAGCTACGAGACCCTCACCGCTATCTCGGTGGATGAGTTCACCACCAGGCTACAAGGCTAGAGACGCAAAAGAGGGTCGGGGTGTCTAGTGGCCCCGACCCTCTTTTCATGCCCTCTGGCCCTCTGAGTTCCCGACAGACCCCTAGAGGCACAACGGTAGCCCTCCTTCCCTGACGCGACTTGTTAGGGCAAAATGATCAGTATCATGCAAGAAGGCGAAGACTCCGATGCCCAGAAAGCCCCTGAGGAGAAGATCGCACAGCTAGAGAGGGAGGTCCGGGACCTCACCTACCGTCTGGGCCACGAAGAGGGCCGTCTAGAGGCTCTAGAGGAGACTCGGGAGGAACTTATGGGGGAGCTGCGCGGCTTAGGGGAGGTTCTGGAGCTCGTGCGAGAGGAGCTCGTAGAGATCAGGGAGTTGCTCGAACGCCGCCGTAGTAGTTCATCATAAAGCAAACCACAACCCTACCCTAGAGGCAACGGGGCAGCCCCTACCTGTTCTTGGGTGGGTGGCAAGCTCCTTGCTGGCATTACGCCACCGACCCTTGACGCGTATTTGTGCTTATAGCCATAATGATTAGCAATGCAGGCGCACCTCTCTTCCGGGAAGCGCTCTGCGAGAAAGGCAAACCCGTTGTGAAGCGGGGACGCAAAACCCAAGGGCCTTCTATGGGAGGTAGCCGGGTTGCCGAACAGGGCGCGGAGCTTGAAAAGCTCCCTTTAGGGAAAGGGGTAAAGAGGATGCGTTCTCATTGTACTTGTTCTATCTAGCACTCGTCCTTAAAAGCAGGGTCATCAAAGTGTAAGAGCAACCCACCGAGGAGGGTTGTAGGTCAAAAGGAGGTAGCGCTTATGAGGCGCATACTTTCGTTGGTTACGGTAGCGGCGGTTATGGCGGCGACACTCGCCTTCGGAGCCTCTCCGGCTATGGCGCAGGGGGGCGATGCGGTGAGTAACCCTGGGGTGGGGACGCCTCCCCCACTCAGTCCCTGTCAAATAGAGACGCTGGAGACGATTCAAAACCGCCTTGACTCTGCTAACCTCACTTCCTGGGCCGTACTGATCGGTAATATTATTACGTCCGTACCCACGGACCCCAGCGACCTGCCCGTCCTATTAGTTAATTCTCCGGAACTTGACCTGGCCGGCCAAGCAATAGCCGCGGTACCTGAAATCGTTGCACAACGCATACGCCAGGACATCGACCTCCTTTTTGTCGGGGAGTGCGGCAAGCTGACTAACAGTCAGCGGGCGTGGTGGGAAAGTCTCCGGGCGCTGTTCAGGCCCTAGCGGATCGGAGCGGGGGAGAGCGGGTTTCCGGTAATACGGTTTCCGAGAAACCAGCGCTCTAGGAAACCCGCTCGGCCCCGGTCCTAACGCATAAGCATCCGAGAGAGTGAAAAGGGGTTTCCGAGAACACGCCTTAGCGGCAATCCGGTGAATAGTGCCAACTGTGCAGCCTCCTAGAAGGGGTAGGCATAAGCTCGTCTAACGGTGCGCCAAGCTTCGGTCGGTGCCATCATAGAGCGGTACATAAGTCGGCAGAGAG
>JALYGT010000120.1 GCA_030776965.1 Actinomycetota bacterium
TCGCCGCCAGGCACGACAAGGACCAGATAGACCAGTCCGAGATGGAGGAGGCCATAGACCGGGTGATCGCCGGCCCCGAGAGGAAGACCAGGCTCATCTCGGACAAGGAGAAGGAGATCACGGCCTATCATGAGGCCGGGCACGCTATAGTAGGCGCCTTGTTGCCCGAGGCCGACCCGGTGCACAAGATCACTATAATTCCGCGCGGCCAGGCCTTGGGCGTCACCATGAGCCTGCCTACCGAGGATAGGTTCATGATGAGCCGCGGCCAACTCAGGGCGCAGCTAGCAATGATGCTCGGAGGAAGGGCTGCTGAGAGCGTGATCTTCGACGAGATCACCACCGGCGCCTCCAACGACCTCGAAAGGGTCACCCAGACCGCGAGGCAGATGGTCACGAAGTTCGGCATGAGCGAGAAGCTTGGTCCCCTGGCCCTGGGCCAGAACAACGGGCAGGTGTTCATGGGCCGGGACTTCAACGCGCAGCCGGACTACTCGGACGAGATTGCCTTTCAGATCGACAAGGAGATCCGCAGGATCGTCGACGAGTCCTACGACACCGCCGAGGACCTCCTGGTGCGCAACCGGGCGCTGCTCGATAAGCTTTCGAAGGACCTGATCGAGTACGAGACTGTGGACGCCAAGCACCTGGCACGCCTCGTCGAGGAGTACGCCGTGGACAAGGTGCCGGCCGATAGCGCGATCCCGAACCCCGGCGGTGACAGCCGGGACAACGACTACCTGGATTAGGGGAATGGGCCGTCGGCCCACGGCTCGGGAAAACGCAAG
The DNA here is from genome assembly GCA_030776965.1 of Actinomycetota bacterium. Classification (GTDB taxonomy): domain Bacteria; phylum Actinomycetota; class Rubrobacteria; order Rubrobacterales; family Rubrobacteraceae; genus Rubrobacter_F. The sequence continues at coordinate 789 of JALYGT010000120.1, forward strand.
GGTCGGGAGTCTGGTTTTGGGCCCCGACCCTATCCTTATGGGCATCCTCAACGTCACCCCTGACTCCTTCTCCGACGGCGGGGAGTTCTTCGGCATCGAAGCAGCTGTGGTGCAGGCCGAGACGATGCTCGACGAGGGAGCGCGGATCGTGGACGTCGGCGGCGAGTCTACCCGCCCGGGCTCGGACTCGGTGAGCGAGGAGGAGGAGGTGCGCCGGGTGCTGCCGGTGGTGCGGGGCATCCTGGAGGCCCGCCCTAGAACCATCGTCTCGATCGATACCTACCGGGCCTCGACCGCCGAGGCCGCCCTCGACGCGGGTGCCCACCTCGTCAACGACGTTACCGCTCTCAGCGACCCAAGAATGGCGGGTTTGGTCGCCGAGAGGGGTTGCCCTATTATACTCATGCACATGCTGGGTGAACCGAAGACTATGCAAAAAGACCCGCGTTACGTAGACGTGGTGCGCGAGGTCCGGGACTTCCTAGCAAAGCGAGCCGAGCGTGCCGCTCGGGCCGGCGTCGCGCTTGGCGACATAATCCTGGACCCCGGCATAGGCTTTGGCAAGGCGTATGAACATAACCTGGCGCTTTTGAACCGGCTCGACGCCCTGGTCGAGCTCGGCTTCCCCGTGCTCGTCGGTGCGTCGCGCAAGAGCTTTCTAGGCAAGATCGTGGGCTCTGACTCTTCGAAGGACCGCCTCTTCGGCACGGTGGCGACGAGCGTTCTCGCCTACGAACGTGGGGCGACGCTTTTCCGGGTGCACGACGTTCGAGCCAACAAGGAGGCGCTGGCAGTCGCCGCCGCCGTCGGCCAAGCTTAATCAGACGCCCGAAGCTGCAGGAGGTTTTGCCCGATATTCGAACGGTTCACCGCACGGGTCCGCAAGACCGTGGTGCTCGCGCAAGAAGAAGACTTACGTTTGGGCCACGGCTACCTCGGCGCGGAGCACCTGCTTCTTGGCCACTTGCGCGAAGAAGAGAGCGTCGCCGCCTGCGTCTTGAGCTCGCTCGGTATCACCCTCGATGGAACGCGTGAGCAGGTCGAAAATATCGTCGGTCGCGGTGAGGAAGGGAAAGTGGGCCAGGCGCCGTTCGCCCCGTGTGCCAAGAAGGTCTTAGAGCTCGCCCTGAGCGAAGCTGTCCGGATCAAGCACAGCTACATCGGCACTGAGCACAATTTGCTTGGGCTGATGCGGAAACCCAAGGGTGCCGCCGCACGGGTGCTGTCGAACCTCAGCGTGGACCTGGACGGGGTCCGTCGGGAAGTCGTCCGGGCGCTCGGCGCAGGCCGGGCGCGGCGGGTACTGGAAACGTTCGTCGGGGGCGCCATAGGCCGTGTGGTGGCCTCGAGAACGATCAAGAAGGCATTCCGGGCACGGGTGGAGGGGCTCGTGATCCGAGCGCATTGCGGTGTCACTGACGAGGAACGCGCCGCCCTTCAGCCTTTGTGGCTAGATCTCGACTATCTCTACGAGGCCGGGGAGAGGGACGATCTCTACGCGACCGTGGACTACGGGACGGTCGTCGAAAACGTGGCCGAGCTTTTGGAGAAAGGGGACTTCTAGCTGTTGGAGACGGGGGCGCGGATGGTAGGAGTGCTCGTGCTGGGTGAGTTTTCGCCGGTTCGGGAGGTCACCGTACGAGTCACCAAGCTGCGGGTGCCGGTGGATCGCGAAGTTTCGAGGATCTCGGTAGAGGCCACTTTCGTCCGATGACCCGGGCCTGCTTATCTTTGGGCAGCAACCTCGGAGACCGTCTGGGGTATTTACGAGCGGCGATCGAGGCACTCGGGAGGGGGCCGCTGCTAGTGGTGCGCGGGGTTTCTAAGGTGTACAAGACGGCGCCGGTCGAGGTGGGGGAGGAGCAGCCAGATTATCTGAACTGCGTGGTCGAGATCCGGTACGGCGCGGCGGCGATCGAGCTTCTGCGCTTCTGCCAGGGGGTCGAGGCGGCGTTGGGGCGCGAGCGAGGCGAAGCCGACGAGAAAGCGCCGCGTACTACAGACATAGATATTTTGCTCTTCGGCGGGGAGATCATAGAAGGGCCGCACCTCATCGTGCCGCACCCGGGCGTCTTGCGAGCGTTTAACCTCAAAGGGCTCGCGGACCTCGCGCCCGATCTGTATATTCCGGGGCGCGGCGCGGTCGGGGAGCTTCTGGCCGGAGCGGACTTGAGCGGCGTGAGGGAGTTTGAGGAGGGTTTGTAGTTTGTTGATGGGAGCGGACATCGGGAACACGCAGACGGTCTTGGGGGTCTTCGAGGGTGACGAGCTACGGGCCCGCTGGCGGATGGCCACTGAGGCGCACCGCACGGCGGACGAGGTCGGGGCCAGCATCGCGGCGCTTCTGAGGCTTCGTGGTCTGGGGCTCGAAGACATCGAAGCCCTAATAGTGTCGAGCGATGTCCCGCCGCTCATCCGCTCCTACAAAAACCTGGCCGAGGATCTCCTCGGCATCCCGTTTTACTCCGTCTCTTCGGGGATGGAGACGGGGCTCAAGATCCACTACGACGACCCGAAAGCCCTGGGGTCGGATCGGATCGTCAACTCCGTGGCGGCTGTCCGCCACTATGGTTCTCCGACCATCATCGTAGACTTCGGGACGGCCACGACCGTCGAAGCCGTGGGCGGAGGCGCGAACTACCTGGGCGGGGCGCTCATGCCCGGGGTCTACGTTTCTTTGGACGCGCTCGCCGCGCAGGCGGCCAAGCTTCAGAACGTGGATCTCGAAGCGAAGACACCGAAGGCCATAGCCGCCAACACCCCAGACTCCATCCGCAGCGGCTACATCTACGGGTACGCGGGCGCTGTAGACGCTCTGATCCGCCGCTTCAAGGACGAGCTCGGGGAGCCGGAGAACACGCGCGTGCTCGCCACCGGCGGACCGGCGCCGGTCATCGTTCGCTACTGTCATGAGATCGACACCCTCGACCCGGATCTGACTCTCAAGGGCCTGCGCATCTTGTACGAGCTGAACGCGAACTAATGCCGTCGGCAACGTTTCCGAGGGCGAAGGCTGGCAGAAGAAGTAATGTGCTCGATCCGGCTACGCTCCTCCCGCGCCACCCGCGTTCGCCGGCCGAGTAGAAGCCGATACCTGACCCCCGATACCTGACAGGCAGCTCCGTTGACACCTTTGTTGCCCGCGCTTATACTCTCCCGGCTTATGATGGACAAGAACCGGGAGCTACTTACCCGGGAGGGTTTCGAGAAGCTCCAAGAAGAATTCAGGTATCTCACCGAGGTTCGGCGACGCGAGGTCGCGGATCGCATCCGGCAGGCTAGGGAGTTCGGCGATATCTCCGAGAACTCCGAGTACGACGACGCCAAGACCGAGCAGGGACTGCTGGAACGCAGGATCAGCGAGGTCCAGCGTCGCTTACGAAGCGCGAAGGTCGTGAACCCGGCCGAGGCAGAGGCCGATTCGGTGGACCTCGGCACCCGCGTGACCTTGAGGGCGCTCGGCAAGGGCGAGGAACGGACCTTCCAGATCGTGGGGACGAACGAGTCGGACCCCGGTAGCGGCAAGCTCTCCCACTCCTCTCCAGTGGGGCGCGCCGTCCTGAAGCGCCGCGTCGGGGAGAAAGTCACTGTCGCCACGCCCCGCGGCGCTACGGAGTACGAGATCGTCAACGTAGAGGTCGCGAGCTAGGACGGGGGAGCTACCCCTCACAGCTCGTACTACCCGTCCGTCTTTCATGGAGCAGCGCGTGAGCAGTTATTCGATCCCCGGTTGGGCCAAAGACGTTGCGAAAGATTTAGGGCCGGGGCTGCATGTGGTCGTCACCGGCATCAGCCCTTCCGGCAACATCCACGTCGGCAACCTGCGCGAGGTTCTGGTCGCCGAGGCGGTCGTGAACGCTCTGAAAGCCCGCGGGGCCGAGGTGCGTTTCGTCTTCCATGCGGACACGATAGATCCTTTGCGCAAGATCGCGCCCGGCGTCCCCCAGAGCTTCGAGTCCTACATCGGCCACAGCCTCTCGCGCGTCCCGGATCCTAAGGGTTGCCACGCCTCCTACGCCGAGCACTTCCTCGACCCCTTTGAGGATGCTTTGAAACGCATGGAGATGGATATAGAGGTCCTGCGCTCGCACGAGCTCTACGAGGGCGGCTTTTACACGGAGGTGACGCGGGAGGCTTTGGAACACACTGCCGAGCTGCGCGACATCCTGCAGGAGGTCAGCGGGCGCAAGATGCCCGAGCACTGGTCGCCGTACTTGCCGCGGGCGACTTCGGGACAGCTCGCGGGGGCCCGGATACTCGAGCACATCCCCGAAGAGAACAAGGTCGTCTTCGCCGACGAAGACGGCTGGGAGGAGGTCGCCGACTACGCACGAGGCGAGGGGAAGCTCGGCTGGCGGGTGGAGCTCGCGGCGCGATGGAAAGCTTTAGGGACCACGTTCGAGCCGTTCGGCAAGGACCACACGAGCCGCGGCGGCTCGACAGACACAGCCGACCGGATGGCAAGGGAGGTCTTCCGGTACCCGGCCCCTGGACGCTACGAGTACGAGTGGATCCAAATAAAAGGCAGGGGCGCGATGAGCAGCTCCAAGGGTATCGTACTCTTACCGGGCGATATGCTCGACATCATGCCCCCAGACGCCCTGAGGCGGATGGTCTTAGGACGCGACCCGGCCCGCGCCCTCGACCTGGATCTCGCCGACGGCTTCCCCCGGTTTATGGACGAGTACAGGGCCGATACCGAAGAGAAACCCGTCCCCTTTACTCATCTCGTCACCATCGCTCAGACCACGAGCGGAGACCCGGACAGAGCCGCCGAGATGCTGAGGGAGGGCGGGTACGAGGAGGCCGCTAAAGATAACGCCAAACTCCGTCGGGACCTCACCTACGTACGTAACTGGGCAAGGGACTGGGCTCCCGAATCCCTCAGGCTCGGAATCCTGGAGCCACTGGAGGCGGCGGAGGCGGCGAAGGGCCTCGACGAGTACCAGCTACACTACCTTGACCAAGTTGCCGGAAAGCTAGAGAATGGGATGGACGGGGACGCGGTGCAAAACCTCCTTTACTCCACGGCGGTCGAGCTCGGCCTGAAGCCAAAGAAGGTCTTTGCCGCTGTCTACACTGTCCTCCTCGGCAGAAAAAATGGCCCCAAGGCTGGTCCCTTTATCGCCAGCCTCGGCGTCGATGCTGTAAGGGAGCGGTTCCTCTCTGTATCAGGAGACACCTAAGCCTTCGGGGGTAGGTGTTAAGCTACTCCAAACGCTATATAGAGGAGGCCCAACGGGCGACAGCCCAATTTGTGGCGTCGGCAGAGTGTAGCGCTGAGAGCGTAAAGCGCCGGAGCAATCCATATGTGGGCGAAACCTTTGTATACTAATAGCAGGCCGGCGTGTATGAGAGAGGCAATATGATTTTATGGACCGGATCTAGAGCGTTGTATAATCCGCTCACCCTTGTTCGCCGTATACTGTTTCAGACCGTTACTGCACACGTCGACGTTGTGAAGGACCCTCAGAGCAGAGGAGGCTCCCACTAATGTTCGAGCGATTTACGGAACGGGCCCGCAAGGTCGTGGTGCTCGCCCAGGAAGAGGCCCGTCATTTCAACCACAACTACATCGGCACCGAGCACCTGCTCTTAGGCCTCCTCAGGGAAGACGAGGGCGTTGCTGCCCGCGCTTTGGGCTCGCTGAACGTCACCCTCGACGAAGTGCGCGAGCAGGTCGAAAGCATCGTCGGCTACGGGGAGGAGGGAACGGGCGGCCAGGCGCCGTTTACCCCGCGCTCTAAGAAGGTCCTGGAGCTCGCCTTGAGGGAGGCATTGCAGCTCGGGCACAACTACATCGGCACCGAGCACATCCTCCTGGGCTTGGTCCGGGAGTCCGAGGGGGTCGCCGCGCGCGTGCTATCGAACCTCGGCGTGGACCCGGACAAGGTCCGCCGGGAGGTCGTCCGAATGCTGGGTGGGGGACGCTCGCAGCGGGGCCGGGGTGGCGAGGCCGGCGGTCGCGGCGGCGTGGAGGCCAAGCGGCCCAAGACCCGCCAGCTCGACCAGTACGGCAGGAACCTCACGGCATTCGCCGACGAGGGTAAGCTCGATCCTGTCATCGGCCGCAACCAGGAGATAGAGAGGATCATGCAGATCCTCGTCCGGCGTACCAAGAACAACCCCGTCATCATCGGCGAGCCCGGCGTCGGCAAGACCGCCATCGTCGAGGGGCTCGCGCAAGAGATCGCCGAAGATAGGGTGCCGGACATCCTCGCCGATAAGGAGGTCTACACGCTAGACCTCGGGGCGTTGGTCGCGGGATCCAAGTACAGGGGCGAGTTCGAGGAGCGCCTCAAGAAGATCATGAAGGAGATCACCGACCACGGTGACATAATCCTGTTCATCGACGAGATCCACAACCTCGTTGGCGCGGGCGCCGCCGAAGGGGCGATAGACGCCGCCTCCATCCTGAAGCCGGCGCTTGCCCGCGGTGAGCTGCAGGTCATCGGCGCCACGACCATAGATGAGTACCGCAAGTACGTCGAGAAGGATAAGGCGTTAGAGCGCAGGTTCCAGACCATCCAGGTCGGGGAGCCGTCGGTCGAGGAGACCGAGCTCATCCTCAAGGGACTTAGGGATCGCTACGAGCAGCACCACAAGATCCAGATAACCGACGAGGCTTTGAAGGCCGCCTCCGAGCTCGGTGATCGTTACATCTCGGACCGCTTCCTGCCGGACAAGGCCATAGACCTCGTGGACGAGGCGGCTTCCAAGATGCGGATCAAGACTATGTCGTCTCCTCCTTATTACAAGGAGATCGACGACGAGCTCGCCGAGGTGCGGTCCCAGAAGGAGGCCGCGATCGACGGCCAGGAGTTCGAGAAGGCCGCGCGCCTGAGGGACTCCGAGCGCAAGCTCGCCCAGCGGCGTCGGGACCTCGAGAAGAGCTGGCGCGAGGGCGACGACGACGGCGGGAGCCAGGCCTCCATCGGGGAGAACGAGATCGCCGAGATCGTCTCCATGTGGACCGGTATCCCAGTCAAGAAGATGACCGAGGAGGAGACCGCCAAGCTCCTGAAGATGGAGGAGGAGCTGCACAACCGCGTCGTCGGGCAGAACGAGGCCATAAAGGCCGTCTCCCGCTCCATCCGCCGCACGTTCGCCGGGATAAAGGACCCGAACAGGCCTTCCGGCTCGTTCGTCTTCCTCGGGCCCACGGGGGTCGGGAAGACCGAGCTCGCGCGGACGCTCGCCGAATACCTCTTCGGCGACCAGGACTCCATGATCCGGCTCGATATGTCCGAATACATGGAGCGGCACACCGTCAGCCGCCTGGTCGGTTCGCCTCCGGGCTACGTCGGCTACGACGAGGGCGGCCAACTCACCGAGCAGGTGCGGCGCAAGCCCTACAGCGTGGTGCTCTTCGACGAGATCGAGAAGGCCCACCCGGACGTCTTCAACATACTGCTCCAGATCCTGGAGGACGGGCAGCTCACCGACGCGCAGGGGCGGACCGTGGACTTCAAGAACGTAGTCCTCATCATGACCTCGAACGTCGGGGCCCAGACCATTAACAAGACCAAGTCGCTGGGCTTCGGCTCGGACGAGGCTGGTCTCTCCTACAAGGAGATGAAGGGTCGGGTCACGAGCGAGCTTCGCAAGATCTTCCGTCCCGAGCTGCTGAACCGGATCGACGAGATCATCGTGTTCCACAAGCTCGAGCGCGAGGACATGCGCCACATCATCGAGATCCAGATAAGGCGCCTCAGGAAGCAGCTCGTCGAGCGCGACGTGACCGTCGAGTTCACCCGCGAGGCCCTCGACAAGCTCTCCGATGCGGGCTACGACCCGGCGTTCGGCGCGAGGCCCTTGAAGCGCGTGCTGCAGCGCATGATTGAGGATCCGATGAGCGAGATGATCCTCAAGGGTGAAATCCCCAACGGCTCCAAGATAATCGTCGAGCCCAACGACATCTCCTACGAGGACGTCGCTGAGGACGAGTCGATCGTGAGCATCAAGGTCACCCAGCCCAAGGAGGTCGTCAAGGCCGAGTAGGAAAAATCTGACGAGTTACACGAGGGCCGGGGCACACGCTCCGGCCCTCTCATTTACCCTTCTCGTGTTCTCGGAAGTTCGTTGTGGTCGGGTTCGCAGAGAAGATAGAAGCTTATGCTATTCACACATATTGTTGACTTGAGTATCAACACTACCCTACTATTCAGGCATCGATTAAGAGGAGAAGGAAATCATGACCTTCGGCGAGCAAATTAAAGAGCTGAGGAAGGCGCAGGGCATTAGTCAGCGCGAGTTGGCCGAGCAGGCCGAAATTGACTTTACTTACCTATCGAAGATCGAGAACAACCGGATGGAGCCACCCAGCGAGAGTGTGATTCAGCGCATCGCGGGGGCGCTGGGGGCCAACGCAGACAAACTCTTGGTCCTGGCCGACAAATTCCCCTCTGACCTCGCGGATGCGCTGAAGGATCACGAAACCATAAGCGCGCTGCGTCGCTCTCTCGAAGGCGACTTTAGTTCCTTCGAGGATTTCAAGAGAGCTTTGGGCAGAAGGGCGCAGCCGAAGGGTTAGCCTTTGCGAGGTCAGTACTTTTACCCGGGGAAGTTGGAGTACTTGGCTAACGATCTCCTCGCTATTTACGAGCGCAAGAAGAAATCTCCCGTCCGGCCACCCATCAAGGCCGACTTGGTTGCCGAGAGCGTGGGCCTTGATCTTCTTTGGGAAGTGATCCCCGAGGGGCCGAACCAGACGATCTTGGCTGAGGTCCGTCCTGAAGAGCGCCTTATCGTCATGAACGAACGTAGGTATGACGCAATTATGGGCACTCCCGGGTACTTCAACACGACCGTGGCGCACGAGCTTGGCCATTGGTGGCTACACATCGACCACACGGCCCTCAATCATGCGGCCTTGCCGGACTTTATTTACAGCGCCGCCCCCTACCGTCGACCCGACGGTAGGGACAAAAGGGACGAGCGGAACGCCGACGAGTTCATGAGCTACTTGCTTATGCCCAGTTCCCTGCTGCATCCGAGAGCACACAGATTAGACC
>JALYGT010000121.1 GCA_030776965.1 Actinomycetota bacterium
TGATGCTGCCTGTTCTGATCGAGGCACGTCTAGCGACGAACTTGCAGGAGAGGTATGGGCTGGAGGAGAAACCTGAAGTCGAGGTCTCTTCCGGGTTTCCACTCGAGCTCTTGCTGGGGCGCATAGACCATATCGAGGTGCACATAGACCACTTGAGGCGCGAGGGCATCTTGTTAAGGGAAGTTCGGATAGTCCTTGAAGAAGTGAACCTCTCGGTGTTAAGCCTCTTGCAAGAGGATCTGGAGCGTGAGATCCAGGCAGCTTCACTCGTGGCCGAGGTCCCCGAGGAGTCGATCAACGACTACCTCAGGGAGAATGACCTGGGCCTGGAGGGCGGAGAAATAGACGTACGTCCGCAAGGCGTCGTCTACCGGAGCTCGGATGCCTTCTTCGGGCTCTCCGCCAGCGTCGAGTTGGACCTTAGGGTGGCGGGACCTTACACGGTAGAGGTGATCCCCCAGGAAGCGACGGTGGGCGGGTTCCCTCTGCCTTCCTTTCTGGAGGAGCCGCTTGCCTCCGGGGGCAGGACCCTGACCCTCAGTGAGCTGCCTCTCAACACCGAGCTTATGAGCGTGGAGCCTGAGAGGAATACACTCGTGGTACAGGCCGGGAGGTAGTATCGAGAGTTTCGTTCGACGGGTCTGCGCTCATGACCGTGATAACCGATTTTGCCACCCGCACTGGGAAACGCCGACCGACGGATCTGCATAACCGGCGGTAGAGGCGGGTGTTTTAGGTCCGCCGTAAAAGCGCCTAGCAACCATCGAGCACACAACGCACCCCTTTAAACCTGGCGGCGGGCCGCTACCGCGCCGGGCATCGTGCGGAGGCGTAAGGTCTGCGTGCCTTCGCTTCCCGCTCCTGAAAGTCGCATGTCGGCCCGGGGTGTGAGGTTCCGGCCTTCTTCGTGTCCCGGCCCTGCACAGCATCCTCCGAAGACCGACCCCAGGGAATGACCTGCAGTGGTTTGCTCAAGCAATGGCTTGGCGCGGGACTACAGCTCATAGGCGCCTATCCGAAGGATCGGGTTGCGGGCACTCGGGGCGGTCGACCGTGGCATGCCGTCCGTACCGGATCCTGGCTCCCTCCTCGTTTTAGCCGAATAGGAGCACCACGTACGTCGCGTACGCCCCGAACAGTACCAGACCCTCTCGTCGCCCCAATCTGCGTCCGGTGATCAGGAAAGGCAAGACCACGAGGCTCAGACCGAGCATCACTAAGAGGTCTAGAAGAAAAGCCTGCATAGAGACCTTGAGCGGGTGCACCGCGGTGGTTATGCCCAGCACGAACAGGATGTTGAAGACGTTGGAGCCTATAAGGTTGCCAAAGATGATGTCTTCCTCGCGCTTGAACGCGGCGACCAGGGAGCCGGCGAGTTCCGGGAGGCTGCCGCCGAACGCGACCAGGGTGAGCCCGATTACCCGCTCCGGTACGTTAAAGGTGTGAGCTAGGCTGACTGCCCCTTCTATCAGGGTATGCGCGCCACCCGCGAGCAGGCCGATTCCCAGAATCACACCCGCCAAACCTTTCCATGTCTTCGTTGTCCTTGCCTCGTCCTTCTCTTCCGCCGATTCGTCTTCCGCCTCGGCGTGGTCGCTGCTCCGGAGCAGGACCAGAAGGTAGAGCCCTAGCAGAGAGAGCAGCAAGGCCCCGCTAATGCGGCCCAGCATGCCGCTGCTGACGAGAAGAAGTAGCAGTGCCGCCGTCCCGATCATGAACGGCACCTCTCTTCGCAAGAAACGCACCCGGGTACGCAGGGGGTAGAGCAGGGCGGTGAGCCCCAGAACGAGGCCCAGGTTGGCGCTGTTGGAACCGACCACGTTCCCCAGGGCCGTATCGGGGGATCCCTCGAGGGCTGCTGCTAAGGTAGTAGCCAGTTCGGGACTTGAGGTGCAAAAAGCAACCACCGTAAGTCCCACGGTCAACGAGCTTACGCCAATGGCATGTGCCAGGCGGGTAGCGTTGTTGACCAAGACCTCGCCACCCAGGTAGAGCAACGTCGCGCCGAGTATGACCAGCAAGAAATCCATCGAGAGATGGTCGTTCCTGCTACCCGTTGGTCAGGTCCGACTCACAGCGGCCGTCGAATCCTGCTTCGCGCTTAAGCAACGCTCAAAAGCGTTGCCGGATTCACTAACGACGGAGAGGGGCCTCCGGAGCGCGGCGTGATCAGAACAGGCCCGCTTGCCGCCCTTAGAATTTTGGCAGAGACGCTGCCCAGCATGGTTCGCTTGACCGAACCCAGACCCCTGCTGCCGACCGCGACGAGGGCCGGGTTTCCACCTTCTTCGGCTACCTTTTGTATGACTGCAGCCGCGTCTCCCGCAACGAAGCTGATCTGCGGTTGCCGTCCGAGTACGTTCCCCAGCTCTCCTGCCCGTTTCTCCAAGGATTCCTTGCCTTTCTGTAGCCCCTGGTCAGCGGCCTGAACCGCTGCGACCCGGGCGGATACGCTTCTGGCGCGGGGGAGCGAGTAAGCTCGCACAAGGAGCGCGGATGCCCCGAAGAGCTGGCCCAGGCCCGCTGCCAACTCGCCCGCCCTCCTTGCCTCCTTTGACGAGTCGTCGCCTATCACGATGTCGCCAGGTGGCCAGGCCTCTTCGCTACCCCGCATCACCAGTATCGGGCCGGGGGCGAGATGGACGACCCCTTCGGAGACGCTACCCGTGACGAGACGCTTGACCGCCCCAACTCCACGGCTACCCACCACCACGAGATCGACCCCGAGCTCCTCGGCCAAGCCCGCGATCTCCTCGGCCGGGCGACCTTCCCTCAGGTGGGCCTCTAGGACGCTTCCTCCGGCATCTCGTATCAACCCTACTTGCTCCTCGAGCAATTCTTCGGCCTCCTCCTGTTCGTAGGCCTCGGAGTAGGCGGCCGCTCCTAGGGCGGGAGCGATCGGGGTAGGTGTTTTGCGCCAAGCGTGGACCACGTGCAGCTCCGCGCCCGTCTTGTTGGACAGGTCGATCGCCGCGCGGGTGGCCAAGGCGGCGTCTTTCGACCCGTCGGTCGCCACCAAGATCTTTTTCAGCATGATGCTCACTTGTTGCTCCTCCTTCGTGCTCTCTGCTTATTCGTCGGGCTGCGCAAGCTCGGCGCCACGGCTTGCTCCCTCACGTGGTCTGCGCCGACTCATAGCCCTCCTGCGCTAACGGTCCTCCGGCATGCTCTAGGAGAGCTGGGAGAGACAAGCGCGAGAGATCACGACGATGGAAATCATCGTCCCCAGCTGCGGCCCGGGACGAGACCCACCTGTTCTTCGCTGGTAGGCCGGTCCCGAAGCGCGCTGATGCCGAACAAGGCGTGCGCCATAACGGCCCGCGGCGTCGGCGAGTAGGTCGGCAAATTCTCGATGTTCGAGACTGCACAGTTGCAGATCCCACGCGCAAACCTCCTTTGTTCACCGGCGGTTTCCTTCTCGGTAGTAGCCTAGCCCTGTAGCGTATAAACAACCCTTGAGCAGCATGAGCGTTTCCACAGAAACAGTCGCGACCTGACGGGTTCACCTACCCTATTCGACGGCTTTCGCAGAATAAGCCGGGGCAGGTGTTTTGCGAGAAGATCCTCGCTCCTTGATGGAGAGCCAGAGCTTCTGCTTGTTCATCAGAAACTCCACGAAGTCTTCCCGTCGCATGCTCAGGAGGTATGCTAACGCCTCAGTGTTCATCTCGGGCAACGGATCCAGTGCCACTCGTTCAACGGATGCGCAAGGGCCAAAGAGCACCGAGATAAGCTCCCCGGCCGCCGTTTCCCTAACTCTCCAACGGCTTCTCAAGGCTCGGTATCCAAGAAACAGCCCGGCTTCCTCTTCGAAGCTGAACACCGGCAACGCTTCCTCGCCGCCGATAAAGTTTGTGGTTAGCAAATCGATCCGGTTGCTTTCATACTTCACGATTAACCAATATGGCTTTGGCCTTTGCTCGTCCATCAACGTAGCTCCTTTTCCCTACTCTTTCTCCCTTTGCAGGTCTCTGAAATTTGCGATCTTCTCGGCCGCAAAGTGGAGGCGAGTTTGGTACCAAGATCCCCTTGAACGTCCCCAGGGTCGCCGAGGCTATTCCTACCTGCTGCATGCGCCTCGATCTTCGAGAAGGTCTCCTCGACGTGCGGTCGTCTCCGCGTGGATACGCCTCAACTTCACGGCACGAAAGCGGTGCAACATGCGTTTACCCCCGATGTCCGTTGGACGAGAGATCGCCGAGCTTGTCGAGGGTGACCTTGTCTACAGCGTACTCCTCGACGAGACGGGCGAGATGCTCAGAGTCCACGGTCTCGTACTCGATCAGGTCCTTAGCCAGTTTGTCCAAGAGGCGCCGGTTACGCACCAAAAGGTCCTCGGCGGTGTCGTAAGACTCGTCTATGATGCGCCGGATCTCCTTGTCGATCTGAAAGGCAATCTCGTCCGAGTAGTCCGGCTGGGTGCCCATCTCGCGCCCCAAAAAGACTTGGCCGTTGTGTTGCCCCAACGCCAAGGGCCCGAGCTTCTCGCTCATGCCGTAACGCGTCACCATCTGGCGAGCGTTTTGGGTGACCCTTTCGAGATCGTTGGAGGCGCCGGTGGTGATCTCGTCGAAGACCACCCTCTCAGCAGCCCTTCCTCCGAGCATCATTGCTAGCTGCGCCCTGAGTTGGCCGCGGCTCATCATGAACCTATCCTCGGTGGGCAGGCTCATCGTCACACCCAAGGCCTGACCCCGCGGAATTATGGTGATCTTGTGCACCGGGTCGGCCTCGGGCAACAAGGCGCCTACTATGGCGTGCCCGGCCTCGTGGTAGGCCGTGATCTCCTTCTCCTTGTCCGAGATGAGCCTGGTCTTCCTCTCGGGGCCGGCGATCACCCGGTCTATGGCCTCCTCCATCTCGGACTGGTCTATCTGGTCCTTGTCGTGCCTGGCGGCGA
>JALYGT010000122.1 GCA_030776965.1 Actinomycetota bacterium
GGGTTGTGCCCGTAGACTTCTGTAGATTGATGAGCCGCTAGAAAAAGCGGCCACCTTCCTCCAAGGTAGTAGGCGATTCAAGACTCACTACCGGAAAAAAGGAGCGGAAGATGGCCGAAGATCATCGTAGGCTGGCCGAGGAGGTCGCGCAAGGGGTCCTGCTCGAGACGACCCCGGCTTCCTGCGCCAGATCGTCGAGCGGGTGCTCCAGGAGTTGTTGGAGGCGGAGATGACCGAGCACATAGGAGCCCCGCCCCCTACGACGAGCGCAGCGAGAGGCGCACCGGACACCGCAACGGCCACAAGCCGAGGGCTTTGCGCACCAGGGTGGGCACGCTGAACCTGCTCTCGTCCCGCAGGACCGAGATGGGTCCTTCTCCACTCGCCTGTTCTCGCGCTACCAGCGTAACGAGAAGGCGCTGGTTTTGGCGCTCATGGAGATGTACGTGGAGGGGGTCTCCACCAGGAAGGTCGCCGACGTCACGGAGGCCCTTTGCGGCACCACGTCGTTCTCCGGAAGCCTGGTCTCTCGGCTGGCCGGCGACCTCGACGCAGGGCTTCGGGCGTGGAGGAGCCGGCCGCTCACCGCGAAGGCTTATCCCTACCTCCTGTTCGTGGACGCCCGCTACGAGAAGGTCAGGGTGGGTGCTCGGGTGGTCAGCCAGGGAGTCCTCGTCGTCTCGGCGGTGCGCGAGGACGGCTTGCGGGAGATCCTCACCGTGGAGGTCGCCGACACCGAGAGCGAGGCGACCTACCAGGAGCTGTTCCGCTCTGTGAAAAGCCGAGGGCTCTCGGGGGTCGAGCTCGTGGTCTCCGACGACCACGAGGGATTGAAGGCGGCCATCGCCCGCCACTTCCAGGGCGCCGCCCACCAAAGGTGCCAGGTCCACTACGACGCGCGGAACCTGCTCGGGATGGTGGGTGCCGCCAAGAAGCGCAAGGAGCTAGCCGCGGATCTGCGGGCGATCTTCGCCGCGCCCGACAGGCGCTCGGCCTTCGGGCTGGTCTCCTCGGTGGCCGAAAAATGGCGTAAGAAGGGCCACGAGAAGATCGCCGAACATCTCGAAGAGCACGTCGAGGAGTGCCTGGCTTGCCTGGCCTTCCCGGAGAGCCACCGGCGTCGCATCCGCACCACCAACGGGCTCGAGCGTTTCAACCAAGAGATAAAGAGGCGCACTCGGGTGGTGTGGATCTTCCCCAACAGGGAGGCGTGCCTACGGTGGGTGACGGCGCTGGCGGTGGAACAGAGCGAAGAGTGGATCATGGGGAGGCGCTACCTGGACATGCGAGAGCTCGAGGAGCACCGCCGCGAAGAATGGGAAGCGGAAGAGGTGAGGCTCATGGAGTGGTAGAGGAGGGATAGGGCTTGGAGGAAACTACAGAACCTTCAGGACTTGACCCTCCATCGCCCTCACGGCCTGATCCCCCATACTCGGCAAGAAATGCGAGTAGGTGTCGAGGGTCATCGCTATGGTGGCGTGTCCTAAAAGTTCTTGGACGAGCTTGGGATGGGTGCCCTGGGAGAGCAGCAAGGTGGCGCAGGTATGCCGAAGGTCGTGGAAACAGATGTCCGGGAGCCCCGCTCGCTTGAGGAGGGGCTGTGTAGAGATCGCGCTCGATCTCGAGGCGCTTGCGGACGATGGCTACGAGCACGCAAAGTCGCGAACGCCGTGGCCCAGAACCCAATCTCGTACCTGATCCCCTGCCACCGCGTGATTCGCAGCACCGGCGCGTTCGGCAGGTACGGGGGCGGGACCGCGCGCAAGAAGGCGCTTCACGCGCGGGAGGCGGCGAAACCCTGAGTTTCAATCTCCGTCCCGAGGAACCGGCCTATGTCCGCGGTCTCTGATTCGATCGCCGGCGCGCGGGTCAACCCTCCGGCCCTGCGCCCGCGGGAGTTTGCTCCCGCGCAAAATACCGAAACAACAACGCCGATCCGACGGCTGAGACTGCGCTCAGGAGAGTCGTAGGACCGATTATTACCGCAGCCCGCAGCCACAGGCCCGGGAATATGGCACTCGCCACCCCCGCAGAAACCGCAAGCACGCCCAGCAGCAGACCAGTAACCGCCCCCCAGAAGCCGAATCGGGGAAGCGACAACTCATCGAATCTGCGACGGCCCTCTGCAATCCGAAGCACCGCGGAAAAGACCGCGCCGCCAAGAAAGCCGGGTATCGCCAGCGCCGACGGCCAGATATCAACGAGGGACCCCATCGGATCTATGAACAGCTCTATCAGCACACCAACGAGCGCCCATCCGGCTGCCCAGGTCAGGCCCATCTCGACTGCACCGAGGGTGCGTCTCAGCCACTTCTTTATTACTACCTCCCTGTGCACTTGGACTTTCTACCACCGATGCTGCCGATCAGGTCTGACGATTCCCGCTGGAACCGTGAGCGTCACGTCCTTCAGCGCCTGCACGCCGTTGGAATAGGTCTTGGATACGTCGCGATGTGTAATTCCATAGCTGCCTCTCGTCCGCGAATGTCGCTGTGGAGAACGGGTGCAGCGGCACCCGATCAGATGTACCCGAACACCGGCGGAAAGACGATCACGACGATCGCCGCCCACACAGCGTAGACCGGCAGGTAATCCGTCTGCCACCGTTCGAGCTTCGTGAACGATCCGCGCCCTATCAGAAAGCGGATGTAGAGCACGGCGGACCACGCCAGATTGACCAAGAGAATCACGTTCTCACCCAGGGCGGCCACGCGGTTCGGGCTGAAGCCGAGCTCGGTGATGCGCGCGGCGATGCCCCACAGCGCTACCATGTCGGCCAGCAGCGCACTGACCAGGAGCACGACCTGCACTACATCGAAGGCGCCGGGGGGCGACCGGGGGTCCCGGGCGGAGACGGAGTAGAGCAGAAGGCCGAGGACCACCACCAGGAGCAGGTCGAAGCCGATGAGCACGTTCCGCTCGATGCCGACTCCGCGTCCGGTCCACAGCAGGGTCCCTACAAACGTGACCAGCACGGCGGCGAAAAGGGGGGTGAAGAGGCGCGTCAACACCGGCGCCATGTTTTCGATGACACTCTGCTTGGCCTCCACCAGCCAGGCGGCGACCACGACGGCCCCGACGGCTCCGCACGGCAGCAGCCACGCCTCGAAGA
>JALYGT010000123.1 GCA_030776965.1 Actinomycetota bacterium
CCGAGGGCGTTGGTATGTGAGGCTCGATGTACTTCCATTCCTCATCAGAGAGATCCGTCGGGTAAGCTTTTCTCATGCGTGCTAGAGTAGCGAACCACCACCCAACCTCCCCTTTTCATACAGTCTCCCAAATGAGGTTCTCGGAAACTCCAGGCATAAAAAGAGCCGGGGCTGTTAGAGACCCCGGTTGAAGGATAGCGACATTACCCCTTATTGCTGCAGAGATTGCTCCAACATGTCGAAATACACCAACCGATACACCAACCCGCCAGAAACAAGGGTAAACGGCTAGCAACCTCATGCCTAAGAATTCAGCTTAATAAGCGGATATTCGAACAACCGAGAACACGGATAAACGAACCGGCTCGGATTCCTAAACCGCGAGTCGGAGGTTCGAATCCTTCCAGGCGCGCTCCTGAAGTTCCTGCAAATTGCGGGCAACGAAAACGCCCCGCGTTGTGCGCCAGGGCGTTTCTACAATAATTTTGCAGTAGTTTGGGGCTACCCTAGCGCGTCGTCCATAGCGTAGGCGGCGGCGTCCCCATGTCGGGCAGTAGGTGAGAGTAGACGTTGAGGGTAAGGGCAGTCCCCCTACCTCCGAATACACTCCGATCAATGTAAGTCTTCTCTCTGCCCTCGCGGTCTTCTCAGGTAGCGCACGAGCCTGGTTGGGTAGCGTATTCGCAGTCCGCCCTTAACCGAGATTCTCGAAGAACCCTCGCCGCCAGCTCTCGTACCGCTGGCGCCAGCCGAGCTCCTTTTTTATCTTCTCGTTGGAGGCGCCCCGGAGCCCAATCATCCACTTGACGAGGGCTTCGCCGGCGAGCAGACGGGCAACGAACACCGGTACCCGGGGTGGCTGTCTCGCCCCGAGCGCCTCAGCGTAGACTGGCATCCACTCCGCGGCGCTGGCGGGCTCGTCATCGACGATGTTGTAAACGCCTGGCCTCGCCCCCTCGAGGGTAGCCACTGTCGCGACCGCGGCGTCGTCTACGTGGACGAAGGAGTATATGCCCTCTCCGTTGCCGATCATCGGGTAGCGCCGCTTGCGGACCTGCCGGCCGACGTCCCCGTCCTTCGCGTACCAGGTCCCCGGCCCGTAGAACATACCATAGCGAAGGACGACGCCCTCGAGCCCGTCAGCGGAGAGTACCGCGTCCTCGACGAACTTTATCGTTTGGACGGCGGGTCCAATGGGCGGGGGGGCGTCGAGATAAAGCGGCGCCTCCTCCGTCTTCACCGGTCCGCCGGTCTGCGCGTACCAGTAGGCGGCGCCCTGCGCGATGAACCGGCGGACCCCGGCGCCGTGGGCGGCATCCAGTAGATTCATGGTCCCCTCGCGACGCACGCGGTCGTTGGCCGCGTAGTACTCCCTGAGCTTTCGCGGCCTCAATCTCTGCGGAAGGTCGGTGAGCTGGTTGATCACGGCGTCCGGCTCGGCCTGCGTTACGACCGCTCTCAGCCGTCCGGCGTCGAAGACGTCGCACAAGACCGGCTCGGCACCGAGGGCGCGGAGCTTGTCGAGATTGGCCCGCGACCTCGTTATCCCGGTCACCTGGTATCCCGCCTCGACCAAACGCGGCACGAGGCACCTACCGATGGCCCCGGTGGCACCAGCCAAAAAGATCCTCACTGCCATTCACCTCCTCTCAGACGATAACTGGCTCTAACCTACGCTAGTGTAGGTTACGCTGGTATGATAACCTACACTAATGTCGGAAGTCAAGCACGAGAAACAAACCCCGCCGCCGCCGCCGCGGAAGCCGAAACAGCGGCTGAGCGCCGAGGCGCGGCGCGAGCGGATCGCCGAGGTCGCCATGGAGGTCTTCGCGGATAAGGGCTACGAGGGCACTTCCATAGGGGAGATTGCCCGGGCCGCCGATATCACGAGACCGGTGGTCTACGACCACTTTCGTGACAAGAAGGAGCTTTACCTCTGGCTACTCGAGCGTGAGCGCAACCGGGCCGTCGAGCATGTGACTGCCCGCCTCAAGGCCGACGCTCCCGCAGCCGTCCGGATATGGCGCGCTATCGACGCCTTCTTCAACTATGCTGAGGAGCACCCCTTCGCCTGGCGCATGCTCTTTCGGGAGAGCACTGGCGACGCCGAGATCGTCGAAGCCCATCGGCAGATCCAAGCGGGAGCGCACATGGTCGGCGCGGCGTCGTTGGCGAGAGAACTCAGCATGAAATCGGCCTACGATCAGGACGAACAATTGAAGATCGAGATGCTCGCCGAGTTGTGGGGCTCGGCGCTCAAGGGGCTCGCCCGGTGGTGGTACGACCGGCGCGACGTGCCTCGCGCGGAGTTGGTTTCGGCGGCTATGGACACTCTCTGGGTCGGGCTGGAGCGGCTGCGTACGGGCGAGCGGTGGCAGCCCTGAGTCAGGTATGCGTGGTCACGAGTCCGGCGGCTGCTCACCAGTGTAGCGGGCTCGGGGACGAATCATCCGACCGCTCTGGTACTGCTCGATGGCATGGCCTATCCAGCCGACGATCCTGCCCAAGGCGAACAGGGCAAGTGCCCCCCCCGCTGGTAACCCCAAAGCCAGCGCGAGAATCACCAACCCGAAGTCGATCGTGGGGCGTTCGCCGATCAATTCTGATGCCTCTGCGACCACGGCGGAGGCCAGCTCGACGGCCGGTGCTTCCGGGTAGGTAGCGGCTGTGGCCGCTAACAGCGCCTTGCCCCGAGGATCACCCTCCGGATAAAGCGGATGCCCGAATCCCGGGATGGACTCTCCTCGCCTGAGACGACCAGCCATAACGTCCCGTATATAGTCCGCAGCGCCGACTTCCTTAAGGAAGGCTTCGACGCGCTCGGTGTTCCCGCCGTGCTTTACGCCGCTCAGAGCGCACAAGCCAGCTATCGTAGCAGCATACGGCGTCGCCCCGGCTGAAGCTACGCAACGCGCGGTGAAGGAAGAGACGTTGAGCTCATGATCTGCGCAGAGGACGAGGGCGGCGTCGAGCAGCGTCGCCACTTGCGGCTCATCGGGTGCCCAACTCTGCTGTAGCGTCCGCCCTACGCCGATCTCGGCCGATCGACCGCCGACGGCCGTGGCTGCAAGCAGGCGCAGGAGCCGAGCGCCGGTACGGGCAACCGCCGTCGGACGCAGATCATAAGCTGCAGGATCCTCAGCAGCCGCCAACCGCAGCGAGACCCCGAAGGTCTCGACCGGTGCCAACTCCCTTGAGACCTCGTTTACGGCTCGGCTATGAAGCGCAGGAGCATCGGACGCAGAATCGAAGACCGCGGACTCGCCATTCGGGAATCTCCCCGTCCAGATGAACTCGGCCACCTGCTCTAAGGTGTGGCTCTCAGAGAGGGCGACGGCGTCTCGTCCCCTATAGTAGAGACGCCCGTCCGCTATCAGGGTGATCGTCGACTCAAGCACGGGCGTCCCCCAGTGGAGGGCGTTCTCCGTCAAACGGCTGGGATCACGTCGCTGCTCCTTGCGCTCCTTGAGCTTCCGTACGTCCTCCGCCCGATAACGCCGGTTGCGCCCGGTCCCTCCGGCGGGCTCAGAACGGATCAACCCCCGACTCACATAGGCGTACAGCGTCGGCAGCTTGACCCCCAGCTCCGCGGCCGCTTCTCGTCCACTAAGATAACGATCCATATTCACAACCAGATTCTCTCCACACCCTAGTATTGCTTGCGTACCTAGCATAGCTTATATTGATTCTACAATCAACGTTGATAAATACCTTCCAGCGCTTTACCATCTACCTAGCGACCTACAAGGAGTGCCTAGGCTCATGAGCAACGTACCGCAGAACACCTTAGTACCAGGATTGGAAGGCGTGGTGGCGGCCGAGACGCGCCTCAGTAGCGTGGATGGAAAGGCCGGAGAGCTGATCATCGCCGGCTTCCCCGTCGAGGAGCTGGCGGGCCGAGCCACCTTCGAGGAGACCGTCTACCTATTGTGGCACGATGTCCTGCCCGGCCAAGGGGAACTGATGGCCTTCAGGGAGGCGCTGTCCGTCCGACGCCCGTTACCAAGGGCCACGCTGGACCTGCTGCGGGCGGCGGCATCCGAACGAGGGCCCGTGATGGACGCGCTGCGGATGGCGGCCGGCACCCTGAGCATAGGCACGCCGGTCGATGCTCTAATAGAGGACGAGTTTTACGGCGACGCTCTCGCCTTGGTGGCGCGCTTCCCCACGATAGTGGCGGCCTACTGGCGGATGCTGAACGGGGAGGAGCCTGTGGTGCCCAGTCCTGAGTTGGGCCATGCCGCAAATTACCTGTACATGCTTACCGGCGAAGCCCCAAGCGACGAGTTCGCCCAGGCCCTAAACACCTATCTAAACACCGTGGTGGATCACGGTATGAACGCCTCCACCTTCGCCGCGAGGGTGATCGTCTCGACCCGGTCGGACGTGGTCTCGGCAGTAGTCGGGGCGATCGGCGCGCTCAAAGGGCCACTGCACGGGGGCGCTCCCGGTCCGGCGCTCGACGTGGTCTTCGAGATCGAGGAGGCAAACCGGGCCGAGCCCTACCTGCGCGAGAAGATCGAACACGGCGAGCGCCTCATGGGCTTCGGCCACCGCGTCTACAAGGTCCGGGACCCCCGGGCCGACCTGCTCGCTGCCGCCGCTAAACGCTTATACACGAGCGGCGGTGATGTAGCTCTGTACGAGCTAGCACTCGAGGTGGAGAAGACGGCGCTGAGGTTGCTCGCCGAGTACAAGCCGGGGCGCAACCTTAAGACCAACGTCGAGTTCTACACGGCGCTGCTCTTGCACGGGCTGGGCTTGCCCACGGAGCTCTTCACCCCCACCTTCGCCGTAGGACGGGTGGCGGGCTGGACGGGGCACTGCATGGAGCAGCGAGCCCAAGACCGGCTCATCCGCCCGCAATCCAGATACACGGGCCCCAAGGACCGCTTATGGATGCCGCTGGAGGAGCGGTAGAGCAGGCAGTCGATCGCTTCGCTCTACCCTTGTAGGGATGGGTGAGGCGACGAGCGTGAAGTACCCAACTACAAAAACGCATGGTTTTCCGAAGCTCGGTGCCAGCAGGAAGGAGACGCTCGGGCCGGCACAACCATCCAACCTACGCTCCCCGGAATGGGATGCTACGGCCTACCACCGGCTCTCCGATCCGCAGTTTTCTTGGGGGCAGAAGGTATTGAAGCGTCTGAAGCTGCGGGGCGATGAGCTGGTGCTGGATGCCGGATGCGGTACCGGCCGCCTGACGGCCGAGTTGCTCGAGCGGTTGCCCAAGGGGCGAGTGATCGCCGTGGACCACTCGGAGAACATGCTTCGTGCAGCGAGCGAATCTCTCGGGCCGCGGTTCGGCGACCGCGTGACGTTCGTGCGGGCCGACCTCCAGACCCTTCGGATAGAAGAGAAGGTGGACGGCATCCTTAGCACGGCTACCTTCCACTGGATAAAGGATCACCCACAACTCTATAGGCACCTCTATCTGGCCATGAAGCCGGGCGGCTGGCTGGTGGCTCAATGCGGCGGGGGGCCGAACCTCTCTCGCCTGCTGGGGCGAGCGTCGGTGCTCATGGCGCAGGAGCCTTACGTCCGATTCTTTTCCGATTGGTCAAGCCCCTGGGAGTACACGGATGACATTACCACCGCCGAACGGCTGCGGTCCGCCGGTTTCGTCGACGTTAGGACCGGCTTGGAACAGGCGCCCGTGGTGCTGGCCGACGCCAAGGAATATCGGGAGTTCATAGCCAGCTTGATCCTCCGCGAACACTTGGCGCAAATGCCGGACGACGAGCTACGGGACCAGTTCGTGGCCTCGCTGACCGAGCAGGCTGTCAGCGATGATCCGCCGTTCCAGATCGGCTACTGGCGGTTGAACCTGCAAGGAAGGCGTCCGCTCTAGTTAGGCTGGCATCACGCCTCCTCCTTCAGCCTCGCATCAGTTCTACCGTAGCGGCCCCACCCTCTATCCGAGCCTGGAAGGAGATTTAATGATCTGGTGACTTTTGGACCAACACGTCCATGTCCCCTAGGGGTCAGCGCTGCATCTCGGACAACTTCCGTACGAGCACAGACGCCGCGAAGAACGCTGCCATCCTCACCGCCCCCTGTAGGGCGGCCTCTAGCAGGTCGTCCTTCGCGCCCCTGCGTTCCGGTATCCGTTCGTCGATAAACCTATTCACCGGGCGGGAGAGGCCCATCGCTATGGCTATCGACAGCACGGTCTGCGCTCGCTTCTGCGTCTTGTCATCCATCCTTCTGCTAATCCTCCTTGGCAAGAAGACGTTGGGTATCACCTATATGCCTGAAGTGGAGCAGCCCCAAACCGGGCTGGG
>JALYGT010000124.1 GCA_030776965.1 Actinomycetota bacterium
TGCCTATGGCCGTGAGCAGGTTGCTCGCCGAAGCTAGGTGGAGCATCTCTTGGGCGGCGACCTCCGAGATCATCCGCTCCCACCGTCTGACCGCTCCGAGCTGCTCTTCGGTCAGCCCTTCGTCCGCACCAGTCTTGAGGCTGAAGGCGGCGAAGAGGTACTCGAGCATCAACATATGCTCTAGCTCCGACGCCTCGGAGAGCATGAAGATGAGCTCTTCCCGGTTTTCGATCACGATAGGGGGTTCCACCAACTCTCTCCTCCTTCTGGCAAGTTCCTCTTTCGCTTCCGACTAATTATGCATGCAATAGAACCGTTGTCAGGCCCTGCACACTTCTAGATGTTAGCGGTAGTGGGCTGCTGCTGGGCACGAGGAGCTGATCTACGAGCTGCAGCATTAGAGAGGTGATCAACCTCTCGGCCGTGGAGGTCGTCGACTGAGCCAGGGGTAACGCGCTGCCGCGCTTAATACTGGGTCTGACGAAGACCTGCGGCGTGGACCCCGTGCTGATGAACCCGCCCAAGCTTCAGCGCGTGCTCTACAACCTGGTCTCCCACGCACTCCGCCACACCCCCGCCGACGGCACGGTCGCCCTGCACGCGGAGTCCGACGGCGAAGTGGTGCGGGTCGAGGTCGCCGCCACGGGAGAGGGCACCGCCACGCAAAACCGGCCGCACGTCTTCAAGTGATCGTTTAGGGGAGAGAAGTAGCGAAGTCGCTGAAGAGAGGACGGCACTTCCTCCAGCGCCGGGCTGGGGCTCGCCGTAGTATCCGGCCGAGGTTCACTCGCTTGAGGTTTTAGGCTTTCCTATGCTCGGTCGTCACTTCGTAGGTGCCGTCGGGGAGGCTTTGCAGCCGGTAGTCGCCGAAGAGGATCGGGTCGGCCGTCGCGAGGCAGAGGAACAGCCGCACTGCCAGGTTCCGAATCTCGCTCTCGGCATGCTCGTCGGCCCGCATCTCGACGACGTGCCGTAGGGCCCTTACGTTCCCCGTGCACACCATCGGCGCCTCGGTCTCGTTCGGCAACAGGGAGCGCGCTGTTTGCTGCACCTTCTTGCGCGCGTCGGTCTTGTACTCGGCATCCAGGAGGGCGACTCCTCTCTCCTGCCGCTCGAGCAAACGCCCCGCCATCGCCTCGTACTCCTCGGCGGCTTGGTCGGCCCGCTCCTCGAAGAGCCTGTGCAGCTCCGGGTCTTCGGCGTACTCCGATCGTTCGACGAAACGCAGAACGCTCCCCGATACGTAGCGCTGAGATATCTGGGAAAAGTTTAAGTGGCGATGCCGTACCAGCTCGTGCGTGACGCTCCGGCTGATACCGTAGAGTAGGAAGCTGAAGCTGGCGTGTTCGAGGACCGAACCATGTCCCGCCGTGGTGAGCCGCTCGAAGTATGCGGCTGCGTTCTCGTTGGTAGTGCGCCTAGGACCAAAGCTCGCGTAGCACAATTGCCCTGCCGTCTTGCAGAGCTGGGAAGAGTCGGGTAGCCGTGTTGGATCTTCTATGTAAGCCGGGAAGCCTAAAGAAGAGTCGAACCCTTTGAGGAAACCGCCGAGACCTGAGACGTTGGTCTGGGGCTTGGCGAGCATGACCACGCCGGGCGCCTTGAGGTACGACGTGCCGGCGTTCGTGTGGTAAACCGGCGAGTGTATGCTCGGGAAGCCGTCAACTACTTCCCCGCTCAACTCTCCAAACAGCTCTGCTATACGCTCGGGACTCCGCTTACTGGTCTCCAAAGGGCTCCCTTCTCCGCTTGCTTGGGAGGAAGGGTAGCGCATCCGGCGGCGCTCTACACGGCCTCCGATAGCACCCGCCTGAGAGTGCCCGCGTAGCGGCCGGTGCGGATGGTCCGCAGGGCCTTGATCTCGACCTGCCGCGCCCGCTCCTGGGAGATGCCTAAAGCCTCGGAGACTTCGCGCAGGGTGCGGGTCTTCGAGCCGTCGAGGCCGTGACGCATCTTCAGGATGCGAGCCTCGCGCTCGGGGAGCGACTCCACGGCCTCGTGCAGGGTCCCCTCCCACTGTCCGATCTCGACCCGAGCGTAGTCGTCGCCGGCGCGCACGTCAGGCAAGAGGTCGCCCATCTCGGCGCCTTCTTCGGCCCCCACCCTCGCGTTTATGCTCCCTATGGGTTGGCTGACCTCGCGCAACCTCCTCACTTCCTCGGGCTTTATCCCGAGCCGCTCAGCGAGTTCTTCTTCGCTGGGGTCGCGGCCGAGCTCGATGCTCAAGGCGTTATCGGCCCGCCTGAGCCTGAAGAGGGCGTCCACGACGTGGGATGGCAGGCGAACGGTGCGGGCGTGGTCGGCGACGGCGCGGGTGATGGCCTGCCGGATCCACCAGGTAGCATAGGTGGAGAATCGGTTGCCCATATCCGGGTCGAACCGCTCGACGGCCTTGATGAGGCCCGAGTTGCCCTCCTGGATGAGGTCCTCGAACGATACTCCCCGCCCGCGGTACTTCTTGGCGACAGAGATCACGAGCCGCAAGTTGGACTCTATGAGGCGTTTCCTGGCCTCCTTGTCGCCTTCGCGAGCACAGCGCGAGAGCTCGCGCTCCTCGGCAGCGTCGAGCAACCGTCCGCTCCGGATCCTACCCAGATACTGCGTGAGTGTGTCTTCGGCCACCTTGTGCCTCCCCTTTCGTTCCTACGCCGCCGGATAGGTGCCGCCCCTTACGCGAGGCCCACCGTGCGTTACGAACCGTCCCAGAACCCGCTCGTCCAGGCTGCTCGTGACGTGCCAGCTCTTCCCGCACGAGCACCCGAGCTCCAGAAGCCGCCGGTCGTAGGGAGTTCTTACGACCGCCTCCTTGAAAGCCTTCAGGCAGCAACCGGGCAGCCCCCACACGTACATCTCGGCCTCCGGCTCCCCAACCGGGGCGAGCGTCGTGTCCGGCCTCAAAGCCTGCTTCTTCCTCCCGGCCACTACGCAGCCCCCTTCCGCTCCCTGTCGCTCGCGCGCTCAGTGAACGCGCACTCTTCGGGCTCGACGGCCAAAGGAGCTTGCCAGCACGCCCCGCAGGCAGGGCACTCGAAGCTTCCTTCGAAGCTCCTCGCGCTCCGCCTGCAGCACCCTGGAAGATCCCCCTCGTAGAGGACTTCCTCGCCCAAAGATGCGACCCAGAGGCGCCCCACTAGGCAGCCCTCCCGGAGAGGCGCCCGATCCACTCGCTCGCCTCGGCACGCGTGAGCTCCGAGAGAGGCTTGCCCACCATGTCCTCGAACTTCGTCACCCCGTCTTCGACGGTGTCCGCGATCAGGGCCTCCAGGTAGTTGAGTTGCTTGCGAGTCGCCGGCAAAGCGTTCTTGTTCTCCTCCCGCGGCATCCGCGGCGCAGGGGACTCCTGCCCGGAAGTAGGCTCGGGTACGACCTCCTCCTCGGACTCACCGCCGAGCTCCTCCAAAGCGGTGACTCCGACGTTGATCGCATCCCTGAGCGCACGAGCCTTTGCCCTAGTCTCCGCCATGCGGACGATGTGCGGGACGATCGCGCGCGAAACATTCCCCGGCGCTGCGTCCCCGATGCCGCTAAACTTACCCTCCTCTGTCCTCACCACGGCCTTGGCTATGGCTACCTCGCCGTTCTCTACACTAGGCACCTGCAAAAGCTCCGTCTCGATGCTCCTCAAACCCCGCGCGTGGGCCTCCTCCAAAAGGCCCGCGTAAAGCACGAACCTGCGGCCTCCGCGCTCAATCATGTACTCTTCTCGCATACCGCTATACCTCCCTCTGGCGCAACCGCATCGTTACTGTTGTTTTCACTGAGACAAGTGAGACTAAAAGCAAAAAAGACCATTACGAAATCCCCTCGTAGGAGTACTGGCGGCCGCCGGGGGCGGCGGTGTTCTTGTGGCGGTGTATGAGGCCAAGCTTGAAGAGGCGGGTGGCGCGGTTGTTCATGGCGGTGTGGTTGAGGCCAAGCCTAGCGGCGAGGTCGGCGTTCGTGATAGAGCCGGCATCCTGGATCTCCTGCAGCGTCTCGAGCAGGTGCTCGGGCACCTCGCCCACGATCTCTGGCTTCGCGCCAGGCTTTTCGGCTCGGATCATGGCCAGATCCCGCTGCCTCAAGGAGGCCTCGACGTTCTCCAAAAGCTCCCGGTCCTCCTCGACCAGGACCACGCGCCTGTCGCCGTACTCTCCCGCCGCGACCCTCGAGACCAAAATCCCCAACGCCTCGTCCGCAAACGAGTAGTCCATCAACTCCACGCCCCGCGTGTCCACGTACAACACGCCGCTCGCCGGCAATGACTCCAGAACTTCCCCGAGCGCCTCCCGCACCCGACGACCCGTCCCCCGCGTCACCATCAGCTTGCCACCGGCCTCGCCGGAAGCCACATCGTAGACGGCGCGCTCCCGATCCTCAGCCACCGGCTCTTTCTTCACTGTCTTCAGTGAAATCATCTGAGAGAATTGTACACGGCGCGCGCCGTGAAATCAACAGAATTTTCGAGTTTTCGTCCATCAGCTTCTTGCTTTTTCGCTAATGTCTGACCGCTGACGGCTGACGGCTATCCGGGGCAAGGAGACGCGCACGAAGGTGCCGGGGAAGGGCGGGACGTTGCGGGAGTTTGTGCGGTCGCCGTAATAGGTGATGCGCCCCGCGCCGGAGCGCAGGCTAAGGGAGCCCCCGGCACGGGTAGAGATCTGGCCGACCACGGCGAGGCCGCCGCCACGTCCGATCTCACCGGTCCCCGAGACCCCCATCTTCAGGGCGTGGCGCAGCGCGTCGTTGTCGGAGGCTGTGTGTTCGGCGTACTTCGGGTTGCGCGAGAGCGTGTCGCGGACGCCTACCCCGCCGTCGGCGATGGCGACTATGACCTCCTCGCCCCTACTCGAGCGGCCACCGCTCACGATGTGCTGGTAAGCTTGGACGGCGGCGTAAGCTCCGAAGGGAGAGTGACCGTGCTCGACGGCGTTCGCGCAGATCTCGGATAGCGTAGCGCAGATGGCAGCCCGTTCGCGCAGGCGGTACTCCTTGTTCTCCAGTATCTCCGAGATGCGGTTTATGATGCCGGGGATCTCCTCCTCTGAATGGAAATTCACCAGCTCTTGCAACGTCCCCGGGTTGCCCCGCCGCCGTTCCTCCAAAGCCGCCACATCCACGTTCGTTCGCACCCGGTCGCCGAAGACGCGGAAAAAATCCATCCGTTCAAGGTAGGCGGGCACGTTGCGCCCCGAGAGCGCGAGCCCCACCTCGCCGTTTCTAGGGATCAAGAACTCGAGCAGCGCCGCGAGGCCGCAAAGCCCCGCCGGCTCCACGAACTCGACCGACCGGAGGTCCAAGACTACGGGCTCCCCTTCTACCTCGGCAGCGGCCGTGAACGCCGGGTCCAGACTGCCCAAAGTCAGCACCCCGCTCATCGCCCCCCGGTGCCGGATATCTAGTTGGAGTAGCGTCTTCATCGCCACCTTATTGTAAGCAAAGACTTCCGAAGAGCCCGCTTAGCGTAACCGCTACGTCTGAAGCGGCCCGCATCACCTGGCTCGTTGGCGGGGCCTCAGCCGTCTATGCGGCGTTCGTAGAAGATCTCGGCGTAGCGGCGGTTGTCGAAGTGGCTGACGATAGTGCCGTCGCCAACCTCCCTGAAGCCACACTTCTCGAAGACGCGTTGCATCCTCGTGTTATGGGCGAGGGTGGAGCCGCGCACGGCCTTCAGGTTCAGGGCCTCGAAGCAGTAGGAGACGAGGAGTTCTACGGCCTCGCTGGCGTAGCCGCGGCCGCGCATGCTCCCCAAGCCTATCTTTATGCCGATCTCGCAACCCTCGTGCCTGAAGTCGTACAGGGTAGCCAGGCCCGAGGCCTCGCCTTCGGCCTCGATGATGAAGGTCTTGACGGACGGGTCCTCCCAGCGTGCAAGGTAGTCGCGCCGGGCAGCGGAGAGGGAGAGCTTGATCGGAGACCGCCCGTTCCAGGCGGCGAGCTCGGGGTCCCGGTCCCACTCGTAGACTTTCTCGACATCCTCTTCGCGCGGGGGCCGTAAGGTCACGGATTCGCCGCTTATAGTCTCAAGCTCTTCGGCGTGGATGCGCTCGCTCCTCTCGACATGCTCTCTCAGATATGCCCGTCCTGTACAACCACCACAAGTATAAAGCCTCTCTCGGTTAGAATACGCGGCGGGGGGAACTGAAGACCTGTGCAGGCCAAGAGGCGGGAGCGGCTAATGGCGAGATGGTAGGGGAGTTCTTCGGTGGCTCCGCGAGGAGGATCCGGGACGACGTTTGGGGCGAGATCCCGGTAGACAAAGCGGTCCGGACGCTTCTGGAGACCGCCGTGATGTCGCGCCTCGAGGGTATGAACGCTTTGGGCTTCGCCTCTTTCGCCTTCCCCGCCGCGGAGCACACCCGCTTCGACCACGCCGTAGGCGTCTACCACCTCACCCGCCTGACCTTGAGACGCATCATAGACTCGGGCGCCTACCTAGAAGACAGGGACGTCCGCACCTCTTTGGCCGCTGCCCTCCTCCACGACGTCGGGCGCTACCCGTACGCATCGGCCGTCGAGGACATAAGACTACCCGGCATGCTCCGGCGCGACGAGGCCACCTGGCACCGGATCGAAGAGACCGAAGTCGCCGACGTCCTGGACGAAAACTGGGATCTGGAGCCGCACAACGTCTTCAGGCTCGTCGCGTTGGGCGACGCCGAAGAATCGGAAGACGGCGCGCCCTTGCGCAACCTGACCCCGACCGAACACCTGGCGCGGGACTTGCTGTCGGGCTCCCTGGATGCGAGCACGCTCGATAACCTGGTCCGGGACGCCCAAGGCGCCAAAGTCTCCTATGGCATCGTCGATGTCGAGGCCCTGATCAACTCCTTAAGGATCGTTGGTCAGGACAATCGGGCAGTCCTGGCCGTAGACGAGGCGGCGGTCGGGCACCTGCAAACGTTCGTCTTCGCCCGCTACCTGATGTACTACAACGTCTACGGCCACCACTCCTTACGCATCCCCGCCGTGATGTTCCTCCGGGCCGTCCAGGACGCAGTCCAAGCAGAAGAGATAACCTTCGCAGATCTGGCCTGGCAAGATGACGCGGGCGCCCTGGCCCTCATCTCCAAATCGTCCGACCCCGACGGCTCCTCCGCCGCCCTCGTGAAACGTCTCCTCGAGCGCCGCCCCTACAAACGCGCCCTCGAGCTCGACGCGCGGCACCCGAGCTACGCCTCCCTCATCCGCCTCCGCGACGACGCCTCCTGGCGCCGCCGGGTCGAGGAGGCCTGGGCTCGCTACATCACCCGCTACCGCAAGGGCACGGCGGGCCCCTTCGACATTCTCATAGACCTCCCCAAACGGGGGCGCTTCGATGTGGGACTCCGTCTCATCCGACGCTCCCCCCTCCCCGGCGAGCGCAACCCCGTATCCTGGCAGGGCGTCTCCGGTCTCTCCGAAGAAGACATGACCCGTTACCACGCCCCCCTTCACCGCGTCCGTATCGCCACCGCGAACGACGACCTCGTGACCTCCGTAAGACGCCACGCTGATGAACTCTTCACCATCGCCGAAGAGGTGGGTTAGAAAGAAACGCGACAACCGAAAGCCGCTCAGAGAAAAAGGGCCGGTTTTCACAGAAGGGCGAGACCCTTTTCCGGCCCTTAGCAGCCTTGTGATAAGACCGCTAGGATGATGTGATTATTATAAAGGTTCTCCGGTCGGCGGCGCAAGCCTGAATAACAAAACTTAATCTTTTGGCGCGGCGTTCGCCGATGCTATAATGACGCCGCTCACGGGCCGCTAGCTCAATTGGCAGAGCAAGAGACTCTTAATCTCTAGGTTCCAGGTTCGAGTCCTGGGCGGCTCACT
>JALYGT010000125.1 GCA_030776965.1 Actinomycetota bacterium
GTTGGCTCGTCCCGGTCCGAGAGAAGGTATGATCCAGGGACCATGGAAGAAGGCGCGTGAAGATACTCGCGATCAGCGACGTCGTGGAGCCGGTGCTCTACGGGGCGGGCCTCCCCTCCTACGCCGCCGAAGTCAAGGCCGTCATCTCCTGCGGAGATCTGCCGTTCGAGTACCTAGAGTACGTCGTCACCGTCTCCGGCACGCCCCTCTACTACGTGCGGGGCAACCACGACCCGGCCGAGGACGCGAAGTCGCCCGCCGGCTGCGTCCCCCTCGACGGACGCGTCGTGGAGGCGGGTGGTCTGGTTTTGGCAGGCCTCTCCGGATCGCGCTGGTACTCTGGGGGACCGAACCAGTACACCGAACGCGCGATGCGCCGCCGGGGACGCCTGCTCTCCGCGAAGATAGCCCTAAGGGCTTTGAGGGGTCGCAAGAAGAAGCCCGACGTCTTCGTGTCCCACGCCCCGCCTTGCGGCCTCGGGGACCGCGAGGATGAGTGCCACAAAGGCTTCGAGGCGTTCCTCTCGCTCATCGACCGGCACGAACCTCCCTTATGGCTGCACGGGCACGTGCACCTGTACGGCCCGGAGGCGTCGAGCCAGCGGGTCACAAGCCGGGGCGCGACGCAGGTCGTGAACGTGTACGGGCACCAGACCCTGGAGGCGCCGGAGGAGGAGGCCGGGGAGGTTGTCGGCCAGAGGAGCGGGTTGTAGATTAGCGTGGTGATGCTTCGGACGGAACCGGCATGAACCTGAACGAGCGGGCGGACAAGGACTTCTCCCGCGCCCGGCGGCGAGCGTTCTTGAGGCGTGTCGGGGCGTACCTGCGCAAGGACCCGGCCTCCAACGAGCTGCTCTCCTTCGACGAGGTACGGAGCGCTCTGGGGGCGGTGAAGCAGACCTACCTTGGGATGCGCGTCGTGCCGGTGGCGAAGATCGTGGGGAGCGTCGGGCGGCACAGGGACTTCGACCGGGCGTTTCTGCCGTCGAAGCCGAGCCTCGAAGGGCGGTGGAAGAAGATAGACCAGGCCATGCACCGGGCCGAGGAGCTGCCGCCAGTGAGCGTGTACAAGGTCGGGGACGCCTACTTCGTAAGGGACGGCAACCACCGCGTTAGCGTGGCCCATCAGCAGGG
Organism: Actinomycetota bacterium; assembly: GCA_030776965.1. Lineage (GTDB taxonomy): Bacteria > Actinomycetota > Rubrobacteria > Rubrobacterales > Rubrobacteraceae > Rubrobacter_F. Next base: position 1,135 of record JALYGT010000125.1, read on the forward strand.
CGTCGAGATGATCGACGCCGAGGTTATAGAGCTAAGGAGCCGGGTTCCCATCGACTCGGCCATCACAGCGCGCGACCTCTTGTACAAACTGGAGCACCGCCGCCTGCTGGAGAGGCTCCCAATCGACCGCGTCCTCCCGGAGCTAAAGGTCGAGCTCTCCGACGTCGCCGACTACCGGAGGCTCGCGACCCACATCGAGGCGCACGGCTTCCGGTTAAGCCAGCTCTGGCGGCGCTACGTCTCCTCGGAGGAGGTCTTGAGAGACTGGTACGAGTACCACTACGCGCCGATAGCGGCCATGATCCGGGAGGAGCGCGTCCTCGCCGCCTTTCCGGAACGCACCGAACTCGACCTGTATCTGTGGATAATCGTCCACCGCGAACGGCTCGCCCTGGAAGCCCGCGACGAGTCCGTAACCCCTTCCGCCGCCAAGGAAGACATCCTCAGGAGAGAGGGCCGCAAACCGCGCGACCCTACAAACTTCGTAAACATCTACGGCTGAACGATACCGCGGCGCCCGCGAGGGGTGCGTTGGTGTAAGATGCCCGCGTAAATCCCGGAGGGAGGTCTCTTGGAGGCACTGGCGGTGATCTGGGCGCCCGTTCGGACGCTCGCGCGCGTCGCCGAAGGGCAGCGGGTGCTGCTCGGCTTTATCGTTACGGCCCTGTACGCGATTTTAAGCTTGATCGTCGGCGTGATAGACGCCTTGGGCGGCCTCACGGCGAGCCAGTTTAGTCCTCGAAATTTTCCCGGTTTGCCCCCGGAGTTCTACGAGAGCGTGCCCGAAGTCGTTTCGGTCGCACTCTTGATCTTCGCCGTCGTCGGTGCGTTCGTCTGGTGGCTGTTGGTCTCCGCGTTGATGCAGCTCGTGACCAGCTTCTTCGGCGGCGCCGGGCCGTTCTCGGCCATGCTCGCCGTTGTCGGGGTGGCGAGCGTCCCGTTCGTGATCCAGGCCGCGCTCCAGATCCTCCTGACGGGCTCGCAGGCGGCTTTGGGTCCCGAGAGCGGAGCGACGAGCGTCATCGGGACGTTGACCTCCCTGATCGGGGTGGCCTTCCTCGTCTGGCACGTGGTCCTCGTGGTAATAGGGGCTTCCTTCGCCCGCCGCGTCGGCTACGGGCAGTCGGCGGGCTCTTGCGCCATCTCGTGCGCCGGCTTCGTTGGGCTTATACTCATCGTGGCCATAGTCGTCGGTATCTTAATAGCCTTACTCGTCGGAGCGGCGGGTTCGGGCGGACCGTCGTAGGAGCTGAAAGAAAGGGATCTGGGTGGAAGAAGGACGAGGAGCCGAGGCCACGACGGGCGAGACGCGGGGCAGGAGGGGGTTGGTGATCGGGGGCGCGATCGCCCTCGGGCTCTTGTTCTTGACGGTAGCCGCGATCTCGCTGGTCCTCGTCGCCGCCCCCGGCGGCTCGGACGGCGGGAACGCGGCGCCCCCCGAGAGGTTTCAGGAGAAATACGTCACCGGCGAGGGCGTCGACAAGGTCGCGGTCCTGCCCGTCGTCGGGCAGATAAGCTCCGCGGGCTCCGACGCTTTGGGGGCCCAGACGGCGACCCCCGAAACCCTACGCAACCAGCTGAGGCAGGCCGAAAGGGACGACAGCGTCAAGGCCGTGGTAATCGAGGTCAACTCTCCAGGCGGCGGCGTCGTGGCCAGCGATCGCATGCACGAAAGCATCCAGGAATTCAAGGAGGAGACGGAGAAGCCAGTCGTCGTCTCGATGGGCGACACGGCGGCCTCGGGCGGATACTACATTGCCACCGTCGCCGACGAGATAGTCGCCAACGAGAACACCCTGACGGGCTCGCTGGGCGTGATCTTCTCCTACTTTAACTTCGCAGAAGCCGCCGAAGAGTACGGCATCGAGCAAGAGATCATACAGAGCGGGCCTTACAAAGATATCGGTTCCCCTACCCGCGAGCCCACCGAAGAGGAGCTTCAGATCCTGCAAGCCTACGTGAACGACGCCTACGACAGCTTCGTCCGGGTCATCGTCGAGGGCCGCGGCCTCTCGGAGGAAGAAGTGCGCGAGCTCGCCGACGGCCGCATATACTCGGGCCAGCAAGCCGAGGCTTTGGGCCTAGTGGACGCTTTAGGCAACCTCGAAAGCGCCGCCGAGGTCGCGGGCGACCTCGCGGGCGTGGAGGAAGCGACCGTGGTCCGCTACCAGCGGGCACAGGGCCTCGTCGAGCTCCTCCGGGCCCGCCTCGCCCCGCCCGAGTCCGAGGCCCTTAAGGTCCTCAAGACCGCCGGGCTCAACCCCACCCCCGAACTCCAATACCTCTACCTTCCGTAGGGGATAGCAGCCAGCTGGTCAGCTTCTCGGAAGCCACTACAGGTTGGCCACGCCGAGAGTCCATGGTCCTGGAGAACCACCACCGACCTCCGGCTTTCGGAGAAAGAGCTTTAGTACTTAGGGTATTTTTTGCGCTTTTTGAACCCCACAGCCGGAGAACCCACCGAAGGGCTCGGTTTACGGTTCGACCTACCTCGGGTAAAGCCGGTCGGGTAAGTGGAGCGAGCCATGTTAAGGAGAAAAGTGAAACAAGAGACCTCGAAAACCGTGGGGGAGCAGTTGCCGTGAGCCTCGTCGCGATCGTCACGGCCTCGGACTCCGGGATCGGCCAGGAGACCGCGAAGGAGCTGGCAGAGAACGGTTTCGACGTGGGGATCACCTACTTCAAAGACGAGGCCGGTGCCCGGGAGACGCTGAAGGCGGTCGAAGGGGTGGGTCGTCGCGGCGAGGTTCGCCGGCTGGACCTGACCGGCCCCGACCTGCCCAAAGCCGCCGGCGTCATAGACGAGCTGGCGGACGCTTTGGACGGGCTAGACGTCCTGGTGAACAACGCCGGTACCGGCGACCCGACAGGCGATTTCTTGGAACTCTCCTACGACGAGTGGCGCAGGGCCATGGACACGAACCTCGACGGTGCCTTTCTTTGCGCACAGAGGGCGGCGAGGAGGATGGTGGAGGCGGAGAACGGCGGCAGGATAATAAACGTCACCTCCGTACACGAGCACATCCCCCGAGTGGGAGCGTCGGCTTACGGCACGTCGAAGGCGGGCCTGGGCCTGCTCACGAAGGTCATGGCGATGGAGCTAGCCCCGTACGGTATCACGGTCAACGCCATCGCCCCTGGCGAGATCTCTACCCCCATGACCGGTGACGAGGACACGGACCCGCGTACTATCGAGCGTCCAAACCTGCCTTTAGGCCGTCCCGGCCACGCCCGCGAGATCTCGACTTGGATCGCCTTTCTCGCCTCGGAGAAAGCGTCCTACGCGACCGGCTCCTCGTTCGTCGTCGACGGCGGTCTCATGCTCATGGCCGCCGAGCTGTCGAGCTGAGCGCATCGCTGCATATCCGGCGAGGCGACTCGTTGGACCCACTTTCCGCAGTTGCTAACGAGCATATGGCGCGGTTTCTTATAACGCGTCGCCGCAGCTTGGTAGACGCATCTTGCTAATGATCATGACTTGAGCAGAGCTCCTCGCGCCAAACTTGCCCACGGATATCGATCGTAGGCGCCCCATCTCGAGATCGAGGCCAAGAGCACAGTACCTGTAGACGAAGCATATTACCTCGCTGAGTCATCTCGTGCGGTCCCTCGCGGGCAAATACTGAGGCCAAAGGACGACAGCGATCCCTAGGTTGCAGGTAACATGCACCCGCAACTCTTTAGAGGGCTACCGCCTGTCTGACGAACCGCCAACCTCCGCGGCAACCCCTTGGACCGCGCGGTGAACCATCGTTTTGGATAGCAGGCCGACCTCGGCGAGTTCGCGCAGCGCCTCGCGCGACGCGGCTTAAAGCCTCGGCCTGCCGCCGGTGCAACTCGCGTTCGAGCTCGCTACCCACCTCGCGCTCGAGCCCGGCGAGGGAGGCGGTCACCTCCCGCTCACGCTGCTTGAAGGCCTCCCTCACTCCTTCTACCGCCGACAGCTCGATGCTCGGCAGCCGCGCGAAGTCTTCGAGCGCCTCGCTCGCTCGGCGCGCGGCGAGCCTTCGATCACCGGGCTCCTAGCCTCCCTACGACCTACCTCACCGGCCCGGCAGGCCTCATCCAGCCCTCGAAACCTCTTCCAAGTAACGCAACCCACTCCTTTTGTCACGTCACGAACGGCCAGGCACTATGGTAGTAGGCAAAGATCGGTAAGCAAAGATGAGGCACCCCTTTGAGGACGACTCTCGGTCGACGTGGGGGTTCGAAGCCTGGTGCGAGAGTTCTTCTAATTTCTCTGAAGTTCTTCAAAGTACTTCAATCTTTCCTCGAACTAAGCGATAATGGGCTCAAAATAGGTCTGTAGGGCTATTCCCAGAGGAGGGGGGAATGCATTCCAAAGGTTCTACGGAGCCGCCCGGGGCGATGAACCGGCGTCACTTCCTTAGGATAAGTGGAGTCGGTATGGCAGGTGCGGCACTGCTCGGGGTGATGGGCTCTGGCAAGGCCTTGGCCCAAGCTACGCTAGACTCTTCCCTTGTAGAGGAATTCAAGGAGGCAGCCAAGGAATACGAAGTCCCGGTGAGTCTCCTGCTAGCGATGAGCTACGTCAACAGCCGCTGGGAGATGCCGCCTCCGGAGGCCAGCGCCTACGAGCCCGGCAATCCCCACGGCCGAGGAGCATACGGGATCATGCAACTGGTCCAGAACGACTCTGCAGACACCTTGGGCGAGGCGTCGAGGCTGACTGGCATCCCCGAGGAGCAGCTCAAAACTGACCGTAGATCCAACATCCTGGGCGGGGCGGCGCTCTTGGCAGCGTCCCAGGGAGAGAAGCCTGCCACTTTGGGCGACTACTTCGGGGCGGTGGCCGGCAATGGGGGAAGCGGTAAGTCCTACGAGGCGGTCTCCGGGGTCGGGGCCGGTGAGCTCTACGCCGAGCGCGTCTTCGAGACGCTGGAGCAGGGCGCTCAAGCGTCCACTCTCGACGGCGAGCAGGTTTCTCTGTGGGCCCAGAGCTTGACGGCTTGGGTGACGGAGCTTCTGGACGAGGTGCTCTGATGGTCGGCGAATACCTGGGCTCGACCTACATTCCGGCGAATTCCAACAACTACACGGCGGCGAACCGCCCCTACTCCAACCCGATAAACAAGATCGTCATCCACGTCACCCAGGGCTCCTGGTCGGGCGCCATAAACTGGTTCCAAAACTCTAGCGCTCAGGCTTCGGCCCACTACACCATCCGCTCCTCGGACGGCTTTATCTGCCAATCGGTTTTGGAGAAGAACATCGCCTGGCACGCGGGGAACTTACCCTACAATCAGACCTCCATCGGTATAGAGCACGAGGGCTACATCTCAGACCCTAAATGGTTCACCGAGGCCATGTACCACTCGTCGGCCAAGCTCTCGGCGAATCTGTGCAACAAGTACGGCATCCCGGTCGACTGGGTCCACATAATCGGGCACGACGAGGTTCCATACCCGAACACCCACACTGACCCTGGCTACCACTGGAATTGGTACAAATACATGGACTACGTCGAGTACTACGCTCGCTGAAGTTGAGCACTTACCCTCTCTACTAGAAGGCGGAAGACGGGAGGCAATGGGTTTGAGACCTTTCAGAGTGGTGATTTGGGTCGCCTTGCTGGTTGCCGTTTTGGCCACCGGCTGTGGCCAGGGTAGCCGACAAGAACAAGGAACCGGAACGACCGAGAACACATCCGCCGTGTCAGAGAGCCAGACCCGGCAGGAGACGACTTCCGAAGAAGAGACGGCTCGGGAGGAAGTACCTTTCACCGCGGCTTCCGAGATGAGCGGGGGTTCAGAGGGCGCAGCGGACAGTATCCAACAGGTAAGATTCGGCGAGCACGAGGGCTACGAACGGGTGGTCATAGACTTTGGGTCGGAAGGTGCTCCTTCTTCTCGAATTCCCGCTTGGTCGCTGAGCAGTCCTACTGGGGAGGGGTATGCGCGGATAAGGTTTCCGGGCGTGAGCGCCACGCTGGTCTCTGACGGGGCCTTCAGCGGCTCTATCATGGACAACTTCTACGTGGTCCGGGCTCCCGGTGGGGGCATGTTCGTGGACATCTTCGCCACGGGAGCGTTCCAATACCGGGTAACGGAGCTCTCCGACCCGGGGCGTCTGGTCATCGACTACCGCCCCGCAGGCGTCGATCTGAGCTCCCCGATCCCGGCCCGGGCAGTGAGGACAGTTCTCTTTCAACCCCGGAAGGGGGAAGCCATAACCAGTCCGCTAACGGTAAGCGGCTACTCCCGCAACTTCGAGGCCTCGAATACCATCAGGCTGGTAGATTCGGGCGGCAACATTCTCTCTCAGAGCACCGTCTTGTCCAACGACTGGACCGAGACCTGGGGATACTTCGAAGCGTCGCTAGAGTTGCCTGCCTTCGAGGGACAAGCGATCCTCCGTGTTGGCAGCGAGAGCCCGCGCGACGGTTCGTTTGAAGGAGTCGAGGTTCCGGTTACTTACGGTGGAGGTCAGTAATAGGAGGTGCTCACGAGATCCAGTTGAACTGGTAACTACAGGGAGCCCTCGAAGACGAGGGGCTGCGCTTGCAAAGAGCGTCTCCGAACTGCCGCCGGATCATATCAGGAGGCGCCAGATGCCACGAGACGCATGAGGTAGTGGCGTCTCTTCGGCTATGCGATAGACGAAGTAGAGCGCGAAACAGAAGGCGACGAGGGAGATGAGAACCCCGTAAGCCGAAAGCGTCCCTAATGAGACAGGCCCGCCGAACAGGCCGGCGATCGAACGCATCAACAAAGGGTAGAGGGGAAGAACGCTGGGACGCGAGGTCGTATCGGGAAGGAAGCTTCGGGGACGCGGCACCGTAACCGCTCTCGGCTATGCGCGTGTAATGCTCTCCGTCGAAGTGCGCCGAGATGCTCAGGGCTTCGAACGAAACGTCCAACGTCTGGCGTTGGACCGGCACGACCTCGACGAGTAGCGCTCCCGCGATCAGGTGAAAGGGGTGGCTCGCCGCGAAGACCACGAGCACGAAGCCCCAAGCCTTACCGGCGGCCTCTCCCCGTTTTTTGCCCGCGACGTTCATTCCTATTACCCACAGTCGCCAGCAGATGTGCTGATTCTAAACCTATCTTCTGGGCAAACCTTCAACTACATCCAGTACACGCCGCAACGGCTATGAGGGCGTGCTCCCCTAGCGGGCTGCAGTAAATCATTCCTGTGAAACAGTAGATCGCCATCTCGTCGAACCTCGTTTGTCCGTGCGCTGAGGCGGGTATTTGCAACCCGAAAGCGAGAGAAAGGACTTCCGTGAAACAGTACGAGTTTATCGCTCGGGTGAAAGACCTAGCAGAGGTTCAGACGAATGAAGAGGCCGATCGTGCCATCCGGGCAACCCTCGAAACCTTGAGAGAACGGCTCGCGGGCAACGAGCCGAACAACCTCGCCGACCAGCTTCCACCGGAGATCGCAGACCCGTTGAGGGGTGAAGGCGGCAGAGACGGCTTCTCGCTTGCGGAGTTCTACCGGCGCGTTGCAGATAAGGAAGGTGTCGAAGAGCCCGAGGCCATCCGCCACGCTCGGGCGGTTGCGACGGTTATGGAAGAAGCCGTGACCACAGGTGAGATGGATCACGTCCGAGACCAACTCAAGGACGAATACATCGAGCTCTTCGGGCAGCCGGGCGCGGGCGGCTCGTAACGCGGCTGCCTAGAGAAAAACTTACTCCTCCTCCTCCTCTTCTTCCCTCTCCTCCAGCTCCGCCAGCACCGCCCCGCCGGGGACATCGGCGCCCTCGGCGTAGGGGAGCGATCTCACCACCCCGGCATGGGGGGCCGCCACCGATTGCTCCGTCTTCATCGCCTCCAGCACCAGGAGAAGCTGCCCCTCCTCGACCTCGTCGCCCTCGCTCACCAGCACCTTCACCACCGTGCCCGGCATAGGTGCCGTCAGGCTCGCGCCGCCAACGGCCGCCCCGCCCGGTCCCACCTCGTCCACGTCGGGTGGTCGAGGTCTATAGAGCTCGTAGACCACCCCGCGGAGTGAGAGGCGCACCTCGAGCTCATCCGAAACGAACCCGGCCCTGATAGGGTTGCCGTTCATTGTGGCGTGCATCTCGCCGTCCCGGAAGGCCAGCACCTCGACGACGGACTCGCCCTCCTCCAGCTGTAACTTGAAGGTGTTGCTTCCCAAACGTTCGGCTTCGACCCGGTGTTCCGCTTCGCCCGTACGGTAGCACAGCCGGACCGAGCCTAGGTGACGCCACGGGCCGACCGTGAAAGGCCCGGCGGTTGTGCGCCCCGAGACCAGCTCGCCCGCGGCAGCGAGAAGTATCGCCTCCTCCGGCACGGAGAGCTCGACGGGTGGCTCCTCCAGCCGGTGCTTCTCCAGGAAGTCGGTGGCGATCTCCCCGGCAGCGAAGGCGGGATGCTCCGCGATACGCTTCAGAAGCGGCAGGTTCGTCGGGATGCCGAGGATGGTGTAGTCCTCCAGCGCCCGGCGTAGCCTCCGGACGGCCATCTCCCGATCGGGGGCGAAGACGACGAGCTTGGCGATCATGGGGTCGTAATGCACCGAGACCTCGTCCCCGCTCTCGACCCCGTTGTCGTTGCGGGTGCCTGGCCCCCCCGGAGGCGCGAAGGCGAGCAGCCTACCTCCGGCGGGCAGCCCTTCCTCCCCTTCCGCGTAGACGCGGGCCTCGATCGCGCTGCCGCGCAACGTGACGTCCCCCTGCGAGACCACCAACGGCTCCCCGGCGGCGACGGTGAGTTGGAGCTGCACGAGATCAAGGTCCGTGACGCACTCCGTCACCGGATGCTCCACCTGGAGGCGGGTGTTCATCTCGAGAAAGTAGTACTCGTCGCCTTCGAGGAGGAACTCGACGGTCCCAGCGTTGCGGTAGCCCGCCTCTTGCGCCAGGCGCACCGCCGCGTCGCAGATCTCCTCCCGCAGCTCCGGATCCAAGGCCGGCGAGGGGGCCTCCTCGATCACCTTCTGGTGCCTACGCTGGATCGAGCAATCCCTCTCATAGAGGTGGATGACGTTGCCATAGTTGTCGCCGATTACCTGGACCTCTACGTGCCGGGGGCTCTCGACGCGCTTCTCCAAGAGCACCGAGTCGTCTCCGAACGCCGCGGCAGCTTCCCGCCTCGCGCCCCGGAGGGCTTCGAGGAAATCCCGCGGCCTGACGACGGCCCGCATCCCGCGTCCTCCGCCTCCCGCGCTCGCCTTGACGAGAACGGGGTAGCCGATCCTTTCGGCCTCTTCCGCCAGCCTCTCTTCGGACTCGTCTTCGCCATCGTAGCCTGGGACCGTGGGCACGTCTGCCCTGCGTGCGATCTCTTTGGCCCTCACCTTAAGGCCCATCGCCTCCATCGCCTCGGGCGGCGGTCCGACCCAGATGGCACCCGCCCCTTCGACCGCCCGCGCGAAGTCCGCGCTCTCCGAGAGGAAGCCGTAGCCGGGATGTACTGCCTCGGCCCCGGAATTCTCGATCGCTTCGACGATTTTCTCGACGTTCAAGTAACTCTCCGTGGCAGGGGCCGTCCCTATGGGATACGCCTCGTCGGCGAGCCGGACGTGCATCGCTCCCTCGTCGATCTCGGAGTAGACGGCGACGGTCCTTATGTCGAGCTCCTTGCACGCCCGGATGATGCGCACGGCTACCTCGCCGCGGTTCGCGATCAGCAACTTGCCGAAGCTCACAACTCCTCCCTCCAGGCGGGCTTGCGCTTCTCCAGAAAGGCCCCCAAGCCCTCCTGTCCCTCCTCCCCTGTGCGGAGCTCCGCGATGTGTCGCGCCGTGATTTCCGTAACTTCGTCGCGCGCCGCATCCCTGAGCTCCCGCAAGAGGGCCTTCGTCGCGGCCAAAGCCTCGGGGCCACCCGCGAGGAGCCCTTCGACCTTCTCCTGCACTGCTGCGTCGAGCTCCTCCTCGGAAATCACCTCATGGACGAGCCCGATCTCGCGCCCGCACCCCGTCGAAGCGTTCGCCGGACAAAAACAGCGCCCGGACCTGGGAATGACCGATCTTGCGCACCACGAACGGGGCGATCGTTGCCGGAAGATCCCCAAGCGTACCTCCGAGAAAGCGAACACGGTCCCTTCCTCTGCCACCGCCACGTCCGCCGCCGCCACGAGCCCGACCCCGCCGCCGATCGCCGCCCCCTTGACGCGCGCCACGACCGGCTTTGGGCATCCATCCACGGCCTCGAACATCGCCGCGAGGTTCCGGGCGTCCTCCAGGTTCTCTTCGTAAGAGAAGTTGGCCGTGTCCCTCATGTACCCTATGTCCGCCCCGGCGCAGAAGAAGTCGCCCTCGCCCGTGAGGACGACTACCCGCACCTTATCGTCTTCCGCCAGCTCCTCCACGCAGCGCCGGAGCTCCCCGATGAGCCCAGCGTTCAAGGCGTTGCGGGCGTCAGGGCGCGCAAGCGCCACCGTAGCAACCGCGTCTCCGTGCCCTATGCTCAGGTGTTCGTAGTTAGCCAAGCCTCTTCTCCTACATCCTGAATACGCCGTACTTGGTTTCTTCGAGCGGCGCGTTGGCCGCCGCCGAGAGGCCGAGAGCCAGGACCATCCGGGTGTCTATCGGGTCGATCACGCCGTCGTCCCAGAGCCTGGCGGTCGAGTGGTAGGGGTTGCCCTCCCGTTCGTACTTCTCGAAGATGGGCTCCTTGAACTCCTCGCGCTCCTCGTCGGTCATCTCCTTGCCCTCGCGCGCGAGGCCCTCCTCCCGCACGGTGAGCAAGACGTTCGCCGCCTGCTCCCCACCCATGACGCTTATCCTCGCGTTCGGCCACATGACGAGGAGGCGCGGCGAGTAAGCCCGTCCGGACATCCCGTAGTTTCCGGCCCCGAAGGAGCCACCGATGATCACGGTGAACTTCGGGACGTTCGCGTTCGCTACGGCCATCACCATCTTGGCTCCGTTCTTGGCTATTCCCTCGTTCTCATACTCCTTGCCGACCATGAAGCCCGTAATGTTCTGCAAGAAGACGAGCGGGATGCCCCTGGAGCAACACAGCTCGATGAAGTGCGTCCCCTTCAAGGCGCTCTCGGAAAAGAGGATGCCATTGTTGGCGAGGATGCCGACCGGCTGGCCCATGATGCGAGCGAAGCCGCACACCAACGTCTCGCCGTAGAGTGGTTTGAACTCGTGCATTCGGCTTGCGTCCACGATGCGGGCGATGACCTCGCGCACGTCGTAGCTCTGGCGGGGGTCCTGTGGGACGATACCGTAGAGCTCCTCTGGGTCGTAGAGGGGCTCCTCGGGCTCGGTTAAAGTCCACGGCGTCCTTTTCTCCGCGTTCAGGTTCGCCACGATCTGGCGGATGATCGCCGCGGCGTGCTCGTCGTTCTCGGCGAAGTGGTCGGCGACGCCCGAAGCCCGGGTATGAACGTCGGCCCCACCCAGCTCCTCGGCTGAAACCTCCTCGCCGGTCGCGGCCTTCACCAGGGGCGGGCCGCCGAGGAAGATCGTGCCCTCCTCCTTGACGATCACCACCTCGTCGCTCATCGCTGGCACGTACGCCCCACCCGCCGTGCAACTCCCCATGACGGCGGCGATCTGGGGTATGCCCTTAGCCGACATCCGCGCCTGGTTGTAGAAGATGCGCCCGAAGTGGTTCTTGTCCGGGAAGACCTCGTCCTGCAAGGGCAAGAAAGCCCCGCCCGAGTCGACCAAGTACACGCACGGCAGGTGGTTCTGCTCGGCGATCTCCTGGGCCCGGAGGTGCTTTTTGACCGTCAGCGGGTAGTAGGTGCCCCCCTTGACGGTGGCGTCGTTCGCCACGATCATGACCTCTCGGCCCGAGACGCACCCGATGCCGGTGACGATACCCGCCGCCGGCACCTCGCTGTCGTACATCCCGAAGGCCGCCAGAGGCGAGAGCTCCAAGAACGCCGTACCCGGATCGAGCAGTAAGTCTATGCGGTCCCGGACCGGCAACTTGCCGCGCTCCTTGTGCCGTTCTTGGGCCTTCTTGCCGCCCCCGTGCTGGGCCTCGTTCACCCGGTCGCGCAGCTCTTTCAGTAGCCCTTCGTAGGCCTCGGCGTTAGCCTCGAAATTTGGGCTTTCCGACGAGACCAGGCTCTTTATGGTGCTCATGGACCCTCCCTCAGGTGGCCACAGATACCGGCCTTCATGACCTGCCCTGGCAACTCGTGATCCAGCCGCTCCTCGAGCAGCTGGGCGCAGCCGATGAGAGCTTCCAGGTCTACTCCGGTCTCTATCCCCATCTCGTGCAGCATGTGCACGAGATCCTCAGTCGATATATTCCCCGTGGCCCCCGTCGCGTAGGGGCTCCCTCCGAGGCCGCCCACGCTGGCGTCGATGCGGTCCACCCCGGCTTCGAGGGCGGCCAGGACGTTGGCTAGCCCCATCCCACGAGTGTTGTGGAAGTGCATCCGCAGGGGGACCTCTGGGAAGCGCTTCCGGTAGGCTTCAGAGAGTTCGCGTACTTGGGTGGGATAGGCCATCCCGGTGGTATCCCCGTACGTGATCTCCTCGGCGCCAAGTTCAATCAAGCGCCCGGAGAGCTCTAGAACCCTCTCCTGAGCCACCGGCCCCTCGTACGGGCAACCGAACGCCACCGAAAGGACCGCGACAAACGGCGTGTCGGCCCTCCGCACGATCTCCGCTATCTGGACGGATTGCTGGAGAGAATCCTCCACGCTCATCTTAACGTTGTTCCGGTTATAACTTTCGGTGGCCGCGAGGAAGACCTGTATCTCGTCGGCCCCGGCCTCCAAGGCCCGCTGCGCCCCCTTCTCGTTCGGAACTATCGCCGAGTAGACGATTCCCGGCCGTCGCTTCAGGTCCGCGAACACGTCCTCCGCATCGGCTAAGGGCGGGATGGCTTTGGGGTGGACGAAGGAGGTCGCTTCGATCTCACGCAGGCCCGCGTCGGCTAGGCAGTCTATGAGGCGGAGCTTTTCTTCGGTAGAGAGTATAGCCTCCTCGGCCTGCAGGCCGTCGCGCGGGCCGACCTCTTTTACCTTGACACTAGCGGGAAGGTTGCTCATTGCACCGCCACCTCCTCCCTCGCCTTCTCGGTGTCCACTTCACGCAGGAGGCTGCGGGTGATGATCTGGCGGTTGATCTCGCTGGTCCCCTCGCCGATCCCGTTTATCTTCACCTTCCCCACCGCCGGCACCTCCCCATCGTACAACCCGAAGGCCGCCAGAGGCGAGAGCTCCAGAAAGGCCGTGTCCGGATCTAGGAGGCGATCTATGCGATCCCGGACCAGCAGCTTGCCGCGCTCCTCGTGTCGCTTCCTCGCCTTCTCGCCACCCCGCGCCGGGCTTCTTGGGTCCAGTCGCGCAACTCTTCTAAGGCTGCCTTGTAGGCGTCGGCGTTCTCTTTGAACTCCTCGCTCTCCCTGTCCACGAGGGTGCGGAGCTTGGGCATGCTCCCCCTTCTTTCTCGCAGAGAACGTTACGTTCGGTCTTCCCGTGGGTGTCTGCTCCTCGACGAGGTCCTCGCTTTCCTCGAAAGCATGTTATCCGCCGCGCGCCACGAATGCCACCGAGTCGGGTGGCTTGCCGGGCCTGTCTCAGCCGATCTCTGACGCCCGTCCCGCGACCTCCTCGAGCGCCCGCAAGGCCGAGGCCTGGTCCATGCCGGTGCTCCGAAGCAGGTCCACCGCCGCCGAGCGGATCTGTCCGACGAGCACGCTTATCGCCAGGTCGTGCCGCTCTCTTAGTATCTCGGTGGCACGCCTGGCGGCTTCGAGAGCATATCGGCGGGCCTCGTCGGGTGGGCCGGGTTCTTCGAGGAACGTCGCCAAAGCCCCCACCGCTCGGGCAAGGTTGCGCACAGCCTCCGGCAGTGGCGCAGGTATCGTATCGCCACGCCTGACCGCGTTGGCGGTGCCCCGAGCCAGGACGCGCACGTTGATGACGGCGAGTTCCACCCTGAGGCCCGCGCGAGAGTAGAGATCGAGATGCTCCAGGGCCCTGCGGCGGGTCGGGGAGAGCCGGGCGGTCTCGCGGCCGGCGGCGAGGGCCTCGTTGAGCACCTCCACCCTCTCATCGATCTCCCGGGACTTGAGCAGTGCGCGCTCGGCCCGTTCAAGGTCGCTTCCTTCCAGGGCGGCGGCTACCTCTTCGAGCACCGCGACCAGCTCGTTGAAGATCGGGCGCGCGGCTCGTTCCACCAACCGGCGGGGGTTTATCGGGAACGCGTAGTTGATCGCCAGCGCAACCCCTCCCCCTATGAGCGCGCTCAAGAAGCGGTCGGGGGAGAACACGGCGTCCGGGGGCTGCAGCACGATCACCAGTATCGCCGAGATCGCTGCCTGGTTGACGAACAGGGTCCTCTCCGCGAAGAGCAAAGCCGCTGCCATCGCCAGGGCCACCACGACCGCGACCTGAACCGCCCCCACGCCGATGGCGAGCACCAGCAAGTCGGCCACCAGCAGCCCGATGGCAACTCCGAAAACCAACTCGACCGTGCGCCTCCCACGCTGCCCGAGCGTCAGACCCAAGGAGATCACGGCCGCGACCGGGGCGAAGAACGGCTGCTCCTGGCCGAGCACAATCGCCGCCAGGAAGTACGCGACGCTCGCGGCCAGCGCCGTCTGGAGCACCGGCCAGGCGTTGGTCCGCAGACGGTCGGCCCCCGCGGCGAGGCGGAACCTACGGAACCCGTTCGCTCTCCGCATCGTGCCCACGCCTACCAGACCCGGCGGGACACTCTTTCGGCAGGCCCCGCTCCGGTCGGCGCGGGGCCTAAGCCCATGCCGGTACCGTCTCTTCCTGTTCGGAGAGGATCTCCAGCTCGTCCAAGGTGTCCAGCGCAGCCCCGACCAGAACCCGGGAGTAGATCGGCCTGTATACAGGTTTGCGGCGGCTTCTCTACCCGTTGTCGGTCGATGCTCTCGCGAAAACTCTTCTTCTCTCCTTCGGCCACTCTAAGTTTCCTTGCGCTAAACCATCAGAACCGGAGAGGTGGACAAAACGCACCGCCACCGCGAACCTACCGACGGCGGACACTCCACACGCCGGGGAGCGGAAGGCGCCACCGGGCTTACTGAGCCGCCATCTTTTCCTTCGCTTCTTGGGTGCTCTCGGCGAGAAGGCTGCGGGCGATGATCTGGCGGTTGATCTCGCTAGTCCCCTCACCGATCTCATTTATCTTCACCTGCCGCCAGTAGCGCGCCACGGCGCTCGTCTCCATAAACCCCTCGCCACCGTGGATCTGTACCGCCTGATCCGCCGCTCTTTTAGCCGTCTCCGAGGCAAAGACCTTTGCCATGCTGCCCTCGCGCCCGAAGGGACGCCCGAGATCCTTCAACCAAGCCGCCTTCATGACCGTGTTGCGCGCTAGCTCTATCTCCATCGCCATGTCCGCGAGCTTGAACTGTATGGCCTGGAACTCGGCTATGGCCTTGCCGAATTGGTGTCGCTCCTTGGCTCGTTGAAGCGCCTCGTCGAGACAAGCCTGTGCCAGCCCGACCGAGAGTGAAGCGACCGCGACCCTTCCCGCGTCGAGAATCTGGAGAAATTGCGCGAGGCCGCGTCCGCGCTCGCCGAGCAGGTTCTCCTCCGGCACCCGGCAATCTTCGAAGTACAAGGGACGTTGATCGGAGGCGCGCCAGCCAGTCTTCTCGTAGCCGGGTCCTCTAGTGTAGCCGGGCGTCTGCTGTGGGACGATGAGGGCGGTGAGCTCTGGTCCGCCGTTCTCACGCGTGCCGGTCCGGGCGATGGCCGTAACGCCGGCAGTGATGTCCGTGCCAGAGTTAGTGATCCACTTCTTAGAGCCGTTTATGACCCACTCGCCATCCATGAGCTCAGCCGTCGTCCTGGTGCCCCCGGCATCGGTGCCAGCCTCCTCTTCGGTTAGCCCGAAAGCCCAGAGGCGCTCGCCGGTGGCGCATCTACTGAGAAACTTTTCTTTCTGCTCCCGCGTGCCGTAGTTGGCCAGGGGGGCGCAGCCCAGAGAGATGTGGGCCTCCATAGTGATGCCAACCGCCGTGTCCGCGCGGCTGATCTCCTCGAGCGCCATGTTGTAGGCGACGAAGTCGCCGCCGGAGCCGCCGTACTCCTGCGGCAGGCTCAGGCCCATCAGGCCCAGACGCGCCATCTCGGAGACGACGTCGTAGGGAAACTTCTGCTCGCGGTCCAGTTCGGCGGCGCGTGGACGCACCTCCTCCCGCGCGAAGTCGCGAGCGAGGTCCCGCCACCGCCGCTGCTCGCTCGTCGGATCGAAGTTCATCGCCCTCCCTCTCCCTCTTCGAGTGGCCCGCAAGCATGATAACAATCAGTCTACCCCCGCGCCGTTACCCCATGGAGTTCGCCCCTAAGCTCCCCTGCCACCGCCGCCATCTCCGCCACCACCTCCGTCGAAGCCGCCGTCTCCTCCGCCGCCGTTATCGCCGTCGCCGTACCCTCCGGCCGAGCCCACAGCTCCCCCGTAGAAGCTTCCCCGGCCAGCGCCACTCGGACGCGGGTCCCTCGGACGCGAAGCGATGAATCCTAGCGCGACGATGGGAGATCACGAGGATGACTATCCCAGGCGCTACGTAACTGAAGAACAGCAAGGCGACCCCGAACATGGCATCACCGCGCTCAGGTCAACACCCACGAAGACTCTGTTCACCCCGGCTCCCCTTCCACCAAACACCCCACCTTCGAAATAAGCAGCGATCATGGTAGCAGCTCGAGGGTCCGAAGCCGAACGGCAGGCGGAGCATTCCAGCTTCGTCTCCGTGCTCTTGCTCTTAGAGACTTACCGGAACGACCTCTCCGGCAACCGAGCCGAAGAGCGCGACCTTATCGCCGAGAGCCAGGGTTCGGCGTTCAACCGGCTGGGACTACTCCTATGCCGTGTCTACTCCGGCCGGTTCGAGCTCGTAGCGTTCGACGGCGGCCTCGCGCAGTTTGTATTTCTGGATCTTGCCGCTCGCCGTCATCGGGTACTCCTCGACGAAATCCACGTACTCGGGGACCTTGTAGTGAGCTATGTTCTCGCGGCAGTACTCCTTGACGTCCTCTTCGGTCAGGGAGGCATCCTTTTTCTTTATGATGGCGGCGGCGACTCTCTCGCCGTACTTCTCGTCGGGGACGCCGTAGACCTGGACGTCGGAGATCTCGGGATGGGTGTAGAGGAACTCCTCGATCTCGCGCGGATAGATGTTCTCGCCGCCGCGGATGATCATGTCATCTGCCCTGCCGGTTATCTCGAAGTAACCGTCCTCGTCCATGACCGCCAGGTCCCCGGTATGCAGCCATCCATCTTCGTCTATAACCTCGGCGGTTTTATCGGGCATCTTGTAGTAGCCCTTCATGACGTGGTAGCCGCGGGTGCAGAGGTCCCCCTGCTCTCCTATCCCGATCTCCTCGCCGGTATCCACATCCACGAGCTTGACCTCCACGTCCGGGAGCTTGCGGCCCACGGTGGAGACCCTGCGTTCTATGGGATCGTCGGTGCGCGTCTGGGTTATAACGGGGCTGGATTCGACATGGACCACAATCTACAACACCAGTGACCTTCCGCGTTATGCTGGGGGACGGCACCGCGAATATTAGCGTTGACCTGGCCCTATAAGCAACCCCACTCTCCCACCACGCCCCTAGCTTTTTTACAGGCTGGGGGCTGTTTCTTGTGCACGTATAGCAATAGATCGCGCCATAAAGACGTAGCAAGCCCCGGCGCGTCCAGAACAGGGAGGTTCAAAGAAACGCGCCGGGGCTATGAACCCACTATACCAACGAATTGCCAGATCCCAACGGGTAATTTCTACGCCCGGCCCCGGTCCGCTAGGGGGTTACCCCCTGTCTAGTACCCCTACCCCGTCTGCAC
>JALYGT010000126.1 GCA_030776965.1 Actinomycetota bacterium
CCGAGCCGTGGGCTGCAGCGGTGTCCACGGCGTTCGGGGCAGGGTAGGCGATGTGAGAGCGCACTATAATTAGCGACGGGCGCTCTTCTTCGTCGCGGGCGTTCGTGAGGGCTTCTTCCAAGGCGTCAAGATCTTCAGCGTCTGCTACGTTCTGGACGTGCCAGCCGTAGGCCTCGAAGCGTTTGGCCTTGTCCTCGCTGTCGAAGGAGACGGCCGTGGTGCCGTCTATGGTGATGCGGTTGTCGTCGTAGACGTAGAGGAGCTTTCCGAGGGCCAGGTGGCCGGCGATGGAGGCGGTCTCGGCGGCGACGCCCTCCATAAGGTCGCCGTCGGAGCAGATGGCGTAGACGTGGTGGTTTACGATCTCGCGACCAATGCGGTTGTAGTGCTCAGCCAGGAAGCGTTCGGCGATGGCCATCCCGACCCCGTTGGCGAACCCCTGCCCCAACGGCCCGGTCGTTGTCTCGACGCCGGGGGTGAGGAAATGCTCCGGGTGTCCGGGGGTCCTGGATTCCCACTGCCTGAAGTTCTTCATGTCCCCCAGCGTCAGATCGTAGCCGGTGAGATGGAGCAGGGCGTATTGGAGCATCGAGGCGTGGCCCGCGGAGAGTACGAAGCGGTCGCGATCGGGCCAGTCGGGATTCTCCGGGTTGTGCTTCAGGAATTTGGTGTAGATAGTGTAGGCTACGGGCGCCAGAGCCATCGGGGTCCCGGGGTGGCCGGAGGAGGCCTTTTGCACCGCATCCATCGCTAGGGCGCGGATGGTGTCTATAGAGAGCTCGGCGACGGTTTTCTGGGCTTTGAGATCCAAGGCTATCCTCTCGTTGTTACGTTTGCCGAGTAAGCACGGGGTCGTCTCCCGTCTCGACCGAGACATTGCTAGCTAGCTGATTATAACTACACCGTCGCACTGTTTTCGGGGTACGTTCCGAGGCAGGATGGAAAAACGTGGCGTCAACTCGAAGAGTCTGTGGTAGCCGGCTCTTATTGTCGCATCCCGTCTCCGCCGGTCGCCACGGAGGCGCGAGCGGCCAAGGCGTGGTAGACGACCAACAGCTGGGTGATGGCCAGCGATTCCGAACGCGTGCTTTGGCGGCCCGACGAGATCTCTCCGAGGCGCTCGGCGTTCAGGTGCCAGGCGAACTGCAGCTTCTCCCAGATGTGCTCTTCGATCTCCCTCGCCCGCTCGGGATTCAGGTCCCCGGTCAAGCAAATCGAATCTTCAATACCAGAATTAGACGAAAGGCTATGTCTTTCTCTAGGCGGAGCGAGCCGGTTCGGGGGCCACGGCACCGGGGCCGTTCCCGAGCCCACGGCGAGGTTCAGGTTTCCGAGACCTCGACCTCGCCGTCCTCTTTGACCAACACCGTGGCCCGGGTCAGCCCGACGAAGAGGCCGTTCTCCAGAGCCCCGGGGATGCGTTTTATCTCCGTCTCCAGGGCTTCAGGGTCGGGGATGGCTCCGAAGCTGCAGTCGATCGTGTAGTGCCCCCCGTCGGTCACGAACGGCTCCCCGTCTTTCATCCTAAGCTCCGGCTCGCAACCCAAAGAGGCCAGAGCATTTCGGGTTGCCTTCCACCCGAAAGGTTCCACCTCGACCGGCAGCGGTCCCTGGCCGAGCTCCTCGACGGACTTCGAACGCTCGGCCACTACGACGATGCCGCCGATGGCGGAGGCGACTATCTTCTCCCGCAAAAGCGCCCCACCCCGCCCCTTGATGAGCGCGAGCCCGGGACCGATCTCGTCCGCCCCGTCTATGCCGATGTCTGGGAGGGCCTCGGAGAGGTCGGTGAGCGGGATGCCCACCTCTCGCGCTAAATCTGCTGTCTCCTCGGAGGTCGGTATCCCCCGGATGTCCTCCAGTTCTCCGCTAGAGAGGAGCTCCCCCACCCTCCGCACCGCCCAGACAGCCGTAGATCCCGTCCCGAGCCCCAGCACCATCCCGCTCCTGACGTAAACCTCCACGGCTTTCTCGCCGACAGCGCGCTTGGGATCCTCCATCTCTCTCCTTCCGTGGCTCTTCCGCCCTACTCTATCTATAGCCGCCGACCCCAACCCCCTAAACTCCTTCGCGCGCTGCTCAAGCAACCATGCGCCGGGATGGCGCACAAGGCGATTTTCCGATATTAGTCTTAAGCATATGGCTATAACCCTCGCGCAGCTGCGGACCTTCCTGGCGGTGGAGCACGCAACCTGAGGGGCAGCAGACAGGTTTTGAAACGTGCTCTTAGGCTTGACGAGCCGCGGGGGCACTTTTTAAATATTCCATCTAGGGAAAATAACGTGTTACATCTAGGAAGAACCGAAAAGGAAGGAGAAATCCATGGATGTGCAAACGCTAGAAAGCGTCGCCAACGAGATGATCACCCCAGGCAAGGGCCTCCTCGCCGCCGATGAAAGTACCGGCACCGTGACCAAGCGCCTGGATGCCGCGGGCATCGAGTCCACCGAGGAGACCCGCCGGCAGTACAGGGAGATGCTCTTCGGCACAGAAGGCATCGGCGAATTCATCTCAGGCGTGATCCTGTACGACGAGACCATCCGCCAGTCCGCCGACGACGGCACGCCCTTGCCGGAGCTCGTCCGGAGCCAGGGCATGATCCCCGGCATTAAGGTGGACAAGAGCTTGGTGCCCTTCCCCTTCTCCCCGGAGGAGACGTTCACCCAGGGCCTCGATAACCTGCAAGGTCGCCTGGAGGAGTACAGGGACGAGTTCGGAGCGCGCTTCTGCAAGTGGCGGGCGACCTTCACCATAAGCGAGAGCACCCCGACAAAGAAGGCCATCGATGCGAACTGCCGCAACATGGCCCTCTACGCGGCGATGTGCCAGGAAGCCGACCTCGTGCCCATCGTCGAGCCCGAGGTCCTCATAGACGGCGATCACACCATAGAGCGCTACGCTGAGGTGTCGGAGTGGGTGCTCAAGACCCAATTTCAGCATCTCTACGAGCAGGGCGTGCGCCCGGAGGGGATGCTCCTCAAGCCGAACATGGTCACCTCCGGCAAGGACGCCCAGGAGCAGGCCGGGCCCGAGGAGGTCGCCCGCTACACGATCCAGACCATGCGAAGGAGCGTGCCGGCGGCCGTGCCCGGCATCGTATTCCTCTCCGGCGGGCAGGACGACGTGGGGGCTACCGAGCACCTGAACGTGATGAACACCATGTACGACAACCTGCCGTGGGAGATCTCCTTCTCCTGGGCCCGGGCGCTGCAGAACAGGCCGATGCAGATCTGGGGCGGCGAGCCCGAGAACGTCGAGGAGGCGCGGAAGGCCTTCTACCACCGCGCCAGGATGTCCAGCCTGGCTCGCCAGGGGCAATGGTCCCAGGATTACGAGGAAGAGGCCGCTTAGGTCGGTTCGCTCCAGGGAGTGGGGAGTAGAAAGTAGTATTCTTCTCGGCTCCCCACTCGTCGCGCTCGCGGCCGTCAGCGGTTGGCGATCAGAGAAGACCTTCATTAGATGAAGCCGGGAGCGTGAAAGCGCTACGCCTCCAGGCATACGCCCTTTCGCAAGCTTTACCCCCTCTGTCCGGGATCTAGGGAGTCGTGTTTTTCCCGACTCCCTACTCCCTA
>JALYGT010000127.1 GCA_030776965.1 Actinomycetota bacterium
GCCAACCTCCTTTCCCGCCTTCCCCGGCGGATAGACCCTTACGTTGGCCATGTTGGCGCGCGGTAAGGCCGGGCGCATCCCCCAAATGAGTGATTTTTCTAGAACTTTTGCCAAGCACGAAGAAGGGCCGGGGCTCCTACAGTAGTAAGGATGCCCCGGCCCTTTTCCATGCTCGACAAAAAGTTTCAAAAATCACTCGTTTGGGGATGCGCCGGGCCTTACAGCGTGCCAACATGGCCAACGTAAGGGTCTATCCGCCGGGGAAGGCGGGAAAGGAGGTTGGTCGTGTTCGCGAGGGTATCCACGCTTCGAGGTCCAGCCGAGCAGGTGGACGAAGGCATTCGCTACGTTCGGGATACCGTTATGCCTGGAGCGGCGCAGCTGGATGGGTACAAAGGAGCGTACTTGCTCGTAGACCGCCAGAGTGGCGAGAGCGTCTCGGTGACGCTTTGGGAGAGCGAGGAGGCCTTGCGTGCTAGCGAGGAGGCCGCTGATAGGTTGCGCGGCGACGCCGCGGGGAATCTCGGCGCCGAGATAGCGAGCGTGAAACGCTACGAGGTAGCCCTAACGCCCGAAGAAGGGTAGCCAAAGAAAGCCATCACGAGGCTACACTTCGGTCTTATAGGGGCCGGGGTCCTAGAGAAGGGGCTCCGGCCCTTCTTCTTGACCTTTTCACCGAACTGCTTACAGCGGCTTGCGTAAGTAACGGACCTACACGAAAATAGGTCCATGAACGCATATTCGAAGGACCTCAGATTGAAGACGCTCGCCGCAATAGACCGCGGCATACCGAGGAAGGAGGTCGCACAACTCTTTGGGGTCTCCCGCTCGACCATCAAGCGCTGGCTCAAGAGAAGGCGCCAGACGGGGGGCGTCGAGACGATGAAGATCCCCGGCAGACCCGCAGTGAAGGGTAAGGCATTGAGGCAGTGGCTCCCCGAAACAGCTGAAGTCCAACCCTGATCTTACTCTCAGGGAGCATTGCGAGGCTTTTGAAGACGAGACGGGCGTGGAAGTCTCCGAGGCGACGATGAGCCGTAACATAGCCCGGCT
Source organism: Actinomycetota bacterium (assembly GCA_030776965.1). GTDB lineage: Bacteria > Actinomycetota > Rubrobacteria > Rubrobacterales > Rubrobacteraceae > Rubrobacter_F. Next base: position 1,054 of record JALYGT010000127.1, read on the forward strand.
TCCGGGCGAGTGGCCACTCAAAAAAAGTCAAAGGTAGCTTCCGAACGCGACGAGGGAGCGAGAGCTCTGTGGCGATGGCTAGTTTCTCGCTTCGACGTTAGGCGCCTTGTGTTCGTGGATGAGAGCGGGACGCATATCTCGATGGATCGACTACGCTCTCGGGCTCCAAAAGGACTAAGAGCTTACGGCAAGGTGCCCAAGAACAGGGGCAAGAACCTGACACTGATCGCCTCGATGAGTCTGTATGGAATGGGAGAGTCGATGTGCGTTGAGGGAGCCACAGACGCAGCGGCCTTCGAGGTTTACATAGAGCACTTTTTGGCTCCTTCGCTTTGTGAGGGGCAGGTGGTGGTGATGGACAACCTCGGAGCGCATAGGCCCAAGAGGATAAGGGAGCTCATAGAACAGAGGGGGGCGGAGTTGGTGTTCGTGCCCTCCTACTCTCCGGATCTAAACCCGATCGAGCAAGCGTTCTCCAAGATCAAGAACATCCTGAGAAAGCTTGGTGCGCGCACTCACAAAGCTCTGCTGGAGGCGATGGAGGAGGCGCTCTCTAAGGTCACTCCTGCTGATGTCGCTGGGTGGTTTGACCACTGCGGTTACCAGGTCGAGGTTCAGTACTTATGAATACCGCTGTAAGGGGTCGGGGCGGGAGAGCCCCGCCCCGTTTTCATGCTGGACTGAGAGAACGCTTCTAGCTAACAGCCAGACTACGTCCTGAGCCTCCTGTACGCCCAGATACCCGCACCGCCCAACACAGCTAAACCAATCAACCAGAACAGAAGCAGCACGGCTAGGATCACGAATAGCAGGCTGTTGCCTATCATGCCCCCGCTCATCATGCCGTTCATCATGTTCGTACACTGATTCATCAGGTCTATCGTGCCCATTACGCTCACCTCCTCTTAAAGGATACCGCAGTCAACGCGCCCTACTGTTATTGAGCTTCCGAGAAGTCACCTTGTCGGCAACTAGGTGAATAGAAGTGTCACAGACGCTGCTCAGCTTGCCTTAACAGAGGGCTAATCGGCCCTTAACCCCCTCCTTACTAGAATAGGGAAGAATGAGCGTGTAGAAAACACACGTCGTAGGGCACCAGGACCAGACCGAGAAGAGCTTGCCAAAAAGTTTGAACGGAAGGAGTTAATCGCCGTGGTGAAGAGGATTGTGGAGCTAATGGCAATGTTGGCTGTCGGGGACGGCGTGATCGCGCTAGCGGCCCCCAGGCGGCACAGCCTCCTGTGGAGGTTCGGCCCCGAGGGCTACAAGCGAGCCATGGAGGCGTTCGCCGAACGTCCGGCCCTTACCAGGCTCATGGCCGCAGTTGAGGTCAGCCTTGGGCTCTGGCTGGCCTTGAGCCAGTACGAAGAGGGGTAAGCGCTTATGGGGCATTCCCACTCTCACGAAGGACACTCTCGGGGCGCAGGAGGGCACTCCCACGGCGGGGGCTCCCAAAACAGCCGCGCTTTAACCATCGCGCTCGCCATCACCGCCACCTACACGGTGGCCGAGGTGATAGGCGGCCTCATCACCGGGTCGCTGGCGCTCTTGGCAGATGCCGGGCACATGCTCTCTGACAACTTCTCGCTCGGGCTCGCGCTGTTCGCCTTCTGGCTCTCGGCAAAGCCGCCCACTCCCGAGCGAAGCTTCGGCTACAAGCGGGCCGAGATCCTGGCAGCTCTGGTAAACGGCGTAACGCTCGTGGCTATATCCATCTGGATCTTCTACGAGGCTTATCGTAGGTTCCAGGACCCGCCCGAGATCCTGGGCGGGTGGATGATGGCGGTAGCTGTGATGGGACTCTTCGTCAACGTGGCCGCCGCCTGGGTGCTTATGCGCTCGGAGGCAGAGAGCCTTAACCTCCAGGGCGCCTTGAGGCACATCCTGGCCGACCTCGCGGGATCAGCCGGCGTGATCGCCGCCGCCCTCGTCATCCTGCTGACTGGATGGCTCTACGCTGACCCGATCATCAGCGTCCTGATCGGCTTCCTGGTCCTGGGGAGTTCGTGGAAGCTTCTCAGGGACTCGGTGAGCATCTTGCTGGAGCAGGCCCCGCCCGGCATGGCCGCCAACGAAGTCGGTGAGAAGATGGTCGAAGTGGAGGGCGTCGACGAGGTTCACGACCTGCATGTCTGGACCATCACCAGCGGCTTCCCGGCTCTGGCCGCCCACGTCCTCGTCGGAGAAGAGGAAGACTGCCACGAGAGGCGCCGCGAGATCGAGAAAATGCTCTACCGAGAGTTCGGCATAGAGCACACCACCCTGCAGGTGGACCACGTGGGCTCCCACGCTGCCGAGGGACCGCGCCTACAGTTCCTCCCGCAGATCAAGAAGCGGGACGCTAGGTAGACAACCGTATCCGGTCGGGGGCACCGCCAGCTTCCGAGAATCCGTTTTGTCGGCATCTCATAAGGTTGGGGCGAGGGACTCCTCTAACCAGCGGCCTGCGCGTCGGGTGGCCTTATCGGCATTCCACGCCCTCCTCTCCCCGATCTCCGTCCTTATCCTTACCCGCCCCAGGAAGATCTGGTAGAGGACATAGAGGTTGCCAGGGTCCGCCACGAAGACGCCACAGCGCTGTCCTACCTGGCGGAGCGAGGAATAGTTCCTGCAAATAGCTGGTTTTGAGGAGCTACAGGACCTGGATTTGAACCATGACTAACTGATCCAGAGTCAGCCATGCTCAGGGACACGGGATGACATGGAGAGTTTTCGTTGCAGTTTGCGGATGCCATGCTGACACTCCACGCCGTTGGCGTTTACGATTAAGGGTCTAGAGCCTTCTTAGAGTAGTGAGGGGTGTAGCTGGGCTCTTTAGCTCCTTGAAGCGGATAAGCTGTTAGCTAAACCTACATCAGGATAAGCTGTTAGCTAAACCTACATCAAAGTGATAGCTGCTTTGTTAATTCCAACCCGACATTGCTCTCGGTAAGAAAGGCCCTGAACTCGATCCTGCTACAGTTTTTGTCGTTTTGAACCGACGGCTACTCGTCGGGGACGCCGACGGCGGCGGCTTCTTTGACCTGCGGGTGATCGTAGAGGATGTCCTCGACCTCGCGCGGCCAGACCTTGTAGCCGGAGACGTTGATCATGTCCTTCTTGCGGTCCACGATGTAGAACCAGCCGTCTTTGTCCATCACCGCCACGTCGCCGGTGAGGAAATAGCCGATCTAAAATCCCTTGCCCAAGCGATTGTATTTTATTTTCTATTAGGTCCCGGTGAACCCGATGGGCGGGGGCGGGTTGCCGCCGACTCGGAGCACGGGTATATTGCCCGAAGGCATAGTAATTCGCGCGGGGATGGGGAACCCTGCCGGGGAGAGGAGGAGCATGGCTCAGAACGGCAACGAGACCATCTTTACGATGGAGGCGACACCCTTGAAGTACGGGCCCGGGGCCTCCGAAGAGGTCGGCTGGGAGCTCAAGCGGCTGGGGGCGAGCCTGGTGATGCTCGTCTCGGATCCGGGGGTGGTCGAGGCTGGGATCACGCCCCGCATCAGGGAGCTTATCGAGGCCGAGGGTATCGAGGTCGAGCTCTTCGAAAAGGCGCGGGTCGAGCCGACGGCGGACTCCTTCCAGGAGGCGGCGGACTTCGCCAAAGAGGGGGAGTTCGACGGGTTCGTCGCGGTCGGGGGCGGGACTAGCATCGATACGGCAAAGGTCTCCGACCTGATCTCCACGCACGGTGGCGAGATCATGGACTACGTCAACCCGCCGATAGGCGGCGGCAAGGCGCCACCCTCGCCCCTGAAGCCGCTCTTGGCGGTGCCCACGACCTCGGGCACGGGTGCCGAGGCAACGACGGTCGCCATCCTCGACATCCCCGAGCAGAGGGTCAAGACCGGCATCTCGCACGCTTATTTGAGGCCCCACCGTGGGGTCGTGGACCCTAACCTCACCATGAGCTTACCGCCCGAGGTGACCTCTTCTTCGGGCCTGGATGTGGTGTGCCACGCCGCCGAGTCCTTTATCTCCAAGCCCTACGACCAGCGGCCCGCGCCGGAGAGCCCGGACGAGCGGCCCCCCTATCAGGGGGCGAACCCGATCGCGGACATATGGTCGAGCAAGGCGCTCGAGTACGGGGGGAGGTATCTCAGGCGCGCCGTAGAGAACGGCGAGGACGTAGAAGCCCGGGGGGCGATGATGCTCGGAGCGTCGCTGGCGGGGGTAGGCTTCGGGTCGGCAGGGGTGCACATCCCGCACGCATGCGCGTACCCCATAGCCGGCCTCAAGCACGAGTATCAGCCGCCAGGCTACCCTCGGGATCATCCGTTCGTGCCGCACGGATGGTCGGTGATCGTGACGGCCCCGGCCGCGTTCCGGTTCACCTACGACGCGATGCC
>JALYGT010000128.1 GCA_030776965.1 Actinomycetota bacterium
CCGATAAGCCGAAAACGAAGAAGGCCACCGAACACACAAGGACCATAAAAAGCAGCGCTCTCCTGGCCGCAGACCTATCACAGCTCCTTACTACTAACGCGCTGGGCACTCTTTGTATCTCCTTAACAGTCGACTATTCTGATACTAGAAGTAGGGTAGCCCCAAAACCTTAAAGAGAGCTTAAAGGAAGCTAGAGACTGTCTGAAAACTCCCGATAAGCTCAGGACTAAAATCCTACGAGCTGTCAGAACGGGGCACAGAAAGTCCCATTTGCGCTGTCGGGCACCAACAAAATGTACGCTTGAGACCCCTCTCAGCTACTTTTCAGACAGTCTCTAGGTTTCTTCTGAGAGCTTCTCTTTGTCTTTAGGAGGAGCCTCTGGGGCAGTGCGAGACGAACTAGAAGCCTGCTGCGTCTCTAGAGAGGGACCTACGGCCCGAATCTAACGTTACTTACTCGTAGAAGCCTTACGGCTCCTCTGAGAGGGTGTTCGTTGTCTCCTCGGCCTGCCGCTGGTGTGCCTCGGGCAGAACGGTACACAGGATCTTCTCTATCCTCACCTCCATCTCCCAGCCTATCCTCTTCTGCTACTCGGGGCCCTATTGGCCTTCTCGCGCCTTTTTAGTCCTCTAGACGGTAAACATCCTCCCGTATGGCAATCGAGGCAGCCCCTGGCCCCGCGCTCAGGACCTGTTCGGCTGCTACCCCAGCGCCCGCATCACCCGCTCCACCGCCGGCGGGATCACCTCTCCAATGCCCCTCCACGCCAGCAGCGTCGCTGCCTCATCGTAGGGCGCCTCGCCCTGGTTGTCTAGAACCACCCGGACTCCAGACCCGAGCGCCAGCCGCACGAGCGAGGCCGCCGGCTCCACTACGAGCTTCAGCTTTGCTGCTTCTCCACTCGTTACCCGGCTCGCGACAGCACTGCGATAGCCTGTTCCGGGTCAGAAAAGTGCTCCGAATCTTGGATATGCTTCACTAAAAAACTAAGAGGGGCATGAGATGAGTACTTTGCAGCAGCGGCTTGACGGGGGAGAGATCATCGTCCTCGATGGCGCGATGGGCACGGAGCTTGAGAAGCGCGGGGTGCCGATGGACGACGCGGCGTGGAGTGCGGCGGCCTTGGCGACACACGCCGACACAGTACGCGAGGTGCACGAAGACTACATCAGGGCCGGGGCGGACCTCATTATCACCAACACCTTTCCGACGGCCAGGCATGTGCTGGAGCCGGCAGGGATGGGAGAGCAGTTCCGCGAGTTGAACATCCGCGCCGTTACGCTCGCCAAAGAGGCGCGGGAGAACGCGGCGGAGAGAGCGGTCTTTATAGCGGGCTCGATCTCGACCTTTACCGCCCGGTATGACTACGGTTACGAGCCTCGGGCCGAGACGGCGCGGGCCAACTACCGGGAACAGGCCGAAGTCTTGGCTGAATCGGGAGTAGATGTGATAGCGCTAGAGATGATGCGGGATGTAGAGCAGACGACCTACGCTATGGAGGCGGCCGTCGCCATGGGGTTGCCGGTCTGGGTTGGCTTCAGCTGCAAGACCACCGATGAGGGTACGGTTGTGCTCTGGGATGGCGAGCACACCCTGGTCGATGCGCTAGAGATGTTACACCCTCTGGGGGCCTCCCTGGTGTCGATAATGCACACACTCACCGAGGATACGCCCGCCGCCTTACGCGAGGTGAGCAAATGCTGGTCGGGTCCTGTAGGAGCGTACCCTCACTCTGGGGAGTTCATCATGCCCAATTGGCAATTCTTAGATGTGCTCACCCCGGCAGACTTCGCGACGCAGGCCCAGGGATGGCTAGAGATGGGCGTGCAGCTCATCGGCGGCTGCTGTGGCATCGGCCCAGAGCACATCCGGCTGCTCAAGGAACGGCTCCCGGAGCGCTCGTCTTAGCAAAGGCGGTCATATTTCCAATAAGCATGCGAGGACGCGAGATTGCGGCTACGGCATGCTTAGCTGCCTACCGCCGAGGACGTGGATGTGAAGGTGGTCGACCTGCTGACCGGCGTCCTCGCCGTTGTTTATCCGGACCGCGTACCCGCTCTCTGCGACGCCTTGCTTCTCCGCAACCGTTTGGGTGGCGTCCATCAACTCCTTGAGCGTCTCGGGCGGCGCGTCCGTCACCGCGGTTATATGCTCCCGGGGGATGATCAGCACGTGCACTGGCGCTTTAGGGTCTAGGTCCTCGAACGCCACCAGCTTCCCTTCCTCATGCACGAACTCGGTATCCATCTCTCCCCGAGCGATCTGGCAAAATGGACAATCTTCTTGTTGGCTCACAAAAACCTCTCCCACAAGTTTCGGATGGCTCTACACGAAAAACTTCCTACCCAAAAGCAGAAAAGGCAACGCCTGGCACCGTTATGGAAGATCGATTCTTAAGGAGCCAGGCGGAGCGCTGTGCGCCCCTCATTGGTGCGGCCGAGGAGTTGCATGAAGCGGTCAGAGTATCAGTTTACGTCTACCAGAGCCCCACCGCTCGCTGTATGAGCACACCATATCTGCTGTACGTTCGCGGCTGGGCGACGCCGCCTTCGACTTCGAGGAGGCGCGGGAGCGAGGGCTGGAGATGACCTTCGAGCAGGAGGTGGCGCATGCCCTCAAGGCAGAGGAAGCTAACTAGGGTGTTATGCAGGAGTCCTATGCTGAACATCCGATGCTAGGTCTTCTCAATGTAGGCAGATCTGCTGCTCTCGCATCGCCAGCCACTCGTTGAGCAAACCGCTCACAGTTCTCGCCGCCAAAGGCACTTCATTCGGGGGAGCGGGGACTCGCTCCCATGGCTTGTAGTTCATCTTGCTCCATGTCCAGCGGTTTTCGCCGTCAGAGCAAGAATATGCGTAATGTACGATCGGGAGATCGGCTCAATCATCCAGCGACACGCAGGCTAGATCGTGCGTCGTGTGCAGCAACCCTAGCTCGGCTGCGGCGAACGCATACCCCCGCATCTCCGCGGTCCATCCTACTAGAGCACGACTTATAGTGTCGGCTCTTATCTGCTCGGTTCTCTTCAACCATAGGGGAGCTACGGCCACTAGGTCGTCCCGGTGAATGAGGAGCGGTACCCCTACGCCTTGCACCAACTCCGGCCTTAGGCAGTGTTTCTTAACGCACAGCCAGCCTATAGTGTTTTCGTTACAGTAGTAGGCGATCACGGCACCCACCGTCGGGAGACGGTAGTTTATTGGAATTGGAAATGGTTGATCGAATCAACCGGATCGCCCAGGTGAACAGCGCGTGAGAATGGATCCGCATGCCGCCGATTTTGTTCGTTTGGGACAAACGTCGCCTACATTCTCCTTCGGGTCGAAAATCCCTTGACATCTCATCTATATTCGTATTGAATATAGGAGCCGGAGGCACGTACTTACTCCTCCTTTCCCCTTTCCCCACAGTAGTGCGGGGCTCCGGCGTGCCCGCTTCCCGGTTACGCGCTACCATGTGTTCGGTTGTCAAAACGGCGGGAGGAAGCCTAGGGTGGACGTTCTCATCAGTGGTTCGACGGGGCTCATAGGTTCTGCTTTGACCCCCGAGCTCGAAAGGGGTGGGCACCGAGCAATCCACCTGAGTCGCTCCAGGCCGGCCTCGGAAGACACCGTCCGCTGGGACCCGTCGGCAGGCATGATAGACGCCTCGCGTCTGGAAGGGATAGACGCCGTCGTACACCTCGCCGGGGAGAACGTCGGGGAAGGTCGGTGGACGCCAGCGAAGAAGAAGCGCATCATGGACAGTCGGAGGGAGGGTACCCGCCTCCTCGCCGAGACCATCGCTGGTCTCCCTGAGCCGCCCGAGGTGATGGTCTCTGTCTCGGGTATCAACTATTACGGGAGCCGGGGAAACGAGCTCTTGCGGGAGGAGAGCGGTCCCGGAAACAGCTTTCTCGCCCGGGTATGCCAGGAGTGGGAGCAGGCCGCGGACCCGGCGCGGAAGGCCGGCATCCGAGTAGTGCATCCCCGGTTCGGCATAGTGTTTCCCCAGGGGTTTTCCCGGGATCTCTTAGGCCTTAAGGTGGGGATCGAGCATCCCAGGTTCGAGATCACGTTCGGGGCTAAAGGCTCGACGCTTGCCACGTTCCCGGTCTTCAAGCTTACGGGAGGGGGTTGGATCGGGTCGGGCAGGCAGTACTGGAGCTGGACCATCACCGACGACGTGGCGGGCGTGATCCTCCACGCCCTTACCACCGACTCCCTGCAGGGTCCGGTCAACGCAGTGCCGAGCCCGGTCACCGCCCGCGAATATACGGAGACCCTCAACCGCATTCTGAAGCGCCCGACCGTCTTCCCGCTACCCGCCTCCGTGGCCCGGATAGCCTTGGGGGATTTCGCAGAGGAGATGCTCCTCGCCAGCATCCGTGTCGACTCTACCAAGCTCATAGAGTCAGGCTACGAGTTTCGCTACCCGGAGCTCGAAGTTGCGCTCCGGCACCTGCTCGGGAGGTGAACATGACCCTCGACCACGAGCGCCACATGCGCCGGGCCATCGAGATCGCTCACGGCAACCCCGACGCCCCCTTCGGCACCGTCATCGCCGACCACGAAACCGGGGAGGTCCTAGCCGAGGGCCTGAACCACGCCGAGAAAAACCCCTTGATGCACGGCGAGATCAACGGCATCCTGCGCCTCGGGGAAGCCAGTCCGGACGTGGATTGGACCCGGCTCGTCCTCTACACCACCGCCGAGCCCTGCCCCATGTGCGCAAGCGCCATCCTTTGGTGCGGCATCCCGCGCGTCGTCTACGGCACCTCGATAGGAACCCTCAGACGCCTCAGCCTCCCGCAGATAGGGCTACCCGCCGTGGAGGTAGCGAGGCGCTCGTCCTTCGGCGGGTTCGAGATCACGGGCGGCATCCTGGAAGAGGATTGCGATGCCCTCTTCGAGGAGATGGCCCGTCGAGCGAGCGGATAAAGGGAGTACCGCCTCGGTTTAGGTGCTCAGACGAACCGGTCCGACATTAGCTGGGTGATCTCAGCGTACCGGTGCAGTTCGGGGAAGAGCCTTTGCATCTCCTCGCTTGCCATGTCTTGCCCGAGACGCTCCAGATCGTTGATCTCGAGGGTCACGACGTACTGGTAAGGCGGGGCGACATCCGAGCCGAGTAGGCCGCTAACCCTATGATTTCGCCAGTCTTCGACCGAGGGGAGGGCCTTCGCTGCCGGGGCGTAGGACTCCAGGACCCAGCGCTCGTACTCCTCCGGGCTCACGCCCTCCTTGAGATTGATCAGCACGATCATCGTCGGCATCGTGAGCTCCTTTTCGCATCAGCAAGGTGTTTTCGGGCACTGTATCTACCCCTGCAACTCGGCTCCGAAGCCCGACTCGCGGAGCAGTCTTCGGGCTTCTTCGGCGGTGTCGGCGTCGAGGGTCAGGACTAGGGCGGCGCGTTCGGTGTTGGAGTGCCTGACGTAGAGGTCGAGGATGTTTATGCCGTTCGAGCCCATGAGGGTGGTGACCTCGGCGAAGACGCCGGGACGGTTCTCGACGGGGACGGCCAGTTCGACGTTCTTGCCGGTCGACTCTATGAGGATGCCGCCTAGAGCGTCATAGGCTTCGCGGGCTGCGTGGAAGCGGCCCTCGATGCTTTTCCTGTCGGAGATCTCGCTGCCAAGCTGCGCCATCGCCCCCGCAAATGCGCCCAGAGCCTCGCCTAAAGCAGGCGCATTCTCGGCCAGGATGTCCGACCACAAGGCGGGGTTCGACGCGCCGACGCGCGTCAGGTCCCTGAAAGACGGCCCCGCGAAGGAGAGCGCCTCGGGCGAGATGTCTGAGGCGACCTTGAGTAGCGCCACGGCCATGAGGTGTGGCAGGTGCGAGAGGGCGGCCATGAGGAGGTCGTGCTTCTTTGGCTCGACCGCCGTCGGTACGGCTCCGAGGTCCTCCCACACGAACCGGGCGACCTCGCGGTAGGCCTCCGGGTCGGTGCGGTCCGTGGGCGTCAGGAAGTACCGGGCGCCGCGGAAGAGGTCCTTCTTGGCGTTCGAGGCCCCCGAGAGCTGGCTTCCGGCCATCGGGTGTCCACCGACGAAACGTAGGCCCCGGGCTTCGGCCTCGTCCACGATCTTCATCTTCGTGCTGGCGACGTCGGTGACGAGCGCGTCCGTCGGGGCGAGCTCCCCGATCAAATTCGGGATGCGGGAGATGGGTGCTGCGAGCATCATGAGGTCCGCCCCGCGCACCTCCTTCATGGTCGAGGCCGAGTCTATAGCCCCAACTTCGGCGGCTCTTTCGAGGATCGCCGGCTCGTCCACGCCGACTACCTCCCAGCCCGCAGCCTTGGCGGCGAGCCCGACCGATCCCCCTACGAGCCCGACCCCTACTATCCCCAAAGAGCGGCTCAGGAGAGCGCTCCTATCACCCGGTCGTTCTCCTCGGAGTCGCCGACGGTCACCCGGCTCCAGTCCGGGTAGCCCAAGACCTCGCCCTCTCGTACCAGGACGCCCGCCCTCTCGAAGATCTCCGGTCCGGTCTTCACCATCACGAAGTTGCCCTGGGAGGGGATGTATGGGAGGTTTGCGGCGGCGAAGGCTTTTTGTATGCGGTCCCGCTCGCGGACGATGAACTCGACCCTACCCCGGATCTTTTCGTGGGCCCGCATCGAGGCCGCCGCCGCGGCCTGGGCCGCGAGGTTCACCGAGAAGGGGAAGCGAACCCTCTCGGCATAATCCGCCACCCTCTCGGGCGCGAGGCCGTAGCCTACCCTCAGGCCCGCGAGGCCGTGGGCCTTGGAGAACGTACGGACGGCGACCACGTTGGGACGCTCCAGCGCGAGGGCGTGTGACCCGTGGTAGGCCGGGTCGGAGACGAACTCCTGGTAGGCCTCGTCCAGGATCAGGAGCACGTTACTGGGCAACGCCTCGGCGAACGCTCGCACCTCGTCGAATGCCAGGTACGTCCCCGTGGGGTTGTTCGGGTTGGCGAGGACGAGGGCGCGAGTCCCGGGCGTGATCGCGGAGAAGAGTTTCGCCAGATCCACTTTATGGTCTTCGGCGAGGGGGACCTTCTTGATCTCCAGCCCCAGGACGGTCGCGATGGCCGTGTAGAGGCCGAAGGATGGCCACGGGGAGACGACCTCCCCGGGGCGCTCGACCAGCTGCAAAAGGTTCAGAAGGACCTCGCTGGAGCCGTTGCCGACGAGGACGTTCTCGGGATCTGTGCAGGGGTTCGCCGCAGCGACTGCCTCGCGCAAGGCTCCCGCGTGGCGGTCGGGGTAGCGGTTCAGGCGGGGGAGTACCTCGCGCATCGCCGTCTCGGCCTCGGGGAGCGGACCGAAGGAGAGCTCGTTCGAGGTCAGCTTGACGTAGCCTCCGTTCGGGCTCCCGTCCGGGCCGACGTGCTCCGCGGCCGCTTCCAGGGACATGCGGGGCGGTTTGTAAGGGCTAAGCGGGTCTAGCTCTCCTCTGAACTTCATGCGCTCCTTCCAGTCGCGCTGTTAGGTATCGGCACTTTCTTCTGGTCGGCCGCTCTTAGATAGACTAGACCCCTTAGGGGAAGCTTGCAATGAGGCTCGTGCGGCGGCTTTTCATTCCTTTGCCGACGGCCGACACGCTGACCAGCTTTAGGATAGAATCACTCTTCCATGGAGAGTGCGGACACCCAATCCAGGATAGAGGAGCTAAGGAGCCGGGTAGACGAGGTCGACCGGGAGCTTATACACATCCTCAACGAGCGGGCGCGCATCGTGCAGGAGATCGTGGCCATAAAGGCCGAGGCGGGCAAGGCGCTCTTCGACCCCAAGCGCGAGGAGGAGATCCTGCGCAAGGTCGCTGAGGAGAACGAGGGCCCCATCTACGACACGTCGATGCGCGAGATCTTCGAGCTCATTCTGCACCGTATCCGGGACCTAGAAGTTCAACGCGGAGAGTTTGGCTAACATGAGCATTTCGGAGAAGAGCACCTTAGGCGTCAAGACAAACGTTTCGACCAACAACGGCATGATACGACCCGGCTCCTTCCGGGTGGTCGCCGGACCCTGCACCGTCGAGAGCCACGAGCAGTTCGAGTCTTCGGCCAAGGCCGTCAAGCAGGCCGGCTTCGAGTACGTCCGTGGTGGCGCCTTCAAGCCTCGCACCTCTCCGTACTCCTTCCAGGGCCTGGGGGAAGAGGGCTTGAAGATACTCTCCGAAGTCACCAAAGACCTGGGGTTAAAGGCCGTCACCGAGGTCCTAGACCCGAACGACATAGAGCTCGTGATGGAGCACGCGGAGGTGCTTCAGATAGGTACCCGCAACATGGCGAACTTCGCCCTCCTGAAGAGCGTCGGGGCGGCCATCGCGGGGACGGACCACGGCGTGATCCTCAAGAGGGGCTTCTCGGCGACGGTCGAGGAGTGGCTCCTGGCGGCGGAGTACGTAACCAGCGCAGGCGGGGACAACGTCGTCCTCTGCGAGCGGGGCATACGCACGTTCGAGAACTCCACGCGCTTTACCTTGGACCTTTCGGCCGTGATAGTGGCCAAGAGGCTCACAGACCTGCCGGTGATCGTGGACCCCTCGCACGCCGCCGGGAGGCGCGACTTGGTCGTTCCGTTGTCCAAGGCTAGCGTGGCCGCGGAGGCCGACGGCCTCATCGTGGAGAGCCACCACGAGCCGCAGGAAGCCTTGTGCGACGCGGAGCAGGCCTTGCCCGTGGAGGCGCTCATGGGGTTGCGCGAGATCTTGCGGCCCTTCGCGGGAGCGATGGGCCGGGAGGTTATCTAGTAACCTCGGGCCGCAGAGGAGGCCCCCCGTGAGACGCCTCGACGGCAGGTTCGCGCTGGAGCGCGAGATCGGGGCCGGTGGCATGTCGGTGGTCTTCCTCGGCAGGGACGAGGTCCTCGACCGTCCCGTCGCCGTCAAGGTCTTGAGGGGCGGATTCGAGGAGGACTCCGGGATCGGCGACCGCTTCCGTCGCGAGGGGCGGACCGCCGCCAGGCTCTCCCACCCGAACATAGTCCAGGTCTACGATGCCGGCGAGGACGAACTCGATGGCCGTCAGGCCTCCTACATCGTCATGGAG
>JALYGT010000129.1 GCA_030776965.1 Actinomycetota bacterium
CCCGGCTCTCTTTTTGTCCCTAGGTTTCCGAGAATGGAAGTTCTGGGTACTCAGTGAAGAAGGCTGTGAGCGGCGAACATTAATGAGGATTTAGACTCTCGTCAGCTCCAGTTCGGTACCTTCCCCGGTTAGCAGAGCGCGAAACCTCAGCTCAGGTTGTTTTGCACTTTCTGACCATCTTGGATCTCATGGTCCAGGGCGGCGACCCGACCGGGACCGGCACGGGCAGGCCTGGCTACCGCATCCGGGACGAGTTCCACCCGGACCTCAGGCACGACAAGCCGGGCGTCCTCTCGATGGCGAACGCGGGGCCGAACACCGGTGGTTCCCAGTTCTTCATCACCTACGTAGCGACGCCCTGGCTCGATGACCGGCACGCGGTCTTCGGCGAGGTCGCCGAGGGCATGGAGAACGTGTACGCCATCCGCGAGCGCGATCCGCAAGCAGATCCCGAGCCCGGCGACCGCATAGAAACGGTCGAGATCGAGGAAGTCTCGCGCGGCTAGGACGCTCTCAGCTATAGAGTCTTCGTACCCGCAGACCGCGCGGATCGGGCTTATATTGCCATTATTTAAATCAGCGTTAATGACTGTTATTATCTGACTGAGGCACAGCCTGTCGGACGTAGTAGAAAGGAGACCGGATGGAAGAGTTCAACGCGGGTAGCACGGCAACGGTCTCGAACTGGTTACGTCTGCGCGCTTCGGCGGTGCACCTGTACACGGCAAGCGGGGCGGTACTGACGCTCCTGATCCTGGTCGCCGCCTACAACGGCAACGCCGTGCTGGCGCTGTGGCTCATGCTCGCGACCCTCGTGATAGACAGCACTGACGGCCTCCTCGCTCGCCGCTTCCGGGTAAAGGAGCTCATCCCGTCCTTCGACGGCGGCCTCCTGGACAACATTGTGGACTACATGACCTACGTCCTCGCCCCCATCCTCCTGCTGTGGACCACTGGCTACCTGCCCAACGGCGCCTTCGGCGTGGTCCTGGCGACGCTTCCCATCCTCGCGTCGAGCTACCAGTTCTGCCGGGTGGACGCCAAGACCGGGGACGACGCCGAGACCGATCACTTCTTCCTGGGCTTCCCGAGCTACTGGAACGTGGCGGCGTTCTACGCCATCGTCTTCGACCTCGGGACTGGGATCGTGGGCGCGATACTGCTCATCTGCTCGATCCTGGTCTTCGTGCCCATCAGGTACGTCTACCCCTCGCGCACGATGGCTTTCCGCAAGATCACCCTGGTGCTCACGTCGCTCTGGCTCGTCTCCTACATCGTCATCCTCGTTCAGATGCCGAACCCCAGCCCCGTGCTCCTGGCCTTCTCGCTCCTCTACCTCGTCTACTACTTCGGCCTGAGCCTCCACATCACCAGCAAGATGTTCAAGCCCCACCGCGTGGCGTAAAGAAGCCTGGAACCGGCCTTTAGCATCCTCAATCCCCGTGAACGGTGTCCTCAGCCGACGCAGTAGAGTCCGAACGCCAGACCGCCCCGCCGATGGGCGGCCGTTGTCCACGCAGCAAAGGATTTCGCGCTTCCTCAGAGACATCATCGTCCAACGGTTCACCCACCTGTCTGCACCTCGTCTAGAGCTTACTTGTAAGGAATTGTAACTTTACCGCTCCGTCTGCCGAGCGAGATCACGTGCGGGTAGGCGGATTTACAGCCCTCCCAGAGGGGCAACTTTACCCTTGCTCCTGCACCAACGGCTATTAGAGGGAGGTAGCTTCGTGTCCAAAGAGGTTGCGGACAAGTTTGTCGAGGCCCTGTGGAAGCTCGAAGAAGACCGGGACGCGGAGGCGCTAGTCGAGATCCACGCGGAGGACTGCGTCGTCGGCAACGTCGCAGTGCCAAAGACCTTCAGCGGCCATGATGGCCTGCGCGAGTTCTGGACGAGCTACCGCAGCACCTTCGACGAGATGAAGAGCGAGTTCCGCACCGTCTTAGCCGACCAGGGCCACGCCGCCCTGGAGTGGACCACCGAGGGCACTTCGAGCGGCGACACCGTCTCCTACGAAGGCGTGAGCATCCTGAAGATCGAGGGCGACAAGGTCAAACGTTTCATGGCCTACTTCGACCCGCGCAGCCTGATCGAGCGGGTCGTGGAGTAGGGTTCGCTAAAGGAGCCCGATCCCGGAGACGGGCCAGAAGCGCAAGAACGCCTCGCCCTCCACGTTATCCAGGGGCAGGGGCCCGAAGACGCGCGAATCGGCCGAGTTGCCCCGATTATCGCCCATCACGAAGACCCCGTCTTCGGGCACCGTTGTAGGGCCGTAGAACCCGGTCGACGGCGTTTCGTGGTTCAGGTACGGCTCGTTCTGTACCTCGCCGTTCACGAAGAGGAGACCGCCCTGTACGCGGATCTCGTCTCCCTCCACCCCGACCACGCGCTTGATGAGGGTCTGGTCCTCCCCGTCAACGCTCTCGAAGACGACGATGTCCCCCCTCTCAGGCTCGGCGAAGCGGTAGACGAACTTGTTCGCCAGAACCCTGTCGCCGATCTCCAGCGTGGGCACCATGCTCTCGGTGGGGATGCGGTAAGCCTCGACTACGAACGGCCTTACGAAGCCGAAGACCAGAGCGAAGGCGACGAGCATCGTGAGGAGCATCTCGGTGTACCAGCTCAACCTCCTCTTCCTCTGCCGCTCCCAGCGTAGCTCGCGTCGGCTCTTCGGGGCTTCGTCTCTTTGGAAGCTTTCCTCGGTCACCTAAAGGAGATCCACGTGTGATGGCGGCCAGAAGGTCATGAACGCCTTGCCCTCGACGTTCGAGATGGACACCGGCCCGAAGAAGCGTGAGTCGCGGGAGTTGCCCCGGTTGTCGCCCATCACGAAGACCCCGTCCTCGGGTACCATCGTCGGGCCGAAGAAGCTGCCGTCCGGGAACGCGTCGTTGACGTAGGGCTCCTCCTGGGGCTGGCCGTTCACGAAAAGCACGCCGTTCTGAACCGCAACGGTGTCCCCCGGCACGGCTACGACGCGCTTTATAAGGTCCTGCTCACTGCCCTCGATGCTCTCGAAGACAACGATGTCGCCCCGCTCGGGCTCGGCGAAGCGGTAGATAAACTTGTTGACGAAGACCCTGTCGCCGACCTCCAGCGTGGGCACCATGCTCTCCGAAGGGATGTAGAAAGCCTCGATGATAAAAGGCCTGACGAGGCCGAAGACCAAAGCGAAGGCGACGAGGAGTATGATCAGGAACTCGAGTAAGCTCCCTCTCTCCTTGGATGAACGGCGCCACCGGTGGTTCTTGGATTTCGTCCCCGTCTCGAAGCCTTTCTCGTAGAAGCGTTTCTCGGTCATCACCGCTTAGGATACAGCATGCGGGGATACAGCATGCAGGGGTACGAAGCTCTCAGCGCGAGGTCCCGGTCTCCCGCTGCCGATCTCCCCTCAGGCTGCGGTCGTCTTCG
>JALYGT010000130.1 GCA_030776965.1 Actinomycetota bacterium
GGCCACCGCAAAAGGGCGCGCACCCGGGCCAAGAGTTCGGGAAAGGCGAAGGGTTTGGGAAGGTAGTCGTCAGCGCCGGCGTCGAGGCCCTCCACGCGGTCCTCGATCTGAGTGCGGGCGGTCAGCATCAGGACCGGCACACTCACCTCCGCCGCGCGGAGCCTACGTATGATCTGTACGCCGTCGATATCGGGGAGCATCCAGTCAACTATAAGGAGGTCGAAGGGGTCCGCCAGGGCACGCGTGAGCGCCGATCGTCCGTCCCCGACCGTTTCGGTGGCGTAGCCCTCCTCGCCCAGCACACGCGCGATCAATCGGGCAAGGCGCGCCTCGTCTTCCACTACGAGTATTCGCGGCATTTTTGCTGCTCCACTACGCTACGCCACTGTGCACTAACTTCCCCTATTTCCGTGGATTTTGCCACATCTTCCACGGATCCGCCTTATCGTACCGGTGTATCAGAGCAGTTCTACGATCGCCGTTTGTGTGAGGATCCTCATGGTCCTCACAAGAGGCTCACATCTTTCAGATCCAAACTCTCGATGTGCAGAAAAACCTCTGGCACCTCTTTGAAGTGAGAGAGAAGGAGAGTAACCGACAAAACGGGACAAGTCGCTGTCGTACCCACCAACCATGAGATACGAAGTAAAAGGGATCGACGTGGTTCTCCGCTTCGGGATGCTCGGGAACCGCCGAAGCGTCAGAGAGCTGCTGGGTGGAAGCAGTTGCCCTTTGTGCTCCATGTCCCTTGCCGGGGCTCGAAACGGTACCGCGGGATCCACTCCCGGCGAGCGATCCTAGAAGTAATTTATAGCCTAACGGGTAGTGAGGATTTTGTGGGTTACTCCGAGTCGAGCGGAACCTTTATCTTTCCACCGGAGAGGTGCCCGAGAAAACCGCAGCATCAGTCATGGAACGGGATCCAAGATCCCGTGACAGCGCTTAGGGTAAAGAGGTGGCCTGTGCTAGAGGAATGACCACGGCTGATTGGTTCATAGCGGCCTTCGTGTTACTGCTTGCGGTGCGCGGCTTCCGCACGGGATTCCTGGTAGGCGCTCTCTCTTTGGGCGGCATGCTCGGCGGCGTATACCTGGGATCGAAGGTGGCCTCGACGCTCGCGTCCGAGGGCTACTTAGGCACTTACGGGCCTCTGATCGTCGTAGGCTTCGTGCTGGTCTCCGCGATTCTCGGCGAAGCTCTCGCCCGAGGCATCGCTGCCCGAATCCGCTTTCGGATCGAGGATACCTTCTTGGGAGTTCTCGACAAGTTGGGCGGGGCGGCGCTCGGGGCAGCCCTCGGGCTGCTACTCGCCTGGGTCTTGGGAGTCTTTGCCCAGCAAGCTCCGCTGCCTCCCGCCTTCCAAGCATCGCTGCAAAGATCGGAGATCGTGGGCACGCTCGACGAGCGGCTACCTTCGCATACCCTGCTTCAAGCGTTCGTCCGGTTCGGTCCCCTGCCGCAACTAGAAGGTCCGCGGCCGGACGTTCCTACGCCCAACCCGGCGCTGCTGAACGAGCCAGCGGTGCGACAGGCCGCTTCGAGCGCCGTGCGAGTCACCAGCATAGAGGGAGTTAGCGGGTACGCAGGTTCGGGGTGGGTCGCGGCTCCTGGCCTCGTAGTGACCAACGCGCACGTCGTGCCGGGCGGAGGGTATACGTGGGTGCAACCGCCGGGCACGATGAGGCAGCTGCCGGCAGAGATCTTACTCTCCGACGAACGCAACGACGTGGCGGTTTTGGGCGTGGAGGGAATCGATCTACCGGCCCTGCAGCTCGCCTCCCCGCAGCCCGGGGAGACGGTCGTTATCATGGGTTACCCCGAAAACGGCCCGTTCGAGGCGCGTGCGGGCCGCATAGGGGCTACCAGATCGGTCCTCTCTAGCAATGCCTTCGGCAGTGGGCACGTGGAGCGCCAGGTGACGAGCATTCGCGGCGTGGTCCGCCGCGGAAACTCCGGGGGACCGGTGGTGAACTCCGAGGGCCAGGTGGTTGCCACCATCTTCGCCGAAGGTGCCGGCACGGGCGACGTCGGTTACGGGATACCGTCCTCCGTCGTCGAAGAGGCGGTCGATGAGGCCCAGAGGCGCGAAGCTCTCGCGACCAAACGCCCGTCTAGCATTTCCGCCGGTTGAATGACTCGACCGGCATGCGTCGCCACCAGCAGTCTTTTCGAGAGTTCCAGGTTTGCCGGCTGGTTTCAGGAGCGGTTGGGCGTGCCAGTTAGGACTTTAGGGCTTCCGGCATGGAAGCGTCCGGACCTCTAAGATTAACCACCACGGGGCGTTCTTCCGGCAGGCCATCGAGAGGGTTTTTAGGGGTGAAGACGAACAAGCAGACTGACCAGGGGTCTCGATCGCGCGGTCCGGAGAGCGAACCCACGCGGATCCCGGTACCGCCGCGGGTGCTGGGCGTTTTGATCGTCCTGGCGCTCGTCTTGCTCGTCCTATTTTTGCGCGCCGCCCCGGGAGTGGCGACCATCGCGGTGGGCGGGATGGTGCTCGCCCTGATCCTTTCCCTACCCGTGCGGTGGCTCTCGCGTCTTATGCCGAGAGGCTTGGCGATACTGGTAACGGTGCTGCTACTGCTGGGGGTCATCGTCCTGGCGCTCGTTTTGCTGTTGCCGATCCTGATCGAGCAGCTCGGGGCATTGATCTCCTCGATACCCGGGATCGCTTCGAGCCTGGATGATCGGTTCCGAGAAGTACTCCGCTCCCTGGAGGAAGGCAACGCCCTGCCGGTGACTTCGGAGGAGGTTATTTCGAACATTACGCAGGACCTGTTCGGACGCGCGCAGGCTCTCGCCCAGAGCGTGCTCTTCGGGGTAACGGGCTTTGTTTCGAGCGTGTTCAACATTGTGGTGGTGCTCTTCGGGATAGTCTTCGTCGCGATCTACCTACTCGTCGATGTCCGGAGGATTAAGGCGGCGTACATGCGAGCGATCCCGTCACCCTACCGGCGGGACGCTGCGGATCTCTGGAGGGCATTCGACGTCTCGCTCTCACGGTACTTGGGCGGTCTCGCCCTCGTAATCATCACTCAGGGCGTGCTCTCAGGCCTCGCGCTGTGGCTTTTGGGCGTGCCGTACTCCCTGCTGCTCGGGGCCTGGGTCTCGGCAACGGCGATCATACCCTTCCTGGGAGCATGGCTTGGAGCAATCCCCGCCCTGATCCTGGCGTTCCTCGAGTCGCCCACGACTGCTGTCCTGACCGCCCTCGCGTTCCTCGCCATACAGCAGTTCGAAAGCAACGTCCTGTCGCCACGGGTGCATGGGCAGGCCGTCAGAGTCCACCCGATCCTCGTGCTCCTCGCCGTGGTCGGCGGGGGGCAGATCGCCGGCCTAAGCGGGGCGTTACTCGCCGTGCCGATGCTCGCCGTTTTGCGGGTTCTCCTCGATTTCCTCCGCCCGCGGCTCTACGTGCGCCGTTAGGGAACGGTTCGACGCAGCGACCGATCCCTTCGCCAACGTTTCTGTGGGAACTCTCATAGACCTCAGTCATCCACATGCTTGTAGGCCAAACTCTCGAAGCGAGAATCACCGATCCTCCTTCGCCAGCATTTCTGTGCAAACTCTCATGAACTTCACAGGTTATCCACACGCTCGGGGACCAAACTACCTTCCGAGACGAGAACCGACAGTGAGCAAAGGAGGAAAGAACGTGGGACTCATCTCCTGGATAGTGGTCGGCTTAATAGCCGGGTTGCTGGCCAAGTGGATCATGCCCGGAGAAGGTCCGGGTGGCTTGTTGATTACCCTCATACTAGGGATGGCTGGCGCGTTAGTGGGAGGTTTCGTCGTCAGCCTCCTCGGCGGGACCGGGGCGACGGGCTTCAACGTCTGGTCCGTCCTGGTAGCGACCTTCGGGGCGATCGTCTTGCTGTTCCTCTACGGCCTGATCGCCCGACGGACCGCATAGGGCAAGCTCAGGCCTGACTACTACCCCTGAAGGACAAACGTAGGTGAAAGGAGAGGTAGATGAACCTCGTGCAACCACTACAGGACGCGTTGAGCACGTTCCTGACGTACCTCCCGCAGCTCGCAGGGGCGGTCGTGATCCTGCTCGTCGGCTACCTCGTGGCCAAGCTCTTGCAGGCCGTCATCGTCCGGGTGTTGCGGGGCATAGGCTTCAACCGCTGGATGGAGCGCGGCGGCGTCAAGCAGTTCTTCGATCAGGCCCAGACGCGTCAGACTCCGGCGAGTGTCCTTGGCAAACTGGTGTTCTGGTTCGTCTTCATCATCGCCATCACCATGGCCGCGGACGCTCTGGGCATACCGCAGGTCTCGGCGGTCTTCGCCCAGCTCATCGCCTACATCCCCAGTATCATAGCGGCCATCTTGATCCTGGTCCTCGCCGCCCTGCTCGCTAACTTCGTGGCCGGGTTGGTGCGGGGCGCGACGGGTACGGGTGTCCTGGCGAGCGTCGCCCGGTACACCATCATTGTCTACGCGGCCTTCGCGGCCCTGACGCAGCTCGGTATCGCGGTCGAGCTTACGGCACCTACGTTCCTGATCGCACTCGGCGCAGTGGCTTTGGCCGCAGCGATAGCTTTCGGTTTGGGTAGCCGGGAGGTGGCTCGAGACATCGTCGAGAAAGCTTACAGCCGGAGGGGTGAGATCAAGAACGGCACTCCTAGAAGGGAGGACGCGGAGACCGCTTCCCGGCAACGGTAGTAGCGAGAAGAGCGGTGCCGCGAGGACGATATT
>JALYGT010000131.1 GCA_030776965.1 Actinomycetota bacterium
TCCTTTGATGAGTTGATCAGGGTCACCAGGCCCGGCGGGCACATGATCTTCAGCGTGCGCACCGACGTGTACGAGGAGGGGGGCTTCAAAGAGAAGCAAGAAGCCCTTGAAAGGGAGGGGAGGTGGCAGCTTTTGGAGATGAGCGAGCCCTTCTCGCAGTTACGCTACGAAGATCCCGAGCTAAAGGTGAGGGTCTTCGCCTACCAGGTGCGTTAATCAGAAAAAGGTAGATATCTTAGGGAGAAGGGACCCTGAACGTGCTGGACTCGACGAGGATCAAGACTGAGATACCAGGCCCGGAGAGCAAGGCCTTGATGGAGCGCAGGAGGCGTGCAGTGCCCCCGGGTGCGGTGAATGCTATGCCTGTTTTCATCAAGGAGGCTCGTGGCGCGCTCCTTACGGACGTGGACGGCAACACTTTCATAGACTTCGCCGGAAGCATCGGGGCCATGAACGTCGGGCACACCGACCCCCGCGTGGTCGAGGCGGTAAAGGAACAAGCTGGAGACCTTACGCACACCGCCTTCCAGACAGCACCCTATGAGCCCTACGTCGAGCTGGCCGAGAAACTAAACGCGCTGGTCCCAGGTGAGTTCGAAAAAAGAACCTTCCTTGCCAACTCTGGCGCGGAGGCAGTCGAGAATGCGGTCAAGATCGCACGCGCGCATACGGGCCGTCAAGCGGTGCTGGCCTTCGAGAACGGTTTGCACGGGCGCACCCTCCTCACGATGACGCTGACCAGCGTGGCCATCCCTTACAAAAAGGGCTTCGGGCCGTTCGCCCCGGAGGTCTACCGGGTGCCCGCGCCCTACCCCTACCGCTGCCCGGCGGGCAAGGACTGCGCGGATGGTTGTAGGGGCGACTGCTTCGGTTTCGTCGAGCGGGTGCTGGCGGGCCAGGTGGACCCAGAGAACCTGGCGGCCGTGGTCGTGGAGCCCGTCTCGGGAGAGGGCGGGTTCATCCCGTTCCCGGACTTTTACCTGCGGCGCCTGCGGGAGCTTTGCGACGAGCACGGCATATTGCTGATAGTGGACGAGATCCAGACCGGCTTCGGACGGACGGGCAAGATGTTCGCCATCGAGCACTCCGGGGTGGCGCCTGACCTCTTGACGATGTCCAAGAGCCTGGCGGGCGGGCTGCCGCTCTCGGGAGTGACAGGGCGAGCGGAGGTCATGGACTCGGTTCAGCCGGGCGGCTTGGGCACCACCTTAGGCGGCAACCCGGTGGCCTGCGCCGCGGCCCTGGCCGTCCTTGAAGTCTTCGAGGAAGACGATCTCCTATCGCGGGCCGGCGAGATCGGGGAGCGTGTGATAGGCGCGATGCGCGAGATACAGGAGAAACACCCTGACGTAATAGGCGACGTGCGGGGCCGGGGGCCGATGGTCGCCATGGAGCTGGTGAAGGACCCTGAGAGCCGCATCCCCGACGGTGAGCGCACGGCAAAAGTGGCAGAGAACGCCCTGCAAAAGGGTCTGATGCTCTTGACGGCCGGGCGGTACGCGAACGTGGTACGGACGCTCATGCCGCTCTCGATAACTGACGACGAGCTGGAGGAGGGCCTCTCGATCCTGGCTCGCGCGGTCAGCGAAACCACCTGAACAGCATAGCGCCGGTAACACCGGCGCTATGCTGCCTCCTACCAATTCGCTAAAGACTCGCGGAAGATGTTGGCGAGTTCGTCCGGGCTCACCTCTCTCGGGGCGATGCTTAGCTGCCGCTGCTGTGAGAGCGGCTGGATCAGAACGCTCGACACGGTGCTTTCGTCCGCGTCGAGGATCGGCTCATCGGCGAGGAACTCGGCGGCCCGCCGGTGTTTGTCCGGATCCGCAGAGTAGGCCATGAGATTCCTGGCTTTAGCTCTCTGGGGCTGTCTCGGGTCGTCTTACCGCGGACGTCGTCTGGACTATATCCCTGCGATACGTCTCCGGGGAGAAGTAGAGTGCTGTCAGGCTTATGAGGGTGACCAAGATCATGTAGCCGACAAAGAGCCACGGGGCGCCTCCCGCGTACCCGAGCAGCAGGGTGGCGATGGACGGCGTAAGCCCACTCGCGAGTATCCCCGAGAACTGGTAGACGGACCCGACCCCCGTATAGCGGACGCGGGTGCTGAAGAGCTCGGACCAGAAGGCCGCCAAGGGAGCGTATATCGCAGGATAGATAAGGCCGAGCGTCACCCCAATGCTCAGCCAGATTAGAACCGGCTGCCGGGTGTCGATCAGCAAGAAGGAGGGAAAGGCAAACAGTCCGAAAAGTGCCGCACCCGCCCCGTACACCACCCGACGGCCGAAGCGATCGGAGAGCGCTCCGTAAACCGGAACGAGCACCACCCCGAAGGCAGCAGCGATCGTGACCCCGATCAAGGCCGTAGTTCTCGTCAGCTCGAGCTGGCCGGTAACGTACGAGATTACGAAGACCCCGTAGGCATTGAAAACACCAGGCCTTCGATCCAGCGTGTACCCATGCCCAAAAGCAGTTCCTTCGGCTGCGTGCGCAACAACTCCGTAAAGGGTACCTGGGCCTCTTCTTGAGTCTCTCTGACACGCGTAAAAGCCGGAGTCTCCAAGATTTGCAGTCGGATGTACAGGCCTATGCCGACCAGGACGATGCTCACCAGGAACACCAGCCGCCAGCCCCAAGCGAAGAACTGTTCGTTGGGTAGCAGCGAGACCAGGGCGAAAGCTACCGTACCGAGGAAGAGCCCCGCCGGAACCCCGGCTTGGGGCCAGCTCCCGTAGAAGCCACGCCTGCCTTCGGGTGCGTATTCCACCGCCATGAGCACCGCTCCGCCGTACTCGCCGCCGATGCCTATGCCCTGAAGGATACGCAGTATAACTAGCAGGATCGGGGCCCAGATCCCTATCTGGGTGTACGTCGGTAAGAGACCCATGAGGAAGGTCGCAACTCCCATTATGAACAGCGTAAGGATAAGCATGGTTTTGCGACCGAGCCTGTCCCCTTAGTGGCCGAAGATAAGGCTACCTACGGGTCGGGCCACGAAGCCTACCGCGAACGTGAGGTAGGCGACCAGGGTTCCGGTAACCGGATCCAGGTTGGTAAAGAACAGCTGGTTGAAGACCAGACCGGCCGCCGTCCCGAAGATGAAGAAGTCGTACCACTCTATGGTGGCACCTATGGAACTCGCCAGCGCTACTCTGCTGGGAGAGACTTCTTGACCCATCCTCTCTCCACCGAATTTCTCCACGTAGCTTCCCCTTCCCTCTAATCCACTACTCTTCAGTGGAGACGGCAGGCTACCCGCGTCTCAAAATTTCGATGCTCTTGTTCGAGGGATCTACCCTGACGTTATCCCCCGTACGTACCACCTTGAGGGGGTCTCGCGACCAGCCCTCGGTAATGGTAATGCCGGCGAAGACTGCCCCCTGCACCATCACCGGGTTGGTCACCCCGAACACCAGGGCCTTTGGCGCTATGCCCTTGGTTTTGAGGTCGTGAAACGCCCACCCGGCAGCAATACCGCCCTTGGCGGTCGGGAAGAAGAGGATTCTATCCTTTATATTCTCCCCCTCTATGGCGTGCCCCGGGCGGGAGATCTCGCCGGTCCAGCGGTCGAGGTCGTACCTGGGGCTGAAGCCCTCCGGCGACACAAGGGCCTCCCCCTCGACGACCTCCCCAGCCGCCCGCTCGACTTTGATGATGGTTTCCTCTTTCTCCCGGGCGCTCATGGCTGCTCTACCCTCCCTGTCAGGGCTGCTTCGACGCATTCTTCGGTGCGGCGCAGAATGGGGTTGAACTTGTGGGCCGCTATGATGTTGGCCAGCTTCGCCGAGTTGGTCACCAGATTGTCCCATCCATTCTCTACCCTCAGGCGGACTATGCTGTCCAAGATGTAAAAGCACACGCCCTCCAAGACCATCCCGCCCGCTTCCTCTATCTTATGCAGGTAACCAAGCTTTTCGCCAGCGGCTTTGTACCCCCTGTTGGTGGTGACGATAAGGGACGTGCCTTCCTTGACCTTCTTCCCCTCCAAGAGCTCCGAGATGGTTTTCAACTCGTAGAGTGAGAGCTGCGGACCGCTGAAGACGACCAGGTTGGCGCTGCTGTCCCCCGTGTCGTAGCTGGCGTACAGCTCGTCGAGGTCCTCATCGGTGACGGTTACGGTCTCTTTGGGCTCTTCCCCGCCCAAGGCATCCTCCACGGTCTCCGCCTCCGGGGTAACGCCCACCATGTGGAACATCCCCAACGAGCCGTAGCTGGCGAGCGAGGCCCCTAAGTGCTTCAGGTCGTCCGCAATGGGCGATCCTTCCACGCCGGTGAACACGGGCACCGAGAAGTAGTTCTGATACTTTTCGCCTACGAGTTTACCTACGGCCCCCCAGTCGGCCAGGTTCTTCGGCTCTGCTTCGAGCTCTACCAGGATCTTCCCCTTGCGGCGCTCGTCGAGGTGGAAGCCGTAGGCAGGGGTCCTGCCGGTGAGGGCGGCGGCGAGGGCGACGGGGCCGCTCTCGAAGTTCGAGCGGGCCCCGAGGACGGAGTTGGCGTAGATGACCGTGCCTGTGTCCCCCCAGGCCACGTGCTCGCCCAGGTGGGGCTGGTAGACGGACTGGTAGTTGATGCAGGTGTCTGTGGTCATCACCCCGATCTCCTGCAAAAGCGAGATCAGCTCCTTCTCCTTCTCGGCTGTCCCTTTATCCTGATTCAGGCGTTCGACGTAGTCGAAGTCGAAGCAGCGGGCGTTGGTAGTCGTGTTCACCACGCACCTTGCCCCGAGCCCTGCCACGCGCCGCAAAAACTCTAAGCCCCCATCGCCCATCACCTCGATGTCGCCCATCATGTGGACGTTATTGACCGGGACGAAGCATTCCGCCCCGAAAAACTCGCCCACCTCCAGCTGCACCTGGAGCGCCTCTTCGACCGCTTCGCCCCTCTCTCCCCGCAACATCCTCTCTTCTTCGGGTGTGAGCTGCATAACTCGCGTCCTCCTTATGATTCCAATTGGTCTTGGCCAGTAGTTCCGCCTGTGGCCGTGCCGGTTAAGGCACTCCGATCACGACGAACACGAGCCAGGCGAGCGGCGGCCCTACAGCCGTGATAAAGACGGCCCATAGCAAAAGCTGCCTGAAGAACACACGTTCTGCTACGTTTCTCACGTTAGCAAGCAGGATCGCCCCGTTGGTAGAGAGGGGGCTCACATCGACGATCGCTGAAGCAATAGCTATCGCCGACACCACGCCGATAGCGGAAAGGGACACATCCTCCAGGACAGGTCCTGCTAGTGGGAGGGCAATTCCCAAAATTCCCGCCGTCGATGCAAAAGCCGAGACTATTCCTCCTACATAGGCTCCAATAAGGGCCGTAAGCAGAGGGTCACCCACATCGGTAATAAAGCCTTCCACGTAATCGATGGTGCCGACACTATCTAGCACTCCTACATATGTCAGGATTCCAGATATCAGTAGGATTACTGACCATGGTAAGTCATTGAGGACTTCCGCCTGCCTGTACGGGGCCATCATCCACAACACCAACGCTATCGTGAATGCGGCGAAACCCACCTCCACCTGAAATCCAAGTGCCAACACGATAAGTGCCACTATGCCCGCAAGCGTAGCTCCCTTGTAAGGAGTCAGCCCGCCTCTGCTTCCCTCCGTACTGTCTTCGGATCCCCCTTCCCCGCTTTCAGGGGCGTTGCTGGCCTCAGGGGTGCTGGATGCTGACGTCTCTTCTTCAGGGGCGCTGTATGCTGGGGTCTCTTCTGTGACTTCTCTCTCCTCTTCTGAGAGCTCTTCGGGAGAGGTCTGCATTCGCAGTAGGCGAGATCCGCCGAACCCTATAAACACCCCGGCCGCGACCAAGGTATTGAAGATCAGAGAGTTTACGAAGAGCAGTCCTGGATTCTGCGGCAGATCTTGGTCCGCGAGTACACCGCTAGTGATAACTCCGAAGGGACTGATCGGCGAGTAAGAGCCTGCGGTAGCCCCTTGTACGACCATTATACCCATGAGGAGGGGACTAATTCCATGCCGAGCAGCGTAGCGCAGCGCAATCGGGGCGACGATGGCGACACCGGCAGCACTCAGAGCACCAGCGGCACACAACACAGTGGTCAGCCCAAACATTACCCACGGAATAAGACCAATGTTGCCCCTGACCAAGCGGAGGCCCCCCTCCGTAATCAGGTCAATGGTTCCATTCCTCTCAGCGAGGGCAAATAGAAGGGTGATCCCTACCAGAAGAACGAACAAGTCGACCGGGAAGCCTCCGAATACATCACCAGGGCTCAGGCCCGCGATCACGGTGCCAACAACAAAAGAGGCGACGAAGGCTAGGGCACCAAGGTTGATCGGCAAAGTCGTGGCAACGACAAACATAACGATAAGGACAATCATTGATAAGAATTCTATGCTCACAGCATACCTCGCTTGGTGTACCTCATATTAGGCTCACGCGTTTTTGAGCCAAGGCAGTTGTTGATATCCTTGCTGCTATAAACCCACCTATCATCAGCCCGACAAGCTTCTCGTATAGTCTCGTCGTTTCGATCGCCTCTGTTATCCTACCTTCGTCATCACCGACGGAAGCAGCTCCCCGGCTTCGCTGTCCTGGTCTGCCATGAGCGTACCCGCCCCCTCTAGGGCGGCAACCTTGTCTCCGTATCAGTCGCCGGTCACGCTGCTTTTGGGGCACCTATCCGGTGATCCCGAACCTCCTTTGGAGTTCGGCTATCATGTCTACTTGGTTCTGAACATATGTTGTGAACTCCTCGGCATCCTGGTAGCTCTCTGGGCTGGAGAAATTCTGCTCCTGGAACTCCTGATATTGCGGGTCGTCCCTAACGGCGGCACAGGCATCGGACAGTCTATCGACCGTCTCGGAATCGGCCTCCGCGCTGGTCACGATGCCGCGGAACTGGTTCAGGATAATGTCTACCCCTACGTCCTGGCCAAGGGCGTAGTCACCTTCGAGCCCTTCCACCCGCTCCTCGGCGAACACCAGCACCGGTTTAAACTCCCCTGATTCCAAGTTTGACAGAATGTCACCCGGCTGTTCGTACAGGGCGTCCACCGATCCGCCAAGGAGGGCCGCGTAACGCTCGCTGGGGTCAGCGAACGGCACGGGACGAAACTCGATGCCGGCCTGCTCGGCTAGGGCGGCCAGCATGACGTCGTCCACGCCGCCTTGCCCCACCGTCGCCACCCTCAGTTCGCCGGGCCTCTCTCTCGCAGCGGCAGCGAGTGCCTCCCAGTTTCCGTAAGGACCGTTGCCCTGGACAAAGATTGCTGAGGGCATCTCTTGGAGCCGGCAGACGCCCTGTATCTGGTCTAGTGTGAAGGACGCAGAGCCATAGGGTATGGTGGCCAGCGTGTCCTGTATCAGTATGGCCGTGGCCTCCCCGGGCGTGCTGGTGAGCATGCTGGTCATGCCCGTATTGCCTGTCGCGCCTGGGGTGTTGACCACGGGTACCTGTGCTCCGAGTTCCTCTTCCATGCTGGTCGCCGCGATCCGGGCGATCTGGTCCGCTCCACCGCCGGCTCCGAAGGGTACCACCATCTCAATTGGACGGTTGGATTGCTTGTCCTCCCCAGAGGGGCCTCGCGTCCCGCCGCCGCAGGCGGTCGTCACCGACAGCAGCAGCGCGACAAGAACGATCAGGATAGCTCCCTCTACCCACCAACCCTTAGTCTTCGGTTGCTTTTTGCTCATTAACTTCTCCCCTCATCGCTACCCTTACTTGTCTCCTATTTGCTGCGTGCCTTGTCGCTGCGACTCCCTTTCCCCCGCCGTCCTCTGGCCTCTCGCCCTATAAGCCCTGTAGCCAAGAAGGAGCATCAGCAGGATCAGGATAACCATCAGCGTCCCGCTGATAGGCCGTGTGAAGAACACAGACCAGTCGTTACGGCTCGAGATCATCGCTGTGGCGAAGTGACGTTCAGCGAGAGGACCCAAGATAGCTCCCAGTACCAAGGGCGCTACCGGGTAGTCGCTGCGGACCATGATGAACCCGATCAGCCCGAAAGCGAACATGATCCACACATCCGAGAAAGACTGGCGTAGCGCGAAGGCTCCTATGAACGCGAACAGCACCACGAACGCCGACACGTAAACCTCCGGGAAGCTAAGCACTCGAATAAGCGGCTTGGCCCCCAGGACCCCGACAGCGAACATTAGGATCAAGCTGAGCAGGAACGCCCCAAAGATCATGTAGACGAGCTCGGGCTGTTCCACAAAGATCCGGGGTCCGGGCTGCACGTTATGCAGCAGAAAGACGCCGAGCAGTACCGCCGCCGCAGCGCTCCCCGGAATGCCCAGTATGAGGAGCGGTACGAGGGCCCCGCCCACGGTTGCCGTCGATGCCGCCTGCGGGGCCACGATGCCGCTAGGTGACGCTTGGCCGACTTCTCTCTTATGCTTTCCGAACTGCTTCTCGAGACCGTAGGAGACAAAGGAGGCAACGGTCGCTCCCGCGCCGGGAACCGTGCCCATGAGGCTTCCTGTGAGGATGCCGCGAATGATGCTACCTCCCCGATCCTTTATGGCGCGCACTCCTGGGATGGTGGTTCTGATGCTGGCCGGTTGCTGTGCCACCTGCCCTCCGAAGTTCTCGCCGAAACGAGTAATAACCTCGCCCAGGGCATAGATGCCGATCATGACGGCTAGGAAATCTATACCGTCTCTCAGGATGGTCGTGCCGAAGTCGTAGCGGACCGTGCCGGTGACTGGATCCACCCCGACAGTAGAGACCAACATACCTACGAACATTGCGGTGGTGGCCGCGACCACGGAGGTTTCTGTAAGCGCCAAGACGCTGGCTAGCCCCAGCAGCACAATAACGAAGTACTCGGGAGAAGACAGCTGGAGTGCCACCGAAGCGAATGGTTTTGCGGCGAAGACCAACACCGCCCACGACACCAGCCCGCCGACGAGCGCCGCGAGCGCCGCCCACCCTAGAGCCTCCGCGGCCCGGCCTCTGCGAGCCATGCCGTGCCCGTCCCACAACAGCGGCACGTTGTTGGGCTCGCCGGGGATGTTGAGCAGTATGGCGGTCAGCGCACCCCCATAGGTTCCAGCAACGTACAGGGCTAACATGAGTATCAGCGCTGGTCCCGTCTCCATGCTGTAGGTGAACGGCACCAGTAGCAGGACTCCCATCACGAAGGTGAGCCCAGGCAGAACGCCGACCAGCAAGCCGAGCAAGACCCCGATCACCACCAGGACCAACCCATATACGCCTATCGAAGCTATGGCGCCAAGAACACCGTTAATGGTCTCTACCATGTCCTAGTCCCTGTTTTGCGGACCACTTCGATCATTGAGCTTACTTAGTAAATCCCGAGGAGTTCATAAAGGAGCACGGTAAGCTGGTCGAAGACGCCCACGCCGGACGGCAGCGCAATGTACACGACCTTGAGAAAGACGTAGGCGAAAACGAGAGAACTGGTTATTCCCAGGGGTATTACGTACCATTTCCGTTGTCCGCCAAGGTAGATGAAGACGATGAGAAACAGCGCGGTCGCCAGTATGTAGCCCAGGAACAGCATCCCCACTATGTAGCTACCCACGAGAGCAATCCCGAGGGCCACGCGCGGCATCCTCACCTCATCCGTTTCGGATGCTGCATCCTGAGCAACCCAGCGTTCGCCCGACCAAAGCTTCTGTCCAATGCGCACCAGCGCACCGATGGCTATGCCGACGCAGAGCACCTGCGGCCAGAAGCTAGGGCCGATCTGGTCCGGCTGCCCGACGTACTTGAAGTTGCGCGCAACTATAAAGAGAAACGCGGCAGCCGCGAAGAGCACGACCTCCGGAAGCATGCTCAGCCACAGCGACCAAGGCGCCGAGCGATGTTCCTCCGTGCCGACATCTTCTGTGCGAGAGGCGCCTGTTTCCCTATCCGTGTGCTGCTCGTCTATCCTGCTCGAGTCGGCCTTCTCGTTCATGCCGAGAGTCTTCCGGATAGCCTCGTGCTGTTTAACTTCACGGGTCCCCTTCCCCCTTGTCCAACGAGTATCATGCCGAGTGCCTATCACTTCTCTCTCAAGAACACCCGCTTCACGGAACTGTCCTCGCGTACGTAGAGAAGCCTTGATCACTACCTCGTCCTCGGTGTCTACCAGGACCATTCGCCGGGACAGCTCCAACGCCCGTTCTCAGATAGCCTCGTCTTGATCACCCCTGTTATCGCACCTTCGTCAGGACTGATTGGAGCAGCTCTCCCACCTCGCTGGGCCGGTCGGCGACGAGCACCCCTGCCCCTTCCAGAGCAGCCACTTTGTCCCCGACTGTGCCCTTCCCGGCGGTGACGATTGCTCCCGCGTGGCCCATCTTCGTTCCCTTGGGCGCTGTCCTACCCCCCATAGAAGCGACCAGCGGCTTGGTGAAGGTTCCGTCCTCTATCGCCTCGGCCACCTCTTCTTCCATCGTTCCCCCGAGCTCGCCGATGATGACCACGGCGTCGGTTTCGTGGTCTTCCTCGAACAAGGGCAGCACCTCGGCGAACCTGGTCAGGGGCACGGCGTCTCCGCCTATGCCTACCAAGGACGAAGTTCCGAAGCCGGCCTTGACTATCTGGGCCGTGATCTCGTTCGTCAGCGACCCGCTCCTCGTCATGACGCCGATGCGTCCGGGACGGTAGACGCGTTCTATCCAGTAGGGGAAGAACCCCATCATCGCCTCGCCCGTCGAGATAACCCCCGAAGTGTTTCCCCCGATCACCATTGCACCCTCGGAGAGGGCGGCCCTCCTTATCCGCAGAGCGTCGTGCATGGGGATCCCCTCGGCCAGGACGACGACCGTTTCGATCCCGGCGTCCAGCGCCTCGTATACTGCGTCTTTGGCGAAACCGGGCGGCACGAAGAGCAACGATGCGTCCGCCGGAAACTCCTCGGTGGCCCGCCGCACGGTGTTAAAGACAGGCGCTCCCTCGACCTCCTCTCCCTCCTTGCCGGGCGTTACGCCGGCCACGACATTCGTGCCAAGCTCGATCATGTGCCTGGTCCAGAATCTCCCTTCCTGGCCGGTGGCTCCCTGGACCAGCACCCGCATCGTCGAATCTATTAGGATGCTCATCTCTTTGCACTCTCCGCAAGCTCGACGGCTTTCCCTACCGCCTCTTCGGTATCTTCTAACTGCTCGAGACCGACCTCGCCGATGAGATCCGGCACCTTCTCCTCCCCGGTTCCCCTGATGGCCGTAACGATAGGGAAGTCCGGTTCTAGTCGTTTGATCGCCTCGACCAGGTCCTCGGCGATGACGTCCGCGCGAGCGATAGTCCCGAACGTCACGACCAGGACGACCTTCGGCTCGGTCTTCATCATGAGCTCCAGGGCCTTGGCGGCCTTACGGTAGTTCGGCCCGCCGAACTCGACGTAGCTATCTACGCTCCCGCGAGCGTAGTTGATCAGGTCGTAGACAACGTTGGTCAGACCGGCCCCCGCGCACAGAAGGCCGATGTCTCCGTCGAACTTGAGGTAGGGGATTCCTTCCTGGGACGCCTCGTATGCGACGTCGCTCTCGAAGTAATCCCTGCTCAGAGAGAAACGCTCCTGGCGGGGTAGCGCGTCGTCATCTATGGTTATCTTCCCGTCCGCGGCGATGAGGGAGCCCTCTTCCGTTATTATCAACGGGTTGATCTCCACCAGCTCGGCGTCGTACCTCTGGAAGAGGTCGTAGAGGTTCAGGAGCATCGTGCTGCCCTGCTTGACCCCGTCCTTGTCCAGGCCCAACTCGAACATCACGTTGCGCGCCTGGAAAGGCAGCAACCCTTCAGATACGTCAACGCGCTCTTTGGTGATCTTCTCGGGCGTATTCTGGGCGACTTCCTCGATCTCCACCCCGCCCTCGGCGCTGGCCATGATCAGCGCCGAACCGGAGACGGGCTCGGGGGTGATAGACAGGTAGAGCTCCTTGTCTATGTCTAGGGCTTGCTCGACGAGCAGACCATACCTATCCTCGATCTTCTCGAGGATCTGCTCCGACTTCGTCCGAACCTCATCGTCCGTGGAGGCGAGTTGTATCAGCCCCTCCTTTCCGCGACCGCCCTGAAGGACCTGGGCCTTGATCGCGCACGGTAGCCCGACCTCTTCTACCACCCCGTCGAGCTCGGATGCGCTGTTTACCAACTTTCCATTAGGAATGGGGATGTCGGCTTCCTCAAAGAGCTCTTTGGCCTGGTACTCGAACAGCTTCACCGAAGCTCTCTCCTCCCCTTATCCAGCCGATGACGGGCTAGCGACCATACTTGGACCAGTAGGATCCTAAAAGCTCTTCCTGGGTCGGAATAACCTCTGGGATAACCCGGGACACCTTGGTGATGTTCAGGAAGTGCCTGTAGGACAGGTTTCCGTCGATGTTGTTTCCGGCCCAGCTACCGCCTCCCATAGAGAGCGTGAAGTTGAGACCGTTATCGAAGCTCCCTCCGTTACCGAAGACCTGGATTTGATTTATTAGCAGGCGGCACACGTCCATCTCCAGACCGATGAGCTCGATGTTGGCCTCGTTCGTGGTATGCAGCCCGCACGAATGCCCCCGGCCCTTGTAGTCGAGTATCCGCTTGGTCAGGTCCAGCGCTTCGTCGAAGTCCGCAACCTTGTAGACGGTAAGGACCACCGCGAGTTTCTCGTCCGAGAAAGGATCTTCTTCTCCCACGCCTTTCCCTTCGACCATGAAGAAGGAAGCTTCTCTCGTCTCGGGGTCTTGAAGCCCGGCAACGTCCGCTATGACCGACGGAGCCTTACAAAGGGTCTCGCCGCTGCGCTTCCCGCCTCCGGGCCACACCGCCTCCTTAAGAAGCTCGCGTTCTTCGTCGTCGCAGAAGTATCCGCCCTCTCTCTTTAGGGCCTCGACCAACGCTTCGTAAACTGGGGCCTCGATGACGACCGAGTTGTCATTGGAGCAGCTCGTCGCGTAGTCGTAAGTCTTGCTTATCCGGATCTTCCGCGCCGCCTCCTCGACCTTCGCGGAGGAATCGACGACCGAGACTACATTCCCCGGGCCGACGCAGGCATTCGGGGTCCCCGAGGTCTGGCCGGCACGGACGTTGTTGGCAGACCCGGTGACGGTCACGAAATCTGCCTGCTTCATGAGCTCTTGCGTCATCTCTCTGTCGACCGTCGGCAGCATCTGGACCAGATCCAGGGGCGTCCCGATCTTGGACAGCTCTTCGTGTATGTACCGTAGAAGGAGCTCACAAGTCGAAGCCCCCTTCGGCGAAGGAGCAATGACTATCGCATTACGGCCCTTCAGGGCCATCATGGCTTTGTTGGCTGGCGTTGCGGCCGGGTTGGTGGAGGGAGTTACGGCAGCGACGACCCCCACGGGCTTGGCTATCTCCGTGATCCCCTTCTCCTCGTCGACGTTTATTACGCCGACCGACTTTGCCGACGGATCCATCAGATCCCGCAGGGTCCCTAGACTTTTGCGCTGGTTCTTGTTTACCTTGTCCTCGTAGTTGCCGAGACCTGTGTCCTCGACCGCAAGCCGCGCCAACTCCTCGGCGTTTTCTTGCTTTATGATGGCCCAGGCCACCGCCTGAACGACCTCGTTCACCTGCTCTTGGTCGTAGTCTATAAAGGCGTCCATGGCGACCCTGGCCTTGTCGACCACTTCGGCGATGACGGTAGTAGCACCGGCCTCTTTCGTCGCGATCCCGTCGGTGTCTTTTGTGCCTGCGGCTCCTATCTCGTCCCCACCGGCATTGGTGCCTTCTGCCGTGACCTGTTCGGTATTCTTTACTTCCATAATCCCGCCACCCTTCTCAGGTTCTTCAAGTTCCCTTATTCGCTCCCTACTCATCCGCAAAATTTCTCCACAGTGCTCATGACCTGAGTAGACATACCTGGCAAAAACGTGTGGGCAAGTGCGAAGCATACCTCCCGAAAGAAGGGACCAGCTAGGTACAGTCCACTACGGTGCCGAGCACCGTCGGGTTGTTAGACCTCAGCGCGTCCTCGGATGCTTCCCTTACGTCGCCGGGTGGCCGGCCCTACCGCTGTCGGCGCCCATGGCCCTGGCCACCTCCGCGAAGAGGGGCACCTCGATGTCGGAGCCTACGAAGCGGCGGTTGTAGAAGCTCACTCGATTCTTCCGCTCCGTGCCCGCTTGCTCGAGGATTTCTTCACGAAGACCCGCAGCGCTCTAAGGTCTGCCCGCTTGCGGGGGAGGCCCTCTGCTGATAGACGATGCTCCTGATCTCGACGTCAATCTCGAGATCCCAAAACCGAGACTAGCAACCCTCACGTCAGCGCTCCTCATTTGGGATGTGCCCGAAAAGGGCTATTGCGTGGTGGGGGCCGGTGTTGTGCGGAATCGATACCTTAGCACGCGCATCCAGCTTCTCCGACGTCCTGCGCCCCGCATAGGTGCGTGTTGCTCTGTAGTTCATTTTCTCCTGTCCCCGGCACTCTGCACGAGATAATCTCGTATCCATCACCCGATAGCCACAGAGTGAGGGCCTCCTTAAAACAGAAGCATAGTGGACCATTAAAGTGTAGTCAACCGTTGCTACCAGGAAGGGCACCCGGTAACGCGAGACCCCAATAAGATTATGGTGCATGTAGGTTATAGAGCGATCTCCGCCTAACTCAGCTCGTTCTACTCTAGTGGAGTCGTTGCGGGAGCCGACGCCTTAGTGTAAGGTGCATAAAGATGCTTGAGCGTGCCCTAGCGGCGCGCTCAGGCAGATCCACGAGTACAAGGGAGGCATGGGGTGAGCGATACCGAAAGGCCCGAGCAGCGTTCGCAGAAGACGTTCGATCTGCAGAGCGTCTTCAACGCCAAAGACAGCCAGGAGGTCGCAGAGCTCTACGACGCCTCCGCAGAGGATTACGAGCGAAGGATACTGAGCTGGGGGTACTCTACCCACGCGGTCGCGGCCTGGTACTTTGGCCGCTACGTGAACCCCGAAGAAGGAGCAGCGGTGCTCGATGCCGGGACGGGCACCG
>JALYGT010000132.1 GCA_030776965.1 Actinomycetota bacterium
GTCGTCTACTTCCGGGAGGCCCAGGGGGCGCAGGCGCTGCTCGCCGAGCGGGCCAAGGGGTTGCTCGGCATCACCGCACCTCCGGCGGATACGTAGAGATGGGGGAGGCCGCGCGCCGGAGGGCGGAGCGTATGCCCGTCCCGAAGGTACTGGCGGCCTTGAGCAGTACGTGGCGGAGTAGCAACCGACCACCACGATCATCCGGGCCGAGGTATCCTCCAAGAGGAGCCCCGGCTTTTTCGTAGCTGGTTTTAAAGAGGCGAAAGGTGCGCTTTGGAATCTTAGACTTGGTGCTTGCCCTCCTGGCCATAGTCTTGCTGGTTTTGGTCATACGGCAGCTGATTTACGGGTTCTAACTGCCAGCTTAACGATCTTTGGTTTGCCTGTGTAGGGGCGGGCTTCTCGATCATCCTCCCGATCACGCTCAGCGCAGCCGGACGCGACCGCAGCATGCCGACGGGCTCAGCAGCCGCGGCCGTTACGACCGCTGCTACCTTGAGGACGGACGCAAGCGGGCTGCCGCTGAGGGCCTGCTTGTCGACTTCCAGGAGGGCGATGCTGAGGAGATACCCTTCCCTGACACCTCCTTTGACTATGTACTCTCTACGCTCGGGGCCATGTTCGCCCCCGATCAGGAGAAGACAGCGAGCGAGCTGCTTAGGGTGTGTAAACGCGGAGGCAAAATCGGGATGGCCAACTTCACGCCTGACAGCTTTGCTGGGCAGGTCGCCAGAGTTACAGCCAAGTATCTGCCTCCTCCGCTGAAGCCTCCTTTTCTGTGGGGCACAGAAGAGAGGCTACGCGAGCTATTTGGCCAGGGGGTTAGCTCGCTTGAGGTCCACCGGCGTAGCATTCGTCTTCCGCTACCCTTCGCCGCAGTTTTACGTAGAACTCTCGTGGGCACATGTTGGTGTGAACAGAGAAGCCCTTGAAGCGTTCGATGCGAGTAAACAGGATGCACTGCTGGGCGACTTGGAGGACCTCGTCCACCGTCTCAACCGCTCAGGTGACGAGACGATGGTAGTGTCGAGCGACTACCTTGAGGTGGTAGCAGTTAGGCGCTGGGGTTTCGAGAGGACATCCTCTAGGCATCTGGGTGGCTAAGGAATGGTCGGAGCTTTCTAGGCTTCGGTTCTGATGTTTGAGGCTCTTCGAGCTAGGGAACCCCCGATACGACGGGCCTGGCGGCCCACAGAGGTTGTTAATCCTCCGTGGAACCTACCTCACGTCTCTAAAGCCGCCGGGCCTTTTGTGCTAGTCTCCTCACCATGTTGGCTATGCTCGCATTCTTCCTGTTGGCCGTTCTGATGGTCTTGGTGATCGTTGGGGTAATGTTCTGGGTCTTCTTTCTCAGAGGGAGATAACACTCGGGGCCGAGGATGTACGGGCGGAGGGGGAAGGATTCGAACCTCCGCGGGCGTTAGCCCGCCCCCCTCTGGGCCTCCTCCGTCAGTTGAGCTCAGCCTACCCGAACGCCTCAAACACAACACCACGTAATACTTGCCAAACGCCCCTTCGCCCCAGTCCTATAGAGGTATGCGAGCAGTGCAATCTGGGGTTTCGGGAACTTGACACCGGAAGCCCGGTTTCCGAGAGTTTGCTTAAAACAACCCCAACACGCGCAACAGGGTGAGGATCAACTTCGAAGGCCGCGGCGGCCCGGGTCCTCAAGTACTCGATATCCCGCCCTACAGCTTCGGCATACACGACGCGCCCCAGCTTTTCATTGTCGGTTCGTTCAGCGGCCTCAAGCGTGGCCTCGAGCTCTTCCGCCGCCGACGTAGAGAAGCGGGCCAGGAGGCCCGGGTTTGTGCCGGGGAGCTCAAAACCTCCCTTGTGAAGTTCTCCCCTGCGCTTACCTACCCGCTCCGGGTACTCTTCGAGCATCATCTCGGTATTAGATTTCGTCCAATTCGACCCGGGCCTCGTTCGGCACCTTAGTTATGCCGTTACCGAAGTCGCGCTCTAGCTCGTGCGTGTTATCCATGATGGTCTCCTTCGCCGTTCAAGAACTCGTTTCGCATGCGCGTGATCCGGGAAAGTCGCATCCACCTCTTCTTGCATCCACGTGTTACTCCCCGGGAGCTCGAAGTTCGTTCGTCTTCTTTCATCAGCGTCAACGCCTCCTCCTCGTGGCGGGCGGCGATCCTGGTATGGGCGTCCTGCAAGCGACAATGGAACTCATACTAGAGTGCTCGGTCCGCCCGCCAGCGGCGCTCCCAATCCCGACGCACACTCTCCGCGTAGATCGCCTCTCGCTTTCGCTCGTCCTTATCGAGCGTCATCCGCTGCCTCCCTTCCGTTGGGTTTCTCCCCGGGCGCCTCTCCTAACAGGCGCAAGAGGTCCTTTAGCCCGAGCACGCACAAACTGTCGGCGTAGCGTCTACCCGAGTGGTGCAAGACGGCCATCGGACCCCGCCCGTCCTTCTGAGAAGCCGTCCGTGCCTGCACTAAGGCGTCTAGGAGCCAGCCTGGGAGTGTCTCGGGGGACTTGTCCTCTAGGATAGGACCGGGTGTTCTACCTCCGCTGTGTCGCCGAGGATGCCGAGAAAGACGATCCCGGCGAGGCGTGTGTCAGGCTGCCGTAACGGCTTCGCCGCCGCAACCACGAAAAGAGGCCGACATTATAGTCGCCGAGCTAGTATGCTTTAGGACGGGTATTTACTACCTGTCCATCGTCCTCTTTACGGCCGTTGCCACGATGCCCGTCAGGGCGGCTTTGGCCGCAGGATTGCTCGTCATGCCGCCTTTGCCGCCGGAGGCGCCCTCGCCTCCGGTTACGCCGTCGCCCATCGCGCCACCCACGAGGCCGGCGCCCCCACTTTTGAGGAGGCTCTCCAGGAGGTCCGGATGCTCGCGGTTCGCGCGGGCCGTTACCCGTGCCAGGAGGTTCGGATCGTCGAAGCTTTCTCCTTCCGCGCTGCGGCCCGGAAAGTCGAGTCCACGCTGGGCGGCTTGGTCCCGCAGCTCCCGGCCGAACTCCACACGCTCTTCTGAGGACATGCGGGCGAAGGTGTCGCGGGCCGAGAGTTGGTAGTCCTCTTCCGAGAGGTTGGGTGCAACTTCCCTGTAGCGGTGTATCGCTTCTTCGTCGGAGATACCTTCGTGCGGTGCCCC
>JALYGT010000133.1 GCA_030776965.1 Actinomycetota bacterium
ACCGGGATAGACACGTTCATGGTGACGGGCGGCGGGGTCAGCGGCCAGGCCGTTCCGAGCGGCACCGACGCGAGCGACGTCGGTTCGGCGCTCGGCAGCATCTTCAACCCGATGTGGTGGACGCAGAACCTGCACCGGACCTTCGGCAACCTCTCCTGGCCGGCCTACGCCGTCGCCGCGTGGGCGGCATTCGCCTACGCCAGGGCCAAGAGTGGCGAGGACAAGGCCTTCTACGACTGGGCCGGTTCGATGGGGGTGATCTGGGGGACGGTCTTCCTGCTCTTGCAGCCGTTCCTCGGCTTCCTGACGGTCTACAACATGTCGAAGCTGGGCTACAGCGCCGAGAATCTAGACGCCCCGGGTGCGTCCGGCCCCTACGACAGGCTCGTGGGGACCGGTGCCGACACCTTCACCTCGGACCTGCTCTGGGTCAACTTGTTGATGGTCGTGGGGCTCTTCGTGCTCTCGAACGTGGCGATGTACGTAGGGGCCGGGCGGCACCCCGACCGCGCCGGGCGGCGGCCCATACAGTTCTTCGGGTTGGTAGCGGCGTTGGCGGGGCTGTACTCGATCGCCCCGGCCGCGATCGCGAACTTCCCGTTCTTCCACATGCGCTACCTCATGATGCTCGTCATGGTCCTGGCTACTTTGGGCGCCCTCATCGCCTACGTCCGGGGCCGCGGGCGGTTCAGGTACGGGAGCCCGAGCGGCTGGTACCGCGCGGCCCTCCTATCCTTGGGCATTTTGGCCGCCGTGGTAACGCTGAGCATGGGTTGGATGAAATCCAACTCTCGTGTACCCTATACGATATACGGTGACGATACTTATCAGGTGGAGAGCGAAACGCCCGTGGCCCCTGAGGAGCTTCAGTCGGAGAATTTCGCGACACCGGAACCCTAGAGACGGGGAATCTTAGAAGGAGCGCGCAGGCTTGGCCGAGCTACAGAGAGACCCGATAACCCGGGGCCAGTTCCTGGCGATGGGTGTAGTGGGGACGCTGGTCGGGGCGGTGCTGACCATCCCTCCCTTCGTCTTCATGATAAACCCCGTAATCGAGACGAACTTCCAGGGAGAATCGGACATTCCCGACGACTGGATAGAGTTAGGCTCCGTTTGGGAGATCCCCCCGGGCGTGCCGAAGGAGTACCGGGTGGAGTTCCCCCAACACCAGACCTACAACCTGCCGAAGGAGGAGAAGGGACACCTGATAGATGCCGTTCTGGTCACCTGGCGAGACGGTAAGCTCCCCGGTATTTTGGAGGACAGGGGCAGAGGGACACTCTCGGAGAGCGAGATCGAGGAGCTTTCGCAGCAGATAAACGTTCTGAGCAACCACTGCGCCCACCTGGGGTGTCCGGTGAGGTGGATAGAGGAGAAGGGCGAGATCTTGTGCCCGTGCCACGGGGGGATCTACGACATAAACGGGGGCTACATGGCGGGGCCGCCTCCGCAGGGTCTTTTTCGCTTCGCCTACGAGATTCGCGAGGACGGGGGCCTCTACGTGAAGCACGAATTTACCAACGGTATACCGTGGGTAGTCTAAACGAGGAGCCTGTAGAGAGATGATAGCCAGGATAAAATCGCGAACGCTTGTGGTGATCCAATCTCTCGTGGACTGGATGGAGGAGCGGACCGGCATCGTGTCGATGACAGAGCACTTCCTCTACGAGCCGGTGCCCAGCAAAGGGAGGTGGCTCTACACTTTGGGGAGCTCGACGCTCTTCCTCATAGTGCTGCAGTTCCTCACCGGTATCCTCTTGCTCTTCTACTACGTTCCGTCTACGGACGAGGCCTGGGACTCTATCTACTACATAATGACCGAGGCGTACTTCGGGCAGCTGATCCGGGGCATCCACTTCTGGTCGGCCAACATCCTGGTCGTCGTGATCGGCTTGCACATGATGCGGACCTTCTTCTCCGGGGCGTACAAAGCCCCCCGGGAGATGAACTGGGTCGTGGGCGTCGTCTTGATACTGCTGGTGACGGTCCTGGCGTTCACCGGGTACGCGCTGCGCTGGGATCAGGAGGGGTTCTGGGCCTGGGAGGTCGGCATAAAGATAGGCTCCTACACGCCGTTCATCGGCGAGTACGTGGCCACCTTCCTCCTGGGGGGGGACACGGCCGGTCCGGCCACGCTCTCCAGGATATTCGTCATCCACGTATGGCTCTTGCCGGCGATTCTGGCCCCTCTCATCGGGGTCCACCTGTACCTGTTGCGCAGGCACGGGGAGTTCGGGAGCGAGTTCGAATACTCCAAGCGCCTGGCGGAGCTCAGGGAGCGCCAGCAGATAGAGGAGTACGCTCTGTACGAGGAAGGCGAGGGCTCTTTGGAGGACGACGATGAAACTTCGCGAGGGTAAGGACGTGCGATCTTTCGCTGCCGGCAGAGCCCGGGCTACTAGTATTGGGCTACTGCTAGTGTGTTGGCGTAGGGCGTTCGCGAGAGGGGACGGGTAGAGGGCATGGAAGTAAGAGAGGGTGCGCCACAGCCGGTACGAGAGGAAGAGGTAATAACCGAGGAGAACGTCTACGACAAGTACGACGAGCCCATGGGCTTCTTCCCTACGCAGGTTCTGGTCGATCTCACCAGCTCGGCCATCCTTCTGGCGGTCACCGTTGCCCTGTCTTACCTGGTACCCGCGCCCCTCACGGAGCCGGTGGACCTCAGTACCACGAGCTACGTGCCCAGGCCCGAGTGGTTCTTCATGTTCTACGACCAGATGTTGATGTTCTTCCCCGGGTACGCGCTGATACCTTTCGGGGGTGTCGTGATACCGACGCTGGTCTTCATCCTCTTCTTTGCGATCCCGTGGCTGGACAAGGAGCCGGTCCACAGCCCGTTGAGGCGGCCTTTTGTGACCGTAGTAGCCTTTTTGGTGATACTGGTGGTGGTGACCAACATGATCCTTGCCATCATTCGGATCGCGAACTTCCCCGGCGGGTCTCCGTAGGCTAGGAGGTAGATCGTGCCCATAGGTGACATCGACATCCCGGGGATCGGCAAAGAAGTCGTGATGGCGGTGATTTGGCAGACGCACATCTACCACGCTGCGTTCATCGCCGGGATCCTGCTCATAGCCTCCGTCAGCGAGTACATGGGGGTGCTCACCAAGCAGCCCAAGTACGACCGGTTCGCGAAGGGCGCGGCTATAGTCACGCTGTTGCTCTTCGCCACGGGGTCCTCCATCGCCATAACGGGGGTCTTGGCGCTGATAACCTTGTACCCGGTCTTCTGGTCGCACCTGCAGAACATCATGTTCTGGCCGCTCTTCGCCGAGGCGTGGCTGTTCGTGGGCGAGATAATCCTTATATACGCCTGGTACGTCTCTTGGGAGAAGCTGGCCTACCGCAAGAAGCTGCACATAGTCCTCGGCTTTATGGCCGCGATGTTGGTGATCTTCCAGTTCACCTTGATAAACGTGGTGGGCTCCTACCTGCTGACCCCGGCGCTGGGGGCCGCGGCGACCGACGTGGGGGCGGTCTACCTGAACCCTACTTTCGTGCCGCTCAACATGCACCGCTTCGTCGGCAACATATCTTTTGCGGGCTTCCTGGTAGCCGGGTATGCGGGCCTGCGCTACCTAAGGAGCACCCGGCAGGAGAACCGGGAGTACTTCGACTGGATGGGCCACTGGGGCCTCGTGTGGGGGTTCGGGTTCCTCCTTCTGCAGCCGCTCATAGGCTTCGGGTACCTGAAGAGCATCCGGGAGCACAATGCCCCGGCTTTCGAGTACATCATGCTTGGCGACAAGTCCTGGCTCTTCAACGGGCTTGCGATCGAGCTGGCGATAATGGGCGTCGCCTCCGTGGCCTACTGCCTGCACAAGATCAAGTTCGCGGCGAGGCCCATGCCCACTTTGCGCAACATGACGCTGGGCGCTTTGGGGTTCATGGCCCTCTTCAGCTTTCTGAACGTGATCCCTTCCGACATGAACTTGGTGCCCCAGATCGGGTGGGTGTTCTTTGAGGGGGAAGAGACGACGATCCCGCTCGGGGGCATGTACCCCTGGAAGTACATCGGGCTCATAGGGATGATGCTGGTAGGCGTCTTCGCGTTGGGGCTGTACCTCAAAGCCACCGCCGGCGGCTTCCAATGGGGGCTGGCCAGCCGGTGGAGCCAGTACGCGTTGGTCGTCACCGCCGTGACGGTGATTGTTACCATGGCCACGATGGGCTATACCAGGGAGACGGCCCGCAGGGGTGCCGAACCGGGCTACCTGATCGCCGGCTGCATAACGCTGGAGCAGAAGATAGTCGCCGAGGGTTGCCCGGAGGCGCCCGGGCGTACACCCGAGAGGGGTACCCCTTGATGGGGTGGGAACTGGCCCTGCTGCTCCCCCCTGTGCCGAGGTTCTTTGTCGGGCTCCTCCTGGTGGTGGTCCTTCTGGGCATTGAAACGCTCTTCGTCTACTGGATAGCTACCTTATACGGTAAGGACGAATAGGTTACGCGGGGGAGGGCTAAGCCCTCCCGCTCTCCTTCTATCCGGTCTACCCGGTTTTGAGGTACGAACCGGAAGCGGCTTCGAACGCCAGGGGGCTAGCGTTCGTAAGACGAATGTCTTGAGGTGTTCGAGCGGACGCGCCCTACGGCGGCTTGCGATGATATTGACCCACCCCGATCCTCAGCGCATGGTCCTCTTGATTAAAGGACATGCCCGAACGGTAGTAGCTCATGGTGTACCGGACCAACTTCACTGCAATCCGCTATAGGGGTGCCCAAGAATACTCCTATTCGGGCCGGGTTCTTCTCCTTGGGCGCTCTGGCTCTTTCCGATAGCCCTCTTCCTCGTCGATAGGCCGACCAGTCTGTCTGAGCGTTTGCTCGCGGGGTTTTCGGGCAAGAACCCCTTAGCCCTCGTTCCCGTAAGAGGAGGTCCACATGAACATTGCCGTAGCGCTACTGCAGGCGGCTTTGGGAGGAGCGCTCGTCGTTATCCTTTTCTTCGTCCTGCTCGGCGGCGGGCTGCTCCTCGTGGTCGTTTTCGGCGGAAGGGCGTCCCCCACGGAGGGTGCCGATAGGAGGGGGCTGGGAAGGAGCTTGTTCCCGGCGAGGGCGCTCTGCGTAGTTGGGGTGAGTATTGCCGTGGTAGGAGCGTTCTTCGTCTCTGTAGCTACCGACGTTTTGGGTATGCTCCTGGGGGCGGTGGGTTACTATTTGGGATCTCGCGTCTTCGGGGTCGTGGTAATCATTCTCTCTGTCGTTACGCTCTTCATCGGGCTTTTAGCTGGCCAGGGCGTGCTACCGGGCTCCTACGACGAGATAGTGAACGGGTATATGCGCCCTTCGTCGGGTAAGTGAGGAGACGAAGGAGAGCGCCCGGGATCTGCCCCGAAAACGGTTTTGAGCCTTGATCGGTTTTTCGG
This sequence comes from Actinomycetota bacterium, assembly GCA_030776965.1. Lineage (GTDB taxonomy): Bacteria > Actinomycetota > Rubrobacteria > Rubrobacterales > Rubrobacteraceae > Rubrobacter_F. The sequence continues at coordinate 5,367 of JALYGT010000133.1, forward strand.
CTACGGGGTCGCGGGTAAAGAGCATCAAAAGTTCCGGCGGCTAACAGGAGGAGACGGTTAGCGATGCCCATCGCCAGTACGCAGGGGTTGCTCCTGCACGAGCTGTGCGAGCTCTACGATGCCGAGCACAGGTTCCTGGAGGGACAGGTGGAGATGGCCCACAGGGCCACGGACCGGGAGCTTCAGAGCTCTATCGAGAACCACATCTACCAGACCAGGCAGCACATCCGGAACCTGGAGCAGTTCTTCAGGGAGCTCGGCGAGGAGCCCCGGCGAGAGACGAACGAGGTGGCCCGCGGGTTGGTGAGCGAGGCCCAAGAGGGCATCGAAGAGGCCCAGAGCGACGCTCTACGCGACTGCGTGATCAACGCCGCGGTGGTCAAGGTGGAGCACTTCGAGATAGGCAGCTACCGGGGCCTGATCTCCGGGGCGCGGCTGATGATGGGGCAGTCCATGGTCGTGGATGACCTGCTTCAGACGAACCT
>JALYGT010000134.1 GCA_030776965.1 Actinomycetota bacterium
TGACCCAGGATGATCTGGGCCGGGTCGCCGGGTATAGCCCGCACCATGAAGAACACGATGATGGAAACCCCGAGCAGCACCGGGATGATCTGCAGGATCCTGCGCCCCACAAACTCGACCAGGGTCCGTACCTCCTAGGAAGACCCGAGCAGTCCCGCCTCTATGCTCCTCCGCCTTCCAGGCGCACGCTGTTCCACGCCTCGCCGCCGGTCGGGTTCGGGTGGAAGCCCTGCACCGCGTTCTGCAGCCCCACCGGAGGCTTGACGTAGGCGATAGGGACCCACGGGGCATCCTCCACGAGGATCTGCTGTGCCTTGAGGTACGAGGTCCGGCGCTCGCTCCGGTCCGTGGTCGTCAACGCCCGATTGAGCAGGTCGTCGACCTGCGAGTTCTTGTAGTAGGCGACGTTCAGAGCGTCCGTCTCCGTCGCCGCGGAGCTCTTTAGCAGCGAGTCGAGGAAGGTGCTGGGGTCTCCGTTGTCCCCGCTCCACCCGAGAAGGCACATGTCGTGCACCCCCCTGCCCGTCTCCTCTAGGTACGTTCCCCAATCGCGGGTCGTGAGCTTGGCGTTTATCCCGACGTCCTTGAGATCCTGCTGCATCGCCTGGGCTATGCCCTTGCCGTCCGGCATGTAAGGACGCGGGATGGGCATGTACCAGAAGTCGACGCTCAGGTTCTGCACGCCCGCGTTCTGGAGCATCTGCCTGGCCCGTTCGGGGTCGTAGGGGTAGTGCTCTATGCTGTCGTCGAAGAACGAGACGGTGGGCGGTATGTACGTCGACGCCACCTGCCCGGTGTCGCCGAAGAAGGCCTTTACGATCTCGGACATGTTTATGGCCATGTTTACGGCCTGGCGTACCTCGCGCTGATCGAAAGGTTTCTTCTGGACGTTCATGGCCATGTACCCGATGGTGAGCGGCGGCCGGTAAGTGATCTTGAGGTTCCCGTCCTGCTTGACGGTAGGGATGTCGTCCGGTGTCAGGCCGTCGGCGGCGGTGAGCTCACCGCCGCTGAGGGCCGCCGTCCTGGAGGTGTTGTCCGGGATGCCGCGGACGACGACCTTCTTCACGTGGGGACCGCCGCCGCCCTGGCTCTCGGGAACGCTGCCGCCCCACCAGTCGGAGTTCTGCTCCAGGTTGACCTCGGTACCCTTGTTCCAGGAGACGAACTTGAACGGTCCGGTCCCCACCGGGTTCCTCCAGAAGGTCTTGACGTCCTCCTTGATGGCCTTGGGGGAGGCCATCCCGAAGTTGCTCTGGGCGATGTTGTCCAGAAATGGTCCCTGAGGCTGCCTGAGGGTGAAGCGCACGGTGTAGTCGTCGACGGCCTCGACCTTCGTTATGTTCGACTCCGAGTCGAAGCCGCCGAAGTAGTTCTGGTAGTAAGAGAAGTTGCCGCTCTGGCTCCCGCCGCCCGCGTGATACGGGTTCTTGGTGTCTCTCCAACGCTCGAAGTTGAAGACCACGGCGTCGGCGTTGAACGGCTCCCCGTCGTGAAACTTGACGCCCTCGCGCAGGTTGAAGGTATAGGAGAGACCGCCGTTCTCGGCCTCGGGGACCTCTGTTGCGAGCGCGGGGACCACGTCGGTGCTCTCGGGGGCGAAGTCCAGAAGGCTGTCGAACATCTGGCGGGCTACCTTGGAGGATTCGGAGTCCGTGATGTGGATGGGGTCCAGCGTGAGCGGGTCGGACCCCTGGCCGAAGGTGAATACGCTGCCACCACCCCCGCCTCCTCCCTGGCCGCCCTGTATCTCCCCGCCACCGCCGCACCCGGCCACGCCGAGCAACACCGCGCCGGTAAGGCCAGCCCCGCTCAACCTGAGGAAGTCGCGGCGGTTTATCCGTATGCTCTCACTCCTAGCCAAGATATGCTCCCTTCAGCCCCTCTGGGATGAATTCCGCTCTACCCGACACGGTAACATTTGCTCTACCGCGCCGCCACCGCCTAGAAGAGCGCCCCTCCGGGCTCCTCGCCGCGGCGCAGCCTGTTGGCCGCGTTGTGGGCCTGGCGGGTTGGCTCCGGCAGCCGATACCTCGTGCAACACGCGAGTACCAGCGCAGCAGCGCTGTCCAGGTCGATCCCGTTCCCCACCGAGACGTAGACCGGCGAGACCCTCTCCCGCGTCCGCAAGACCCTCCCGACGACCTCCCCGCGGTGCACGAGGTCCGCAGCGCTCCCCTTCTCCAACCCCGGCTCCTCGAACTTGCCGACGAGCAAACTCTTGGCGCACCCCACCGTGGGAACGTCCAAAAACAACCCGATGTGCGAAGC
>JALYGT010000135.1 GCA_030776965.1 Actinomycetota bacterium
CTCGCCGCCGCCATGTTCCTCGTGGCCTTCACCCTGATCAGGTAAAAAGTCCCCGTCCGGTGCTTTCGGCACTAAGCAGGGGAGTAAACATAGACTGCCCCTCGGATGCGAACCTGCGGCGGAAAGGAGGGCGTGGTGGAGAGACGGCCTGAGAAGCCGGAGCCTTTGGCCACGTCGCTCGTCTCCTTCCTCGTGGTCGGAAACTCTTCCTCGTGGACCTCATAGGTGCCGAGGGGATCTGGCGTGTCCTCCTCTTCCTCGGCTTCGGCGCCTCTTCCTCGCCTTGAGCTACTATCTGCGGTCCCTGGGGCACCCGAAGCCGGAAACATCAGTGACTCCGAACGCCCTTATGTATCGTAATTATCGGAGTTATCCACAACATGTTGTGGATAAAGGCACGCCGATGGTGGATAAGTGCACCACGTGTAACAAGGGTGTAACCCCCCTTTAACGGAGAGCGTTGGGAGGGTGTGGATGGCGAACGGAGCCTCTACGAAGTGGAAAAGTTCGGCGACACCTTTACAATTGGGGTGTTAAATGGGTAAGCCTAAGAGGTGAGAGAGTGCTGACCGAAGAGCGTGTACGCGACCAGCTAAGGAACGTGATAGACCCGGAGATCGGGATGGACCTCGTGGAGCTTGGTTTGATCTACGACGTCGGCGTCCACGACGAGGGGCGTCACGTGGACGTTACTTTTAGCCTGACCAGCCCGATGTGCCCGGTGGGGGACTTGATCCAGGAGCAGGTCGAGACCGAGACCCTCTCCATCGAAGGCGTCGAGACCGTCAACGCCCAGCTCACCTTCGAGCCGATGTGGAGCCCGGAGATGATGAGCCCGGCCGCAAAACTTTTCTTCGGCCGCTAACCAAAGACGGAGACCAAGGCGCTGGACCTGTGGTCCGGCGCCTTTTTCTACTCGCCATGAACGTAAAGGGCTTGCTCCTGGACCTCGACGGGACCCTCTACGCGGAGGACACCCCAATAGAGGGCGCCCGCGAGGCCATCGCGCGCCTGGAAGCCGCCGGCATCCCCTACCGCTACATCACGAACACCACCCGCAGGCCACGCCGGAAAATCGTCGCCGGGCTTAAAGGTATGGGCTTCCCGGCCCAAGAGGATTTGGTCTTTACCCCCGCAGCGGTCGCGAACGTCAGGCTGCGCGGGCATTCGTGCTACCCGCTCGTGGCCGAGGCGCTCCTCGAAGACCTGGACGGACTGAAGTTCGAACCGGAGCCTCCCGATTACGTCCTGGTAGGAGACCTTGGCGAGGGCTTCACCTACGCGCGGCTCGACGCCGCGTTCCGGTGGCTCATGGACGAAGCTGAGCTCGTCGCGCTGCAGAAGAACCGCTACTGGGAGAGGGAAGACGGGCTCTCTTTGGACGCCGGCCCCTTCGTGGCGGCCCTGGAGTACGCGAGCGGCAAGACCGCGCTCGTGGTCGGCAAACCCGAGCCCGCCTTCTTCGAGGCCGCGCTGCGCTCTTTAGGGCTCCAGGTCAGGGAAGTCGCGATGGTGGGCGACGATGCGGAGTCTGACGTGGCCGGGGCACAGAGGGCGGGCCTTTTGGGTATTCAGGTGAAGTCCGGCAAGTACCGGCCGGGAACGGCGACAGAGCCGGACGCGGAGATCGAGAGCGTCGCCCGGCTCCCGGAGATGCTTGACTTATAGACAGGAGAACAAGAGATGAAGACCAGCGACATTCAGGTGCAGAGTAACGACCGCTACGAGTTTGTCTCCATTACCGAGGAGGTGAAGAGGGCCGTACAAGAGTCCGGCGTGGAGGAGGGGTTCTGCGTGATCTTCTCCCCCCACACCACCGCCGGCGTCGTGGCCAACGAGGATCGCGACCCGAACGTGCCTCGGGATTTGGCCACCGCTTGTAAAGCGCTCATAAGCGGGCTCGACGTCTCCTTTCAGCACGCCGAGGGCAACAGCGACTCGCACCTCCTCACGAGCCTCTTCGGGCAGTCGCAGTGCCTCCTGGTGCGCGGGGGCGAGCCGGACCTCGGGCGCTGGCAGGGCGTCTTTCTGGCCGAGTTCGACGGTCCGAGGAGCAGGACCGTGCGCGTCGCCGTCCACCCGGCCTGATCGTCAAAATGCATGGCACTGCATGGCACAGGCTGCTCGGACGTTTGGACGCTGGGACATTCAGTTACCTATCGCCGTCCGGTAGAATGCGTTGCAAGGGAAAGCCCCGGATCGGGTCTCCCTGAGTAGGACGAAGCAGTAGGGGAGGTTTTTGTGAACGGACTGGTCAAGGGCGGTCTCGCACTTGGAGGAGCGGTCGCCGGACTTGCGGCGCTCCGACGAGCACTCAATCCCGCGCCCCGGTACGCCCCTTGGGAGAAGCCCCGCTACGACGAGTTCGAGAGAAAGGTCCTCATCGTGGGCGGCGGCTTCGGCGGGTTCACGGCCGCCAAGGAGTTGTGTAAGCGCATAAGGGATCGCGAGGACGTCGGCGTCCTCGTCGTCGCCAGGGATAATTTTTTCACCTTCTGGCCGATGGTGGCGGGGATCGTCAGCAGCGACATAGACAGCCGCAATGTCGCCCAGCCCTTGAGGCGCGCCCTGATCACGGCCGGGGCCAGCTTCCGGCGGGCAGAGTTCAAAGGCGTAAACCACGAAGAGAAGACGATCACGACCGACGGCGGGATAGAGTTCCCCTACGACCAGCTCGTGATCTCCATCGGCGGCCAGCCGAACTTCTTCGGTATCCCCGGTGTGGAGGAGCATGCCCTCACCATGAGGGGCATCGAGGACGCCGAGCGCATCCGCAACCGGGTGATCGAGCGCTTCGAGGAGGTCTCCTTGACGAGGGAGGAGGTCCCCGAGTCGAAACTGACCTTCGTGGTCATCGGTGGTGGCGCCACCGGCGTCGAGACGGCCTCGGAGCTCTACAACCTGGTCCACGACGCTCTGGAGCCCGACTACCCCAACATAGACCCGCACCGGGTCAGGATCTTCCTGCTCGAGGGTTTGGACCACATCCTGCCCGAGCTCGACCCCTCGCTCCGGCGAGCCGCCCGCGCCCGACTCTACAACGAGGGAATCGAGGTGAGGACCAAGGCCATAGCCGAGGAGATAACCGCCGACCGCGTAAAGCTTAAGAACGGCGACGAGATAATGACGGAGAACGTGATCTGGACCGCCGGCAACCGCCCGAACCAGACGGTCAACGACCTAGGGCTCCCCATGGACGAGAGGAACGGCATAAAGGTCGATGAATACTTCCGGGTGAAGGACCATCCCGGCATCTGGGCCATCGGGGATTGCGCCTCCATACCGGACATTCGCGAAAAGGACGGTCGGGACGTCCCGCCGAACGCCCAGGCCGCCGTCCAGGAGGGCAGGGTGGTCGCCAAGAACATCCTCGCCACCCTCGACGGTAGGGAAGACGAGCTGGAGGCGTTCGAGTACAGGCCATTGGGCCAGCTCGTCGAGCTCGGGAGCGACTTCGCCGTGAACGAGGTAATGGGGGTGCGCTTCACCGGGCTCTTGGCGGCACTCTTCTGGCGGGCGGCCTACCTGACGAGGCTCGATAGCCCCCAGAGCAAGGCGCGGCAGACGGTTGACTGGCTCTTGGGCGCCTTCCTGCGGCCCGCCGTCACCCAGGTTCGTGGCAGTTCCGAGGAGTAGCCTCGGCTTTATTTCCGCGCCGGATTCGCCGCTTTTGCCCCTTGAGCCTGCCCCCGAAAGGTGCTACGTTAGCCGGGTTCTGACGGAGACAGGAGGTTGGGCGCAGCGCGGTGGTAGTTTGGTACGCTATCTTGGCCGCTTTTGGCTACCTGGTGGGCTCCATACCTTTCGGCCTCTACGCTGCCCGCTACGACCTCCAGAGGAGGGGACTACGCTTGGGTCCTGTGACCTCCGACGTGGCCCCCTTGGACTTGTATCGGCGCTCCGCGCCGGCCCGGAGTCTGGCAGGCCTGGCCTTTCTCCTCGAACTCCTCAAGGGGTTCTTGCCGACGCTCACGGGTTATCTGGCCCTGGGTACGCCCGGGGCAGTCGGCGGGGGATCCGCGGCGCTCGTCGGGCACAACTTCCCCCTCTTCGCCCGCCTGCGCGGGTCGAACTCGGTGGCGCCGATTTTGGGGGTTTTGCTCGCGGTCTACCCGATCGTGGTGGTCATCCTCGGCATGGTGTGGACGGCTGCACTTTCGGCCTGGCGGTACGCGTCGCTAGCGGCGCTGGTCGCGGCGGCGATCTCGCCGCTCGCGCTCGCCGCCCTCGTGGCCGGAGACCCGTACGAGAGCGTGCTCGTCTGGGCCGCGGTCTTCTGGTCGCTTTTGATCTTTTTCGCCCACCGGGGAAACATCCGCAGGCTCGTGAGCGGGCGGGAGGCGAAGATCAACGCCCCCAGCGGCGAAGACGGCCGTAGGAGGAGGGTGCGATGACCTTTGCCAACCAGCTCACCCTGGTCCGCCTCGTGGCGGTCGTGCCGGTCATGGCTGCTCTGTACATACAGTTCCCCGGTCACCGCGCCATTGCGACCGGCTTGTACGTCGCGGCGATCCTGACCGACTACCTGGACGGCATCCTGGCGAGGAGAAGCAAGGAGGTTACGGCCTTCGGGAAGCTAATGGACTCGGTCGCCGACAAGGCGCTCATCGCCTCCTTATTTTTCGCGCTCGTGGCCGAAGGCTCGCTAGCATCCTGGATGGCGGTGATCATGGTCGTGCGCGAGTTCGCCGTGACGGGGCTCAGGATGGTAGCGCTGGAGGCTGGAGAAGTCATAGCGGCGAACAACTGGGGCAAGGCCAAGATGGTCTCCCAGAGCTTGGGAGTGCTTGTCCTGCTGCTCGGATACGTCGAGGTAGGCTACTGGGTCATGCTCTGTGCGACGGTGCTCACGCTCCTCTCCGGTTGGTCGTACCTCAAGGACACGCCGAGAATCCTCGCCGCCTCTTCCAACGCGCAAGACCAGAGAAGCTAGGTTTACGCGGATGATGCCTCCTAAGCCAGAGAACCGGCTCACCCCCGCCGAGGTGGAGATGGTATTGAGAAGGGCCTCCGAGCTCTCAGCCCGTCGCCGAAGCTACGGCACCGAAGGGGCCTACACCGTCTCCCCCGAGGTCCTCGTGCAGGTGGCTGCCGCCGCCGGCATCCCCGAGTACGATGCCCGGCGGGCGCTCTTCGACCTGTTCTCCGACAGGACCGTCGAGTCTCGCACCCTGGCGTGGAGGCTCTACGGTCCCGCGCGTCTGAGGGCCGTGAGGGAGATCGAGAAACCCGTGGAGCCCACCCGGACGCACCTCGAGGATCTGCTGAGAAAGGAGCAGGGCCTCAAGATGAGGCGCAAGACCGAGGCGAGCTCTTTGTGGGATGCGGGGGACCTGCTTGGCGCGGTACGCCGCGCCCTAGATTTCTCGGGGCAGCGCGCGCTCTTGAAGGCTCGCTCCGTGGAGCTCAAGGTCGAGGACGTGGGCTACGGGAGAAGCGGGACCAACCTCACCGCCGACGTCTCGAACCAGCGCGGGGAGTATCTCTCTTTGGGCGGCATCCTGGGCGCCACGCTTGCCCTCCCCTTGGCGATTGCCGGGGTCTACGACTGGCTCTACTTCCTCGGGGTCGTGCCCGCCCTCGCCGCACCCGGCGTCGGCTTCCGGCTCGCCTACCAAAAGACGTGCGCCGACATCCGCCGGGCCATGGACAACCTGCTCGATGCCGCAGAAGTTGGCCCGCCCGAGGAAGAAGGCTCGACCGAGCAGCCCGACGATCGGCCTGCCGGCCAGATCCGACGCCTCAAGCCCATCCCCAGGTTCACGCTTCAACCGGAAGAAGAGTAGATCCAGGGCCCTCGGCTAGAATAGAAGCTGGTGACTGAAAGCTGACCGACGAGGGCTTATAAATACGTTCGTGCCGCTCACCGTCTTGAAAGAGATCTTCGGCTTCGACTCCTTCCGGCCCGGGCAGGAGGAGGCGATCCGGGCCGTCCTCGACGGACGGGACACCCTGGCCGTGATGCCGACAGGGGGAGGGAAGAGCCTGTGCTATCAGGTACCGGCCCTCATGAAGGAGGGCTTGACGGTGATCGTCTCGCCCTTGATCTCGCTGATGAAAGACCAGGTCGACTCGCTCTTGCAGAGCGCGGTCGAGGGGGCGGCGACGCTGCACTCAGGGCTCTCG
>JALYGT010000136.1 GCA_030776965.1 Actinomycetota bacterium
GGCCCCGCAGGACACGCAGGCGTACAACCCGGCGTTTGACGTCACGCCGGCGGGCCTTGTCTCGGTCATCGTCACCGAGGTCGGCGTCGTCCGTCCCGGCCTAGACGACCTGCGGGACCTGGTCGAGTCTTCGCAGGGGCATGAGGAGAAGCGTGTCGAAACACAGTAGGCCTTCTAAAGGGGAAGGGTGGCCGGTACGAGAAAGACCTCGTCTCCTTGCGGCACCACCTCCACCGGTATCCCGAGTTGAGCGGGGAAGAACACGAGACCTCGAAGACGATACGACGGAAGCTGGAAGAGAACGGCTTTCCTTACGAGGCAGGTTACGCTGGGACGGGCGTGCTCGGCTTCGTGGAGGGAGGTAGGCCGGGGAACACGGTGGCCTTGAGAGCCGACATCGACGCGCTCCCCATCGAGGAGAAGAACGATCACGGTTTCGTCTCCGAGAACGAGGGGGTCATGCACGCCTGCGGGCACGACGCGCACGCGGCGATGCCGGTCGGGGCAGGCTGTTTATTGAACGAGGTGAAAGACGAGTTGCCCGGTCGTGTGCTCCTCGTCTTCCAGCCGGCGGAGGAGGCGTCACCGACCGGCGGGGCGCGACCGATGATGGACGATGGCGTGTTCCGGGAGCGTGAGCCGGATGCCGTATTTGCCCAGCACGTGCGGCCCAGCCTTCCCGTGGGCCAGATCGGGGTTCGCCAGAAGGAGATGACGGGGAACTCCGACCGCTTCGAGGTGGTAGTCGAAGGAACCGGCGGTCATGCCAGCAGCCCCCACCAGGCGACGGACACTATCGTAGCGGCGAACCAGGTGATCAACGGCTTGCAGAGCATAGTCAGCCGCAACGTGAGCCCGCTCCGCTCGGCGGTCCTGACGATCGGGAGGATCGAGGGCGGCCACCGCTACAACGCCATCGCCAAAGAGGTGCGGCTGGAAGGCACGATCCGCACCTTCCGGCCGGAGACTAAAGAGGAGATCAAGGGCCGTTTCTATTCCGTCGTCGAGGGTATCGCCACGTCGGTGGGGGCCACGGCGCGCATCCGGTACTGGGACGGTTACCCCGCCACGATCAACACGCCAGAATGGACCGAGCACGTCCGCCAGACGGCGCAGGAGTTGCTCGGTACCGAAGCGACGCCGGAGGTCGATCCTTCCCTCGGGGGTGAGGACTTCAGCCGGTGTGTGCTCGAGTAACCCGGGGCCTACTACTGGCTCGGCACGACGAACCCGAACGCCGAAGAACGAAAGAGGCTCCATGATTCGCGGTTCGACCTCGACGAGGCGGCGCTCCTGATAGGGACGGAGTTGACGGCCCAGATCGCCGTCGATGCCCTCTACCAACTCGCGGACCGGTAGGAGGGCGGGCGCTGGCAGCCCGGAAAGAATTAGCCTCCCGGAAACCGATACGGTCTATGACATCCTGGTCGCGGCACGCGATCGTACCAGGTAGAGTTCTGGACAAGGAGGGCGTAAGGCATGAGCGTCACCGACGATCTGCTACAGAACAACGAGAGGTACGCGGAGTCATTCGACAAGGGCGACCTGCCGCTGTCCCCAGGCAAGGATGTAGCTGTGGTCGCCTGTATGGGCGCGCGCCTCAACGTCTACGGGATGCTAGGACTTCAAGAGGGCGAACGCGCACGTGATCCGCAAGGCGGGCGGGGTGATAACGGACGATGAGATCCGCTCCCTGGCAATCTCTCAGCGTCTGCTTGGCACGCGCGAGATCATCTTGATTCACCACACAGGTTGTGGAATGCTGACGTTTACCGACGACGAGCTCAAGCAGCAGATTCAAGATGACGTCGGCATAAAACCGCATTTCCCTATGGAGTCCTTCTCTGACCTGGAAGAGGACGTGTGCCAGTCCATCGCTCGTATCTAGGCTAGCCCGTTCATCCTGCGCAAGGACAGCGTGCGCGGGTTTATCTACGAGGTCGAGACCGGGCGCTTACGCGAGGTCACCTAACACCATGAGGAAAGCCGGTTCCCAAAGCAGGTGATGGGACGCGGTGGAGTGTCCTACCTGCTGCTCCGATCGGCGGGTCTCGCGATGTTGGAGGATCGAACCACCCGCCGCGCGAAGATACGATCCCGGGAGCCACCTTCTTGCAGCTGGACGAACACTTCCTCCAAACTCTGGCTAAGGAAGTACTCAGGGACCGCGAGTTCGGCGCTCCGGTCGTTTAATGGCGAACGCTGATTGAATCGTTCGTTCCGGCGCCGCAGCCAAGCCAGACTAGCCTCAGCCGCTAAGGCTGCCAGGCCTAGCGCCAATGCTTTGCCGGCAGGCCCAAACCTCGCGGGCAAGCTACGATCCACTATGGTCGGGCTGTTCTCTTGGCGGAGGGCGAGTTGTTCGCTACTCGTCAGCGAGGCGCCGCAACGCCCGCAGAAGCGGTTCTCCGACGGGTTGTCCTGTCGGCACAGCGGGCAGGGGATGTGTGTGTCCATCGGTATCTCCTCCTCGGTTCTCAGATCATGCGACCTCGCCGACTACTATTACGGCCGCACCGCTAAGCCTACCGCCGCGTAAAGAGCTCAACGCTTCGTTTGCCCTTTCAAGTGGGAAGGGCACGGCCTTTGTGCGAATCGGGACTTTGGGGGCCAGGGTGAGGAACTCTTCCCCGTCTTTGCGGGTCAGGTTGGCCACCGAGCGTACGACGCGCTCGCCCCAGAGGAGCTCGTAGGGGAACGAGGGGATCTCGCTCATGTGGATACCGCCGCAGACGACCACGCCGCCCTTGGCGACGGCCCTAAGAGCGGTCGGGACCAGCTCTCCCACGGGCGCGAAGACGATCGCCGCGTCCAGCTCTTCGGGGGGTGGTTGCGACGAATCGCCGGCCCAGGCTGCTCCCATGCCCTGGGCAAAGCTTTGGGCCTCCGCGTCGCCGTCCCTGGTGAACGCGAAGACTTGTCGGCCCTGGTGGCGGGCAACCTGAGTCACGAGGTGGGCGGCGGCGCCGAACCCGTACAGCCCGACCGTCTCCGCGTCGCCCGTCATGCGGAGCGATCGGTAGCCGATGAGCCCAGCGCAGAGGAGCGGCGCCGCCTCTAAGAGGTCCGGGTATCCGCCGGGGATGGGGAAGCAGAATCGCTCATCGGCCACGGCGTACTCGGCGTACCCGCCGTCGAGCTGATATCCCGTGAACCGGGCATCGTCGCACAGGTTCTCCCGGCCTTCAAGGCAGTAGCGACACCTGCCGCAGGTCCAACCGAGCCAGGGCACGCCTACCCGATCCCCCGCCGCGAATCGTTCGACGCGCTCGCCGGTCTCCTCTACCGTGCCCACTATCTGGTGCCCCGGGATAAGGGGCAGTTTGGGACCTTCTAGCTCCCCGTCGACCACGTGAAGGTCGGTCCGACACACGCCGCAGGCACGGACGCGGACGAGAACCTGCCCTGCCTCCGGCGCGGGCCCCCGAACGTCGGCGACGCGCAAGGGCTCGCCCACAGAGTCCAAAATCGCCGCATGCATCGCAAGTGATTATAGAGCATGCAAGGGAGACAAAGACCATTGTTCGCCCCGATGTGCGCTGTAAGGTGGGAACTGTCTTCATAGCCTGGGCGAAGGAGGCTCGCAAGGAGGGACGTTATGAGTATGCTGTACATAGTCACCAAGGGGACGGACGACGCCACCCTGGCCTCGGTCCCGCTGCACATCGCGGCCAACGGTTCTTCGGAGGTCGGGTAGGAGGTCTCTGTGCTCCTCGCGGGGAACCGGACGGACCTGATGATAGACGATAACGCTCAAGAGGTGAAGGGCGTGGGCGTGCCCCCGATGCGCGAGCTGTTGGGGGGAAGCTGCGGGAGCACGAGGTCCCGTATAAGAGAGCCTGGCGGCCGTAAGCGGTACGTGGGCGGGCCCGCCCGACGTGGCGCAGCTTTGCGCGGAGGCCGACAAGGTGGTCACCTTCTAGCCGGAGAGCGCGAAGCAGTGGTAGAGGCTAGCCGTGCTCGAAGACCAGCCGGTCTTCGCGGCGGACGAACGCGGTGCCCATCTCGGCGGACAGCTCTTCCATCCGGTCCATGATGGCTTCCTTTTCGCCGCCTTTGGCGAGCTCGACCCGGGCGTAGGGTAGGGTGACCGGGAAAAGCTCCAGGTGCCCGAGCACGCTCCCTTCCAAGGAGACCTTGAACAAGAAGGACCAGTCGTTTCGCAGGCTCGGATGCACCGCGTAATCGTCCAAGAAGTCGCCCGTGTCGTACAGGATCGGCTTGCCGCGGTAGATCTCCATCCCCTGAAAGACGTGCGCGCTGTGCCCGTAGTAGATGTCCGCTCCCCTATCTATAATGGCGCGGGCGAAGCGTCGAAAGAGAGCGCTGGGCCGCCGCACCATATTCGGACCCCAGTGGTTGGAGAACACGATGGTCTCCGCCCCCGCCTCTCTCGCGCTCTCGATCGCCGCTTGTGCCTCGTCGAGTACTTCCGGCTCCAGAGACACCGGCAGGTAGTTGGTCCCCGGGCGCTCCGGACCGGCGGCAAAGGGTGGCTCGTTGTCCGTGAAGGCCAGCAGTGCTACCCGTATCGTTCGGCTGGGACCCAGGAGTGCCGGTCGTGCGGCCTCCTCCCGGTCTCGGCCGGCCCCCGCGTACCTAATGTTGGCTGCCTCCAGGTGTTTCAGGGTGTCGAGGAGACCTTGCTCCTCGAAGTCCAGCGTGTGATTGTTGGCCAGCGAGCAGCCGTCTATACGGGCCACGCGAAGGACCTCGATGGCGGAAGGGTCGGCGCGAAAGTGGAAGACTTTGGGGGTGCGCGACCATTGCTGCTCGTGGTCGGTGAGGGCGCACTCGAGGTTGACGATGCGTAGGTCTGCTGAGCTCATCAGCGGCAACACGTCGCCCCACAACCGCTCGGGGCTTGCGGCGCGGAGCTCCTCGTTGACCCCGCGCCCGAGCATCACGTCGCCAGTCAGCGCCACGGTGGTCATCAGTTTACCCGTCGTTCTGGCGAAAGCGCGTCATACTAAAGCCTAGACTTGCCCGAACGAGCCGTCTCTTATGCCAAGATAGGGGAAGCACGGACCGGAGCCCGGTTATAATCGCAGCTTGGCTTGCTACGATTCCGAAGGAGGGGCGTGAGACAGAAGAAGCTCGCGGCGGTGTTTCTCGTTATCCTCGCCGCGTTCGTTGGCGGATGCGGGGGAGAAGAGGAGGCCGCTTCCTCGGCAGATGAAGCAGACGAGCAAGGGACCGTAACGGAGCAGACGACGGAACCTGCAGAGGAAACCACGGAGGACACCGAGGCCTCCGTCGGGGAACCCGTCACCGTGGGAGACGTCCAGTGGACCGTGACCGACGTCAGGCAGACGGAGATACTCGTCTCGGACCTCGGCAACGAAGAGGGGAACTTCGTCTATACGGACGTCACTTTCGTGAACAACTCTAATCAGGACATCACGCTCGCCACCCCGTTCGTGACCCTCCTGGACGACCAGGGGCGCGAGTACGAGGCGGACGTCGAAAGGAATTTCAGGCATATCGAGCCGGAGAGGAACATGTTCGCCGGTCCGGTAGGGCCCGGCGAGACGAAGTACGGAAGGGTCATCTATTCAGTGGAGCCAGACGCTTCCAGTTTCAGGCTCCAGGTAAGAGAGGGCCGGTTCGCCTCCGACGAGGTCGCCTACATAGACCTGGGGGTCCCCGAAATAGCTACCAGCAGTTAGCGATCAACCATCCGACGAACCTCTCGGGGCGAACCGCTAATCTGTCGGTTGATTCTTATCGTTCCAGTTGGTGGTGTTGCCCATGTCCACCCAACCGGAACCCCGCGGCTCGTGGGTCTCGTGCTTCAGCTCCGGGGGGGTGGGCGGGTTGTAGCTGTATATAGTCTCGAACAAGAGGCCGTCTTCGACGACCTTCCCGTCGCTGTTCACCACCCGCTTGTAGGTAGCCCACTTAATCCCCTTGTTGATGTCCTCCTCGACCTTTTCGGAGTCCATGCTCACGACCTTGTCGGCGGGTTGCTCACCGTAGATCTGGGCGATGAGGAAGCCATCCGAGTTGACGAACTCCCTGATCATGATGTTCCCGTCGGTGTTGTTCCTGAACCTCATGTCTAGGGCGCCCCACCCGTTGGTGCCGAACCACACCGTCGCGTCGAAGCCGGGCCGGATGTAGGGCAGCTCGGCGTAGTGCGGGTTGCGGTCCGTGATCTCCAGGCCCGCGTAGTTGGCCGCCATGTACAGGGTCGAGGAGATCTGACACAAGCCTCCTCCTTCTTCGTAGGCGACGCCGCCGTCGGTGAAGACCTTTGCGGGCTCGTAGTCCAGCGGCCCCAGCACCTCCAAGGCCGAGAACTCCTCCCCGGGCGCGAGCAAGGTTTCGTCGATGGCCTGGGAAGCCATCCTCAGGTTGGCTTGCCTGCCCGGGTCTGGATCCCAGGCGTAGTCGGTGAAATACTCTCCTAAAAGAATCGTGGGTGCGGGATCTTCGACGACCGCCCCTTCCCCGGCGGCCCCTCCTTCCTCGACGGCCTCCTGGTCGGAAGCGGCGGTCTCCGTTTCCCCGCTCTCTTCCGTCCCACCGAGGCGGACTCCTTGGAGTATCTCACCCTCGTTGGCCAGGTAGTCCACGGCGACCACCAAGGCCAGCAGGGCGCCCACGATCAACACGAGGCGCGCGTTCCTTCGATTGCGCCTCCTCCTGGTGGTATACCGATTCTTCGTCTTGGCAGCCTTGCGGTCGCGCTTCCGACCGGCGCGCGGCTCTCTAGTATTCTTATACATCTCTTTCACGCCGTCCGTCCCTCCAACTGTGCCGGCTCACCCAACCCTGAACTTCGGCATTCACCAACCCGCGGGGCACCATTATCGTGCCAATCCGGGTAATCTTCAACGCCTTCAGCAAATCTTAACAAAGATCGTCGAACTAAAACAGATTCCCGATCCGGGTCGGTGTTCGGTGACCGCCTGAGAGCAGCCTGGTCCTGTTCGTCGACCGCTCGCGTAGTAAGCTGTGCGGGTCCATCGGTGCTTGGCGAAGGCGTTATGGAGGTTATTCCTGGTGCTCGCGGATCGTCGTTACGCGGCCCTGGCGTTCGTGTTGTTGGTGGTGTTCTGGGGGTCGACGTTCACGGTGATAAAGGTGGGCTTGGGGTATACCCCGCCGGTCTTGTTCGCCGGGATGCGCATGCTCCTTTGCGGCTTGGCGATGACGCTCGTGGCGCTCGTGTGGGGCGGGAAGGCTAACTTGTGGCGCGACTGGACAGTTTACCTCTTGCTCGCGGCGTTCAACGTGGTGCTCTTTATGGGGTTACAGACCTTAACGATCCTGTACATGCCATCGGGGTCGGCGGCGGTCGTGATCTACCTACAGCCTATCCTCGTGGGCCTCTTGTCTTTCCTGATCCTTGGCGAGGCGCTCTCGACCTCGAAGGTGGTCGGCCTCGTCCTGGGCTTCTTTGGCGTCGCGGGGGTGAGCGCGGGCAGCCTCTACGGGGCCGGCTTGGGGAGCCCCTCGGGAGTCGCGTTCGGGGCGATCTCGGCGCTAGGGTGGGCCTTCGGGACAGTGTATTTCAAGAAGTACGGCGAGAGGCTCTCGACCCTGTGGGCGGTCGCGATGCCGTTCTTTTTCGGAGGAGTGCTCCTCACCGGCTTGGGGCTCGTGCTGGAGCCTTTCTCGGCCATCTCATGGAACGGGCCCTTCGTCGCGAGCTTGCTGTATACGGCGTTTATAGGGACGGCGCTCGCGTGGGTGCTCTGGCTCGGGCTCGTGAGGGCGGGCGAGGCGAGCCGGGTCGCGGCCTACGTGTTCTTCGTGCCGCTCGTCTCGGTCCTTTTGGGGGCGCTGTTCTTGGACGAGACTATGAGCCCGACGCTCCTGGTCGGCGCCGCGCTCGTCGTCTCGGGCATCTACCTGGTCAACCGGCAGGGCGCGGAGAAGAAGAAGGCGGAATAGTCTTAGCTGTCCTGCCGGGCGGCGGTGGAGCCTTCTGGGACGAACACGCGTAGGGCGTTCTCGGCGACGGAGAATTCCTGGGGCGTATGGGCGACGAGCTCGCCGTCCACGTTCACCGCGAGCGCGGGTTCCGTCGTGAGGAGTATGCGCCGGGTGCGGAAGTGGTCCACGCTCTCGTTCTTTACGAAATCGCCGCTCCTCAAGTACCGGGCAACGCCGACGAGATCCCGCCTGCGCCCGAGCCTTATGGCGTAGACGTCTAGCTGTCTGTCGTCTATGCCGGAGTCCGGGGCGACTATCATCCCCCCGCCGTAGAACCGGCCGTTGCCGACGGCGACCTGTAACAGGCGCTCGTACTCGGTCGTCTCGTAATCCCCGTCGGGGAAAGAGAGCTGGGCGGCGAAGGGTTCGTGCCTGAAGAAGGCCCTCAGGGTGGCCACGGGGTAGGCTAGGGGACCTATGCTCTTCTTTAGCTGGGGCGAGAGGGTGCGGGTGACCTCGACGCTCAAGCCTACCGAGGCCACGTTAACGTAGAAGTTGTCCCCCGCTAGGCCCAGGTCCGCGTCCACGACCTTGCCGCGCGCGATCGTCTCGCAGGCCGCCTCAAGGTCAGAAGGTATCTCTAGTGTCCGCGCGAAGTCGTTGGCGGTGCCCATAGGCAAGAGGCCTAAAGTGCAGTGGTGGTGGGCGAGGAAGTCCACCGTCGAGGAGACTGAGCCGTCCCCGCCGCCAAGGATAACAGGGTCGTGACCCTCTGAGACGGCCTCCCGGACCGTCTCCGGGAGGCGGGACGGATCGCTTAAAGCGTAGCGCACCCCTACATGCACGCCCAAATCCTCAAGGAGCTTCGAGGCCTTCTCGAAAGCCTTCTCTCCGGTGCGCGAGCGCGCGTTCACTATGAGGGCTGCGCCCTTCATAGGACAGATTCTACCGCCAAACGGGCGTGGTGGGGCACGGGGACCTGCTACCGGACGGATAATTCTGTACAGCACCTTGCAAGAAAGCACGCGTCAGTCAGAGATCATGCAAGAGCGTCAATTACCAGACCACCGATTCTCCCGTTCCACGCTGCGCCTCGTCGAGCGCAGGGGCGTGTCATCAGCTCTACAGCCCCGGGATCTGGCCGTTGCGGAACGCATCGACGAACAGCCGATGGTCGTCGCGAGCAATCTCAGAGTAGCCCGTGCCGAAGTCCACCATCTCCTTGACGAACTCCTCCTCATCGCCACCTACCGCCTCGACGATCACATCCTCGGTCTGGAACTCGACGATTGTCGAATCGGAGTCCTCGTCGGCGACACAGTGCACTTTGGCGGTCGCCCGACCTAGGTAGTCCAGCACCGGCGCAATCTCCTCGGGCTCGGTGAGATCTGACCAGTTTAGGTCCTCGACATAAGGCGAGAGCTCGGAGACGACGAACCCGACCCCGTCCATCTCGGTGTAGCCGAGCCACGGGTCGGCGTGGGCCTGCAGCGCCCGCTGCGAGACCGCCGTACGGTGCCCGTGGTGCTTGAAGTAGCGCTCGATGCGCTCGTCGTGCACGATCCGGCTGGGCGCTGCGACGTTGCCCTGCTTCATCGACAGCACCACGTCGTTCTCCAGCGCCTGGGTCGGGCCCTCCACCAGAACGTTGTATGCGGGAAGCCCGGCCGAGCCGATGCCAAAGCCCTTGCGACCGACGATGTCCTTCACCTGGTAAGTCAGGCTCCTGAAGCGCTTCGCCTCGGGGATCGTCTCCAGGTACGCCTCGTAGGCGGTCTGCACCCTGGCCTGTTCGGCATCGTCGAGCTCACGGACGCCGGGACCGCGCCGGAACCGTCGGTCTAAACTCTCGTCGATCAGGGTCGTCTTGTCGAGCAGGTCGACGCGCGTGTTCAGCCGGGTCTGCAGCAACATCTTTCGGACATCGCCGTCGCTGGTATCCAGCCGCAGCGAGTACGCATGGTCGCGGTCGCTGTCGACGAAGTAACGCACCTGCTGCAAGTAGGCTCGGACGTACGTCTCGATCAGCCACGCGATGTCGGCGTCCGAGATAGCCTTCATCCACCCCAGCAGGGCCACGCTCGCGACCATCCGCTTGATGTCCCAGGTGAAGTGACCGAGGTAAGCCTCGTCGAAGTCGTTCACGTCGAAAACGAACACCCCGTCGCCAGCCATGTAGGTGCCGAAGTTCTCCGCGTGCAGGTCACCTTGGATCCAGACGCGGCTAGTGCGATCGTTCGCCCAACGGTCCTCCTCACCCTCCATGTCCGTGTAGAACAGAGGCGCGCTGCCGCGATAGAAAGCGAACGGGCCAGCGGCCATCTTCCGGAATTTGTTCCGAAACGCATCGGGGTCCGCGGCCATGAGCTCGGAGAACGCGCCCACCAGCACGTCGACGATCTTCGTCTGACGCTCACCGGGGGACTCGTGCTGCTGCACTAGGTCCACAATTCCGGGCATAGGGCTCCTTTCATCGTCGGTGGCCACCGGTTCCTCGCCAGCGGCCCTGCCACCGGCGTTGTCGGGTTAGACGATCATGCAGAGCCAGTCCTCCTCCGACCCGAATGCCAGGCGCAACTGCCCCGGAGCTACGGCCCGAGTATAGCAAACAGGTCTCTATCTTCGCCCGACCGGAAGTGAAGTAGCAACGTCGCGGGGCGTTGGTACGGCCCACATCCAGCGGCTGCCCACCGTGGGGTTTGGCGAAGTTCAACCTGTACGAAGGTTCAGGTTGAAAACCGTCCCCCCGCACGATGCGTGAATGCCTTTCCTGCAGCACCATGAAGGCGCATGAGGCAGGCCCAAAGAAGGAGCCTCGGCACAGGGGCAAGTTGCAGGCTCACCAACGAAACCGCAAAGTTCTCGAGAGGAGTAACCAAATTAACGACGAACTACTGACGATGGTCGAGAGTGAGGTTCTTGGCTGGCCCGGCGCCAACAAGGAGGCAGTAAGGGGCGGCCCGGGCCAGGGCAGGTTTTGCGTTTCGCCATCCACCGTCTACAGGTTCGGCCGTAGGGCGCTCGGGCACGGGTAGCTTGACGGCGTGGCAGACCTCACGGTCCCGAGGTAGATCCACGACGAGTTGATCTCCGATGGACGAGTGAAGCCGCACGGGGATGGATTTGCGAGCGTCGTGAGCTACCATATTCGGGAGCTGGAAGACGTGCCCGAGGTCGTGGAACGCTTCCGCATACATTATGAGCGCGCAAGCGCCTCCGCTGAGAGGAGACGAAAAGCATGATTCTCTTTACCGGGACGACCAACAATGTCGGTCGACACGTCATATCCCAGATACTGGACACGGGCGCCGCTGTCCGTGGGTTTGTCCGCAACCTCCACTCCGCCGGCTTGCCAGGCGACATAGACGTCGTGCACGAGGACCTATCCATCCCTGACACCCTAGACGCGTGCCTGGACGGGGTCGAGCCCGTCTTCCTAGTCTGGTCTGTCTTTGCGGCCGACGCTGTGCCCGCGTTCGTGGATGCGGTCGCGAAGCACGTACGCCGCATCGTCTACCTCGCATCGGAGAGCGTAGGAGATGACCTCGAACAGCACACCGATTCGAGCACCGCGCGGATCTCCGCTAAATTGGCCGCCTGACCTTGCAGCCCAGTATTTCCATATCCAACGTCTCGAAGACCTACCCTTCCGGCTTCCGGGCGCTCAAGAACGTCAACCTGGACATCCGCCGCGGGGAGATTTTTGCCCTGTTGGGTCCGAACGGTGCCGGAAAGACGACGCTGATCAACATTATCTGCGGGATCGTAAACCCGAGCAAAGGCGTTGTTCTGGCCGAGGGCCACGACATCGTCTTCGAATACCGTAAGGCCCGATCCTTGATCGGTCTCGTCCCGCAAGAGCTCACGACCGATGCGTTCGAAACCGTCTGGGCCACCGTCACCTTCAGCCGAGGGCTCTTCGGTAAACCGCCGGACCCCGGTTACATCGAGAAAGTTCTCAGAGACCTGGCCCTGTGGGATAGAAGGGATAGCAAGATCATGACGCTTTCCGGCGGCATGAAGCGCCGGGTTATGATCGCCAAGGCCCTCTCGCACGAACCGCAAATTCTGTTCCTCGACGAGCCGACGGCGGGCGTCGATGTCGAGTTGAGACGGGAAATGTGGCAGATGGTACGCAGGATGCGCGCAACCGGGGTGACCATCATCCTGACCACCCATTATATCGTCGAGGCCGAAGAGATGGCCGACCGGATCGGGGTGATCAGCAACGGTGAAATCGTCCTGGTCGATGAGAAAGCCGACCTCATGCGCAAGCTCGGCAAGAAGCGGTTGACGCTACAGCTTCACAGCAAGCTCAACCAGGTTCCGAGCGAGCTTGCTGGTTATCAACTGGAACTTGCGGCAGATGGTAGCGAGTTGATCTACACCTACGATACGAAAACCGAGCGCACTGGCATCACCGCTTTGCTCGCAGACCTCAACGGAGCGGGCATCAAGTTCAATGATCTGCAAACGAAACAAAGCTCGCTGGAAGAGATCTTCGTCGATCTGGTGAAGAAGAGCGAATGAACTTTCACGCGATCCGCGCGATCTACAAATTCGAGATGGCGAGGACTTGGCGTACGCTGCTGCAGAGCATCGTCTCGCCCGTGATCTCGACGTCCCTGTACTTCGTCGTCTTCGGCGCGGCGATAGGCTCGCGCATCACCGATATTGAGGGGGTCAGCTACGGCTCCTTCATCGTGCCCGGGCTGATCATGCTGTCGCTGCTGACGCAGAGCATCTCCAACGCGTCGTTTGGCATCTTTTTCCCCAAGTTCATGGGTACGATATATGAGCTCCTGTCGGCTCCCGTTTCCTCTCTTGAGATCGTCATCAGCTACGTCGGAGCAGCCGCAACCAAGTCGATCATCTTGGCCCTGATCATTCTGGCCACGTCGGGCCTGTTCGTACCGCTCGAGATCGCGCATCCGCTGTGGATGATCACGTTCCTCGTGCTCACGGCCATGACCTTCTGCCTCTTCGGCTTCATCCTGGGTATCTGGGCCGATGGCTTCGAGAAGCTACAGCTCGTACCATTTCTCGTCATAACGCCCCTGGTCTTCCTTGGCGGTAGTTTTTACTCCGTCGACATGTTGCCGCCGTTCTGGCAGACGGTCACGCTTTTCAACCCTGTCGTCTACCTGATCAGCGGCTTCCGCTGGAGCTTCTATGGGATCGCCGACGTGAGCGTCGGCGTGAGCCTGGCCATGACGATCTGCTTCCTGCTCGTATGCCTAACGACGGTGTGGTGGATCTTCAAGACGGGCTACCGACTCAAAGCGTAGTTTGCGTTGAGAGGCAGACGTTCCCCTCCGATAATCTCGCTGACAACGCTAATGGCGTAGAGTGGAAACCCCCGCTGAGAGAGGAGTGAGTGCGGGGTAAGATAAACGTTCGACCATAGAGGCTGAAAGGAGAATCAACGTATGCAGCAGAGCGGCCAGAATCAGGAGGTTAGGGCTCCGGTGCCTCCGTTCAACGAGGAGACTGCGAGGCAGAAGGTCAAGGCAGCCCAGGACGGCTGGAACACCCGTGACCCCGAGAAGGTCGCGCTGGCGTACACGCCGGACTCAAAGTGGCGCAACCGCGACGAGTTCTTCGAGGGGCGTGAGGAGATCGTGGCGTTCCTGAGGCGCAAGTGGGAGCGAGAGCTAGACTACAGGCTCGAGAAGAACCTCTGGTGCTTCACGGATAACCGCAT
>JALYGT010000137.1 GCA_030776965.1 Actinomycetota bacterium
TCGTCAAGGCCTCGTTGACCACCGCGAGCACCATGTCCTGCAACATCTCGACGTCTTCAGGGTCCACGACTTCCGGGTCGATCTCGACGGAGACGAGCTCCAAACCACCCGTCATCGTCGCCTTTACCGCCCCGCCGCCGGCCGAAGCCGTGACGGTCTCGCGGGCCAGCTCTTCTTGCGCCTGCTGCATCTCCTGCTGCATCTTCTGGACCTGCTGCATCATCTTGTTGACGTTGCGTCCCCGTGACAAACCTCTTCGCCTCCTAGTGCGCTGAACACTATCTTGAGCGGATCTCCCTTGGCTTTCGCAGGCCAGACGGTGACCCCAAGGGCATTGTACACCGCGCGGCGCTTCTTTCCGTCGGCCTTCACCAGTTGGCCTCTGTTCTTAAAGATTTCGTATAAGTATCGCTCGCGCCGGAGAGCCATCGGAGCCCCCGAGCTTCAAGGGTAGGCAGACCAGGAAGTACTCTCCAGGTTCCACGTCCGCCAACACCAGCCCCTCCAGGATTACCACGTCCGCTCCGAGCAGGGTGTGGTGGGTGTGGAACTCAGTGTCCTCAAAGGGCTCGACTGAGAGGTAGTCCACCCCGACGGTTTCGACCCCGATCTCGACCAGGTACTCCGCCGCGTCCTCGGAGATGGCGACGTAACCCTCCTCGAACTCCTCCCGCTGCATGAGCCCCAGGTTCGAGTTGCGGGTCTTGAAGAGCAGGCGGGCCTGCCCCGCGACCTCCTCTGCTTCCAGGTCGGCCCGGCTTATGTGCCCTTGAACGTGGCCAAGGTCCACGACTCGGCACGACCCCACGCTACGCGAGAGATCCAAATCATCCATCCCCCATCCGTCGGGGATGAAGTGCATCTGGGCGTCCATGTGGGTGCCGGTATGAGAACTCATCTTCCACTCGCTAACGGTGTTTGGATCGCCTCGATCAGTGTGGGTGAGGAATTTTTGTGATGGTGGGTCTGTTTCGTCCGGCCACTTCACCATCTTCGAGCTCACGACCTGAGTGATATCTACGATTTCCATTGACCCTCCTTAAGGATGAAGGTTACCACCTGCATTGAGGGCCGGATCCACCCTCCGCAGCGACGCGGTCGATTCCTTGAATTGCGCTCTATGAGTCTAAACAGTCTGTAAGTTCTGTTAAACTCGCCATCCGTGGCGCTGGGGAAAGACAGGTCAGACGCTTCAAATCTCTCGGGTGTGCTCCCTAGCCGCCGGGACTGGGTTTACTTGCTCGGCCTCCTCGTCCCCCTTATCGTCTACAACCTTTCTCTGAAAGCCTCGAACATAGCCTTCGTACCCGGGCTCTCTCCGAACTTCGACTTGGTGCGCTCGGCGGTGTTCTTCAACCTGGGTTACTCGTTGCTCTGGATCGGGCTCTTCGCCGCGGCGCGCCAGGGGCTCTTGCGCCGGGTCGTGGTCGTCCTCTTCCATGTGGCAACGATGCTAGTGGTTATCGTGACCACGTCTGCTTACCAGTACTTCCGGGAGACCGGCACCACGCTCGACTACGGAATCGTCGCCTTGTGGTTGCCTCACCTCGAGGAGGTCGCGCCGGTTCTCGCTTACGGGACTACTATCTGGGGTTGGGTACTCCTCTTCGCCGCTCTCTCTTACGTGGCCCTGGGTCCGTTGCTCTTGACGCGCGCCATCGCGCGGTGGCGAGGCTGGCCGGAGAGTTCCCCGGTCGGAGCGTCCGGGACCTCCTTTATAGCCTCTCTAGGGCTCTTGCTTCTGGCGTTCGGCTTCGGCTTCCTTTCGCTGCTGATCGGGGCCCGTTCGACAGATTTCTCGGCGGGAGCCAGCGTATCTTTCGCGAGGGACCCGTCGGTCAACTTGATCCTGACGGGGGCGAAGGAAGTGATCTCCGGTGAGAATACTCCTGATGCAGACGTTACCAGACAAACAGTCGAGCATCCGGCAGCGCGTGCCAGCCTCGTAGAGACGCCCGGGACCGAGAAGCGCAACGTGGTCCTGATCCACCTGGAGTCCACCCGCGCACAGGCCACCACCCCCTACAACAACGATCTCGACACCACGCCTTTCCTGGACGAGTTGTCAAAGAACAGCCTGCTCGCCGAGCGGGCCTACACCACCGTCCCCCATACATCCAAGGCGAGCGTCTCGGTCAACTGTGGGGTCTACCCTCACCTCGTACAGCCAACCACCGAAGCGAACCCCGACGGCATCCCCGTCCCGTGCCTGGCCGACCTCTTGAAAGAGCAGGGGTACGGCACCGTATTCTTCCAGTCCTCTACTAAGGAGTTCGAGGACTTCGAGGGTCTCGTAAAGAACTTCGGCTACGACGAGTACTATCCGCTTGAGACCATGGACACGGAGGGCTTGGAGAAGACGAACTACTTCGGCTACGAGGACGACATCATGCTGGAGCCCAGCGAGGAGTGGCTAAAAGTGCACGGGAACGAACCGTTCCTGGCCGAGTACCTTACGGGCACGGGGCACGACGACTACAGGTGTCTCTCCACCCGTTACGGGAGCGAGGACTTCTCTGAGGGTGATGAGCTAAACCGCTACTATAACTGCATCCGCTATCAGGACATCTTTTTGGAGAACCTCTTCGACCAGTATAAGGAGCTGGGGCTGTACGAGGACACGATCTTCCTCATCTACGGCGACCACGGCGAGGCTTTCGGAGAGCACCGCCGGTTCCAGCACGACGACGTCATGTGGGAAGAGGGCCTCAAGGTACCTTTACTGATCCACGCCCCAGGATGGTTCGAAAACGGCGAGCGGGTCAAGGGACTCTCGAACCTCACCGACGTCCTACCCACCGTGCTGGAGATGCTGGGCTACGAGGTAGAGGATGGAGAGTACCCAGGTTACTCGCTACTCCATCCGATTCCCGAAGACCGCACCCTTATGTTCAGCTGTTTCCACGACAAAGCATGCTCGGCGAGCCTGACAGGAACGGAGAAGTACATCTACCACCACGGCAACCAGCCCGACGAGTTCTTCGACTTGGCGGAGGATCCTTTAGAGAAGAACAACCTGGCGGACGAACGAGGCGAAGAGGTTGAGCAGCGCCGCGAAGCCCTCCTCGAGTGGCGTTCGAAGGTCAACGCCGCGTACTAGTAGAAGACGTTGTTCTTCAGCTTGTAGTACAGCCGGTAATACGTTGGCTCCAACCTGTGCCATGCGGCGGCGCGCGCCTTTTTGACCGGCAGGTCGAAGCAGCCTATAGAGTCCGAGATCTCCCCACCAAAGCCTTCCTTGAACTTGTAGACCCCCCAAAGGGAGCTGCTCTCGTCTAGGTCTGCTGGCTTTGGTATGCCCACCATGTCATAGTGCACGAGGCCGCGCTCCTTGGCCCAGCGCATCACCTCCCATTGCAGGAGGTAGTTGGGCTTGAGGTTGCTCTTTTTATCGCTAGAGGCACCGTACATGTACCAGTACTTCTCGCCGAAGGTAAAGACGTACATGCCGGCTAAAGCTTCCCCTTCGTGTTCGGCGCAGAACAGATACCCCTGGCCCGCGTCGTGCATCGCCCGCATCACGTCATAGAGGTAATCGCGCGACCTTCTCAGGGCATAGTCTTCTTTTCGCTCCGACGTGGCCTTCATCCACTCGTAGAAAGTCCCGAAGCCTTCCTCGAACTCCGGTTCGAGAACCTCGACGCCCTTCCTGACCGCGAGGCGGACGTTGTAGCGCGTCTTGCCCTTCATCCTCGCGAGCAGCTCTTCTTCGGTGGGTTCGAGGTCCACGACCAGGGTAGTCTTCAGGTTGAGGTCGTAGCGGGCTTTCCGAAAACCGATATCGTCCAGCAGGTCCTTCACGTTTTTCTCCTGCTCGAGGACTTCGGGTTCTATCTTTACGGTGTGCGCCCCTTCTCGCTCGGCGACAGCGACCACGCCCTCGAAGAAAACACGGACGGCCTCCTCATTCTCCCAGGGCAGCCAGGGACCCTTGGGGCAGTACACAAGGGCGCCGGGAATCAGAGCGGTGTTGTAGACGAGGAACTGCCCGAGCCCTACCACCTCACCATCCTTCTCGAGCACCAACCGGATGGGCCTCCAGCCCAAGCGCCGCTTGAACTCGCCCCACGCGTAGCTCTGCAGGACATGACCGCCGCCCGGCGAGTCCCGGAGCCAGCTATCCCACTCGGCCCGATCGAGGCTTCGGGTCTGCCTCGTCGCGTAGAGGGTGGCTCGCGCCGGTTCGTATACCTCTATGGTCGAGTATTCGCCGATGTTGGCTTTCACGGTTCTCCGCATCTCTTATCTCGTCCAGAAACTTCCTTCGCCATCGCCCACGGTATACGACCAGTTGGCGATGTCGTTGGCCATCGCGTGCGCCTTAGGTTCCGCGAACTTGACGAGCAGGCTGTTGCTTCTCCCTTTGCGGTAAAAGAAGCCCATGCGCAGCAAATCGCTCGATCGGGGCGTGGTTGCGGACTCTCGGAACCTGTACCTGACGATCTGCGCCCCAGCCCTCCGGAAGTAACGGACCGACTCTCGCAGGAGCGCCCGCGCCACGTCGCGGCGCCCTGGGAGCGTCGTTAGGTCGAGTACGTAGCCGTCCTGTCCCGTTGAGGTCACCACGAGTACGGCGTAGCCGAGGAGGCTCTCCCCCTCCTTCACGCTCAGGATCGTCACCGGATGCTGGGGAGAACCGGGGCCGTAACGCCAGCGCAAGAACGCCGAGTCCTTCTCCGGCACGCAGGGCACGCTCGACGCGACCTTCTCGAACAGCTCGTCGAAAGAAGCGTCGAACCCCTCCAGCTTCTCGACCCTTAGCCTGCTCCCGAAGACGCTGCCCAAAGCCTCGTCGGCCACCCGGAGACCCCCGTTCAGGAGTCCCTTTACCGCCTTAGGGATCGGGGCGCGCGGGCGAACCGGGGGTGGTGCGGCGTGCTCTTCCGCGTCCTGCGGCTCCGCCCCGGGGCGGCCCGCGTACCCGCGGGCCTTCACGGCCTTATCCTTGAGGTTCAGGAGCCTCCTCACAGGCGTTGGGAGCGTTGGCATCGGGAGTCTGGAGACATTCAGGAGCTTCACGGCGTACTGCAGCTGCCCCGCCACCTCGGCCCCCAGGCGCGTCTCGACCTGAATGACCGCGGGCACCATGTCGCAGGCGACGCAGTTGTCGGTGGCGCGGAAGAACGCGCGCATCAGGGAGAGGGCCTGGAAGCCATGCCGGGAGTGCACCATGTAGTCGCAGGGCGTGTGGGCGACAAAGCGCTGCCCACCGATTCGGTAGTATTGGGGCGTCGCCGCTAGGTGGCCGACCACTTGATCCCCATCTGCCACCGCGATCCAACGATGCAGCTCGTTCCCCAACGGATGACTCTCCAGCCAGCGGTAGGCGGAGGAGTAGAACTCGACGTCGCGGGTCTCGGGGAACTGGGGGTACGCCTGGATGCGCAGCCTCGCCACGCCGTCCTCGAGGAGAGGATCATCGAGAGGACGTACTACTACCTTCATCA
>JALYGT010000138.1 GCA_030776965.1 Actinomycetota bacterium
CGTTCTCGTCGACGAAGAGGTCGTCTACCTTGCCTATCTTCTCGCCGTTGGGGTCGTAGACCTCGTAGCCTTCGAACCTCTCCTCAAGAGCCGTGAACCTGTCTGTGCGTTCCTCCATTACCTACACTCCTTTCTTGAAGCTTCTAGATTGGGCTTCCTCACAGCAGTATCTTTCTTCCATCACCTCCACTAAGGTGTTTTCAGGACTCTACTAGTGAGCAGCCATCGAGCGAGACAGTCCGCTCCGTCCCGCCTTTTAAGGCTCTCCTACTTGCACAGGAGTCATACCCTATAGCGGCTTGCGATGAGGTTGGCCCAGGTAGCCTTGCTCAGTCAAACATGTGCTTGACGGTGTCCCCTATCTTCTCCGGAGGTCTTCTTAGCAAGCATCCCCATGTGCCGTCGATGACGGGTGGTGCAACATCACTGCAATGCGCTGTAGGAGTTATTAACCGCTTACGTTAACTCCGGCTCACGCTTCGATAAAGGTTTGTTAACAAAGGTCCTCCACCCAGCGTGGGTCTCTCGTGAATAAGCTATCAGGCCTATAGCGTGTATCAGGCCTATAGTGTGTTGCGGTGGAGTTGGACGATGTTGCATCACATCTGAAGATGAAAGCGTACTCGGTAGACCTCAGGCAGAAGATCGTCGGTGCTGTTCGGCGTGGAACATCTGAGACGCAGGGCGCTCGCACTTTCAGAGTAGGCGCTACACCTCGGTTAAACGTTACGTGAAGCTGGCCGAAGAAGGAAAGACACTGAGGCCGGGGCAAAGCACCTGCTAAGAAGGGCAACCTCGACGGGAGCGGGATGAAGCTGCTGGAGGAGGATCTGCACACCCGCTCAGTCGTCATCTACGAAAAGAAGGCTGCTCTACTCTGCACGTACTCACCGGACTTCAATCTCGTTGAGGAAGCTTTCTAAGATCAAGGCGTCTTGGGACAAGCACAATCCCGAACCCGCGAAGCCCTCATCGAAGCGCTAGGGGTGGCGATCTTCGGTAGTCACAGCCAGCGATGCTCGGGACTTCTTCGAACATGGTAACTACCATCTCTACCTGTCCATCTTCTATGAATCACGCTGTAAAGTACGTGGGGCTCCGGGAGCTCTGGCGGTGCTGGTGGTGTGGGGTCATTTGATGATCGAGGGCGGCCACTACACGCTAACCGGCGAGTGGAGCTGGGAGGTTGTGCTCGGGAGTTGCCCTACGCCTTGTTGGGGACCACCGCCATCATCTTCGGCAAGCACATAGACAAGCTCGGGGCCGACAAAGAGAAAGTATCCGCACCCTCCCGTTACTGATAGTCGAGAAGTCTGCCCGCTACTCCGTCTTGGGCATGCTGGTCTTGCAGTACGTACTCGTCTACCTCGTCCTGACCAGCTTCTTCACCCCGATCATGCTCGTCATGCTCTTCTCGCTCTATCCTTTCGTCAAGGCTATCGTGCCGGTCTACCCCGATACTAGGTCTACCAGCATGCCAAAGAGTACCGCGCCGACGCATGGCCCTTGTGGGTCGTGGCCTTCGCCTTCTTGTACAACCGCCGCTTCGGCGCCCTGTTCATCCTCGGCCTCGCTGCCGAGGCCGTTTTACGGCTCCTCGGGCTCGGTTAGCGAGAAACGCAAGAGCCCTACGAGCCCCTCGAACTCCTGGCGCAGGACCGTGGCGGGATCTTCGGGGTCGGGTTCCCGGCGCATGTCTTCGTTGGGGGTCTCGGCGACCTCATCGTGCTCGCGCACGAACTCGAGGCGGGCGCCCCGGGCGGCGGCGAGGTCCACGAGGACGTCAATGAGGGGCCGCACCCTCGTCTGCCGGCCGCAGAAGGGACATTCCTCTGCCGAGATGTCGGCGATAGCGAGCTCGTCGTGGTCGCACCAGCGGATCTCGCCCTCTATCTGCCAGAGGGAGACGACGTGGTAGACCCGTCCCAACTGCAGGGCCTCGATGGTGTCCCTGACGCCCCGAACCCCGTTCTCGCGGGCCTGGGCGATGAGGTCGGCTTTGCGCTCGTTCTCAGCCCGCTCGTGGACGGCCTCGAGTCGGTCGAAGAATCCCTTCTCCGGGGCCTCGGCGGGTATATTCTCTTCGGCGACGATCCTGTCTTTTACCTCTCGAGGCAACTCGCCCCGGAAGACGACGGTCCTCTCCTTGGGGCCGGCGATGATGAGGTGCCGGACGTTATCCTGGAACAGGAGCTTGCGCGTCAGCTCCCCCGCCTCCTTGAAGAAGCGGCGGAGGTTCGTCTGCTGTGTGCGACCGGCCGGGTCCATGTCCGTCGAACCGCCGCTTACGGGATACATCCCGTGGGGCTTCATGTCCACCTCCCGGAAGAAGCCGCTCTCTGGCGCAGCACCCCACCCCTCGTCGGAGATGATGACGGGCTCGGAGACTAAGAATCGGAACTCCTCGGCTTCGACGATAGCTACCCCGTAGCGCTCGTGCTCGTCTACCGCCAGGACGAGAGGCGCCACGTACGGCTCCCCGAAACGGAAGGTCTCCGGGAGGTCCACCTGGAGGTCGTAGCGCTCAAAGAAGCCATCCGGGGCGACGAAGAAGATCAGGGACCGTGCCCGCGGGCGTACCTCTTCCTCGACCGACTCCCTGACGCGCCCGGCTAGATCCTCCGGCACCTCCATCTCCTGCAGGGCATCCTTCAGGCGTACCTTATAAGCCTGTCCCTGGTTCTCCGGGTACCGTGCGTTCACGCTCAGGTACATGGAGAGCACCGGCCCCGGATGGCCTGACAGGCGCTCCTTGAGCCTCCGAACGTCTTCAGCCTGCGTCATGCTTCACCTCTCGGATCTTGTGAATGCTCGACTGTTAAAGACGGCCCTCGGCGACGCCTCGTCAACGGAGAGCCGTGCACCCCGTAGTATAACTTGCCCGGTGCGCGTCCTTATAGCAGGCTGCGAGTACGTAGGTTCCGCCCTGGGCGTCCTCCTCGCCGCCGAAGCTCATCCGGTCCTCGGACTCCGCCGCGACACCTCCAAGCTGTCTTCCCCTATAACCCCCGTACAGGTAGACCTCTCATGTCTTCTACCGTCCGACGCCCTGCCCCCGAACCTCGACGCCATCGCCTTCGCCTCACCCAGCGGTTCTACTGACGAAGCTTACAGGGCTGCCTACGCGGATGGTGCGCGCAACCTCATCTCGGCCCTCGAATCGCAAAAGAGCCTCCGTACAGTCGTTTTCGTCTCCAGCACCAAGGTGTACGCCCAGAAAGGGAGCGAGTGGGTGGATGAGGAATCGCCCACCGAGCCCGAGAGCTTCTCCGGTAAGCGCCTGCTCGATGGCGAGCGTCGCTTGCTCAGGTCCTTCCCCGCGAGCATCCTCCGTCTCGGCGGCATCTACGACCCGGCCGGATCACCGCAATCGAGCGTGCCTTCCGAGGATCACGAAAAGCTTGAGCAGCTTGAAAAGCGAGGTTTACATAGGGTGGGGGGGTATGGTAATATGCGGGCGAATATGGAGGAAGCTAGGAGATCAGGAATGGGCGAAGGACGAAAGATCTCCATCCCCGTCACCGGGATGACGTGCGCCGCGTGCGCGAGGCGCGTCGAGAAGGCACTCTCGAAGACCGTCGGGGTTTCGGGAGCCAACGCCAACTTCGCGACGGAGAAGGCGACCGTGGAGTATGACCCTGACGTCGTGAATCTGGGAGTACTGATCGGGGCCGTAGAGGATGCGGGATACGGGGCGGAGGCTCGGGAGACGAACTTCGAAGTCTCGGGGATGACGTGCGCGAGTTGCGTGTCGCGCGTCGAGAAGGCGCTGAGGAAGGTGCCCGGCGTCCTCGATGTAAGCGTCAACCTCTCTACCGAGAGGGTGCGCGTGGAGTACCTGCCGGGCGTGGTGGAGGCGAGAGACCTCGAGCGCGCCGTCGAAGGTGCGGGCTACGGGGTGGTAAGGAAGGAAGGGAAGGCTAAGGAGGACGCCCACGAGAGGGAGTACGAGAAGCTGCGGGGCCGCTTCCTCGGGGCCGCAGCGCTCACGGGGCTCATCCTTTTCGGCAGTTTGCCTATGATGTTCGGGTTTATGTCGCCCGTGCCGATCTGGTGGCTGAACCTCGGGCTCCTCGCGCTCGCCACGCCGGTGCAGTTCTGGGCCGGGTTGCGGTTCTACGAGGGGGCGTGGGGGGCCTTGAAGCATGGGCAGGCCAACATGAACACCCTAGTCGCGGTCGGGACGAGCGCCGCGTACCTGTACAGCGTAGTCGCGACGCTCGCGCCGGGGCTCTTCGCCGGGCGGGCGGACGTGTACTTCGATACCTCATCACTCATCGTCACGCTCATCCTTCTGGGTAGGCTTCTGGAGGCGCGGGCCAAAGGACGCACGAACGAAGCCATAAAGAAGCTCGCGGGGCTGCGGGCCAGGACCGCGCGCGTGGTGCGAGACGGCGAGGAAGTGGACGTGCCCGTGGAGGACGTAAGGGTCGGGGATGTGGTGGTGGTCCGGCCTGGGGAGAAGGTGCCGGTAGATGGGCGGGTGTTAAGTGGTGTGTCGGCGGTGGACGAGGCCGCGATCACGGGCGAGTCCATGCCGGTCGAGAAGTGGGAGGGCGACGAGGTGATCGGGGCCACGATCAACAAGACCGGCTCGTTCCGCTTTACGGCGACGAAGGTCGGCGAGGACACGGCTCTTAGTCAGATCATGCGCCTGGTCGAGGAGGCCCAGGGGACAAAGGCTCCTATCCAGCGGCTAGCCGACAGGATCAGCGGCGTCTTCGTCCCCGTAGTGATGGCGCTGGCGACCATTGCCTTCTTCGTGTGGCTCTTTTTGGGCCCCGAGCCGGCCTTCACCCTCGCGCTCTTGAACTTCGTCGCGGTGCTCATCATCGCCTGCCCGTGTGCGATGGGGCTCGCGACGCCGACCTCGATCATGGTCGGCACCGGCAAGGGCGCTGAAAGGGGGATATTGGTAAAAGGCGGCGAGGCCCTCGAAAGCGCACACAAGCTCACAACCGTCGTCCTCGACAAGACTGGTACCTTAACGCGCGGCGAGCCCGAGCTTACCGATGTCGTGGCGACGAACGGTCTCCCGGAGGACGAGCTCCTCAAGTTGGCCGCCTCCGCGGAGCGTGGCAGCGAGCACCCCTTGGGCGAGGCCGTCGTGCGGGGTGCTAAAGAGAGGGGCATCGTCCTCGCCGAGCCCGAGGGCTTCGACGCGCCTACGGGCCGTGGTGTCCGGGCGACCGTGGACGGCAGTAGCATACTCGTTGGCAATCGCAAGCTCATGGAGGAGGCCGGCATCTCCGAAAACGGCCTCTCGCCGAGGTTCGAGGAGCTCTCGAACGCGGGCAAGACCCCGGTGCTAGTCGCGGTGGACGGGGAGCCCGTGGGACTCGTGGCGATCGCCGACGTGGTGCGCCAGGAGGCAGGCGAGGCGGTGGAGGCACTGAAGAAGATGGGCCTCGAGGTCGCCATGCTGACCGGCGACTACAGCAGGACGGCGAACGCCGTAGCTTGTGAGCTCGGCATTCACCGCGTTCTCGCCGAGGTCTTGCCCGAGGACAAGGAGGGCGAGGTCAAGAAGCTTCAGGCCGAGGGCAAGGTCGTCGCAATGGTTGGCGACGGGATCAACGACGCCCCGGCCCTGGCGCGGGCGGACGTCGGCGTAGCGATAGGCACCGGCACGGATGTGGCAATGGAGGCCGCAGACCTCACGCTCGTCTCGGGGGACGTGCGTGGGGTGGCGCGGGCCATAATGCTCTCGAAGGCGACAGTAAGGAACATAAAGCAGAACCTCTTCTGGGCCTTCGCCTACAACGTTTTGCTGATCCCGGTCGCAGCGGGCGTGCTCTACCCATTCTTCGCGGGTGGCGCGGTGCCGGACCTCTTGCGTCCCTTCTTCGGCGAGTACGGCTTCCTGAACCCCGTGCTCGCGGCGGCGGCGATGGCGCTCTCCAGCGTGACCGTGCTCGGCAACGCCTTGCGGCTGCGACGGACGAAGCTTTAGGTACAGAAAGGAGCGTTGGTGCAACAGAGAGCAGAGGGCGTTGGCGGAGCCGCCCACGGCTACATCAAGGCGAAGGACAAAGAGAAGATTCAGAACCGCCTCAGGCGCATAGAGGGGCAGGTGCGGGGCGTGCAGCGGATGGTGGACGAGGAGGCCTACTGCGTGGACGTTCTCACCCAGATCTCGAGCATAGTCTCGGCCCTGGAGAAAGCCGGCGCCATCCTCTTGAAGGACCACGTAGAGCACTGCGTCCGCGAGTCCATCGAGAAGGGCGAGGACGCCGACGAGAAGATAGAGGAACTGACCGCCGCCGTCGAGCGGTTTTTGAGGGTCTAGAAAGGGAGCACGACAGATGACCGACGCGACGTTCAAGGTGCCCGAGATGAGCTGCGGCCACTGCAAGGCCGCCGTGGAGGGCGAGCTGAACAAGCTCAAAGGTGTCGAGCGCTCGAACGCGGATATCACGGAGGGCATCGTCGAGGTCACCTACGACGAGGACCGGGTGACGACCGGCGAGCTCAAGGGCGCAATAGAAGAGGCCGGGTATAGCGTAACGGCTTAGGGGAGTTAATTTCCGGATGAGGCGAGATCCCGACCAGGACTACCATCACGAGCACGAGGGCCTTGGCGAGGACCGCGACGGCATCCCCGGGACGTACTAGGAAAGGACCCGTTCGCCTCCGAAGTGGGCTCCGTGAAGGACAGACGCAGGCATCATCGAAAGGAGCTGACCGGTGAGGTTGACGATCTTCGGGGCGACCGGCTCCACGGGGCGACGCCTCCTGGAAAGGGCGATAGCGGAGGGGAATGAGGTCACGGCGTTCGTCCGGAACCCCTCCAAGCTGGCGGCACACCACGAACGTCTCTCGGTGATGGGGGGTGACGTGTTCGATCCGGGACGGGTGGGGGAGGCAGTGGCCGCCAGCGAGGCGGTGGTCAGCGTCCTGGGCGGGGGCCCGAGCAACCCGCTGCGCCCGCACTCGCCCGGGGACCCGAACGGGCCGGGCTCCGTCGGTGCGCGGCACATCGTCGCGGCGATGAAGGAGCATGGCCTCAGGCGCTTCGTCTGCCAGACGGCCTGGGGCGCGGGTGAGAGTAAAGAGAAGCCGGACCTGGTGGGCTCCTTCTTCATGAAGGCCCTCGTGCCGCCCTTACTCAGGGATGAGTACGCCGACAAAGAGGCCCAGGAAAGGATCATCCGGGAGAGTGGGCTCGACTGGGTGATCGTCCGACCGATGCTGCTTACCAACGGCCCATGGACGAACAACTACAGGGCGAGTGTGGACCTCAAGCCCGGTCGCCGACCTTACATCTCGCGGGCCGACGTCGCCGATTTTCTTATGAGGCAACTCGCGGACGACGCGTTCTTGCGCAAGACGCCATCCATTGGATATTAGTGTGACTTCTGTTCAAGGAAACACCCGTACCTCACAGTCGAGGGCACATGCAGTTGGTGCTCTTCCTGGGCCAAACACTCCGCCCGAACCATGCCACGTACTGGTTCCTGGTGTAGGTTGACATGCACCTCGGGTTCTTGACCTTCTATCCGGTGAAGTAGCTCATCGAGGGAGGAACCAAGGAGCCCATGTAGGAGCGCGGCTCCCAAAACTTGGCGGGTTGGATCATTACCCGCTAACATACGCTTCTCTCTATGCCACGTTCTAGTCCAGGTACCGTTTCCGCTTGGTTTACCTCTTGCCGATGCCGTGCGCTCGTACCAATGGAGTTCGGCCAGCCGGGTTCTACCACTGCTCAATAGCACTCGAGCCACGCCTTTGAGCTTCCGACACCTACCTCTACCATAAGCTCGGCGCAACCTCGCGACTTCCCTGATACTGCCGTCAACCGCTATAGTCTCGACGTCGGTGATCTCACCAACTATCTCAAAGCTCAACGGGCTGCGCCCGAGTGCTCTCTCGGCTAATCTCTCATCCGGTCCAGGCCGGAGAGTATCTGCGAGGTCTCGCGCCTCCTCAACGGCCGGTTGCCGCGGCTGAGGTTCCAGCGGAAGTTCTTGTAGGGGTCGGCGGCGCCGTGGCCGGTGCGGTGGGCGGCCTGCACGGCGTCGAGGGCTTCGAAGACCTGCTCCTCTGGGACGCCATCTATGTCGCTGCGGATGGCGGTAATAGCCGGTAGTTTGCCCGTTTTTATGAGCCTACGCATCACGGCGAGAACAGAGGTCGCGGCGTCTTGGCGGTGCTCGCCGAAGATGTCCGTGCCCTGCTTGCCCATGAGGACCATCGGGCGCGGGAAGGTGCCAAAGACGGGGACGGCGTAGTGGGCATGGCGCAGGAGGAGGCGGCCCTTCTCTAGCTGTAGCAGTTCCTCGCGGGTGGTGGAGGAGAAGGAGCGGTAGCTGGAGTTGGTGAGTTCCTCGTCGCCGGTGCGGCCGTAGAGGCTGGTGGCGGCGTTGCCGACGACCTCGTCGTCCACCTTGCTGCGGAACTGCTGCGCCCCGAAGAGCGTGAGGTTCAGGTGGCGTCCGCGGGCGGAGATGTCCACGAGGGTGTCCTTGAGGGAGGAAGTCCTCGATCCGGAGGGCGCGTACTTGTTTAGCTCGTCAATAAAGATGATGAGCTTGTCCACCCCTAGTCTGCCCTGCTCGGCCATCTCCCACACGCTGTTTATGACCTTGGTGACGACGAGGTCCTGGGGCACGCCGGAGAGGTGTGAGATGTCCACGACGCGCATCTCGTGGTCCTCGAAGGGGCCGTCAACCTCCGGCGAGCCGTCGTACTCGACCCTGCCGTGGACCAGAAGCCCGGCGCACTTGCTCGGCAGGATGCCGAAGCGGTTGCGGACCTTCGCGACCGTCGCCTGGTGGTGGCCGTTCCAGTAGGAGCTCTCGGTCTCCTCGAAGTATTCGAAGGCCTCGTCCACTTCCGCGTGAAAGGCGTTCATGGTCCGGACCTGCCGGTCGCGCAGGTACTCGACGAAGCCTTTAAACTTGTCGTCCATGTCTGCCTGATCGAAAATGCGCCCCGCGTGTGGCAGCACGTCTTCGAGGTCCCACACGATCGGGTAGACGCAAGAGTCTTCCCCGCGCGCGCGGCGCAGGGTGTTGAGGTCCTTCGCTCGCAGGTCCGCTGCATAGACTTTCCTCTCGCCCCGGTCCTTGCCGAAGGAGAGCGGCGCGAAGATGCGGAGGTTCTCGAACGGCCTGACCTCCAGCCCCAGCGAGGCATACATCTCGCGGTCCTCCCGTGGGAGGCCCTTCTGACCGGCCTTCTCGTAGCGCTCGGCCAGCTCCGGATCGTCTGACGGGTCCACCTCGACAGGCTTGTCCAGGAAGAGGAGGTCCGCGCCCTTCACGTTGAACATCAAGGCGGCGACCTTCTTGTCCTCGACGGTCTGGAAGGTGCTCGAGATGGTGAAGAGGGCGTGGCTGGTCTTGGTCGAGAGGCCGCTCATACCGGTGATGTTCAGGTGGCCGGCCTCGGGGCCGAGCAGGTAGTCGGCATCCGCGTACAAGGGTGTGCGCTGCGGCGAGCCGTTCCTATAGTTGCCGTTCTCATGCAGGAGCATGGGGATGCGGTGGCCGGAGAAGTTGTCGGCGCCGAGGGCGTATTCTATGGCAGCACTCGTGGCGAAGAAGACAGGGCCGGTGCGGACCGGGCGCTTGCTCTTCTTACGCTCGTCGCGGTGCTTCGTAGCGAGTATGCGGGCGCGGAAGACCAGGATCTCGACGCGCTCGCTCAGAGCCTCCAGCGCCGGGTCGCCGTCGTACGCGTAGAAGTCGTCGAGGAAGCTCTGGAGGTCGGAGTAGCGCCTCGGGTCATCGAGGACGGCCACGGCGGTTGCGTCCTCGGACTCGGCGGCGACGATGTGCCCAATGTCCAGGTTCTGGGCGGCGTCGGTCTCGGCGGTCCAGAAGTAGAACTCATGGGCGGTTGCGGGGTTGTCCTCGCTGGTCACGACCCGGCCGATCGGACCGGAGTCCGTATCCAGGTAGTCTGGGTGCAGCATCTAGTTCCTCCCGTTCGATGCCAGTTGTCGCTCCAGCCTGGTGTAAGCTCGCTCGGAGCCCTGTAAGAGGGGCTTCAGGATCTTCTCTACGTAATGGATCGGGTAGATCATGGCCGGCCACCTGGGGTCCGGCTTCGCTAGAGGCGCCCGCTCGGCGAGGATCCAGCGCGAGATCTCATCCACCATGTCCGGCTCCGTGTCGCGTGGCGCCTCTACTCGCATGAGCGAGCCCAGGGCGTCCGCGCCTCTTTGCGGCGGCCACACCCTCAGGTACCACGAGGTCCGCTGCTCGCTCGGGTCGCGACGGAGCTGCCAGTCCGGGACGAAGCTGGTCGTCCGCATTCCCGGCTCCAGATCCAGCAGCATCCCCACGTCTTTGCCCACGAACTCCGGGCGTGCCACGCTCTTTATGAGGCCGATGGCCCGGCGATTCGACTCCCTGATATCCCTGAGCTGTCCATCCACCGCGATCCAGGCGTCGGGGTCCTCCAGGGTCCGGTCGTCCAGCTCCCACCGGCGCAGCATACCTCCCTCCAGCCGCTCCCGGAGCGCCCGGACCCGCACGCGAGCCCTCTCCCTCATCCCGACGTAGTCGGAGGGGTCCGCCTCGGACATATACTCCGCGGAGTCGAGGACCAGGTGCGGGGAGGAGGGGACCTCATCTGGGCCGAGCTCCGAGAAACCCGCGTCGAGCAGGAGTTCCCAGAACGCCTCGACCCTTGCTTCTCCGGTGCTGCGGGGCAGAATGACGGCCTGCACCAAGACCGGCGGACTCTCCAGCGGCATGCGCGAGAACTGGCGGTCGCAGCGGTTGACGATCGCGGCGGCCACGATCGCGACGATGATGGGGGCCATCTCTATGCGGCCGAGCTCGCGCGAGCTCTGCACGCCGTCGAGGAAGTAGCATAGCCGAGAGGTGCCGTCGTGGCGACCGAGATCCCGCGGCCCCGGCGGCTCCTCCAGGTGATGCGGTCGTCCCATGGGGATCGGCTCTTCTTCGTCCGAGGCGTGATGGGCGAACTGCTGGGCCTCCAGGTCGCACGATCCCGCTCCGGCGGTTACGTAGATGCCCTTACGCTCGGCTACGGCAAGAGCCTCACTTATCTTCGCTACGAAATCTTTCGCCGTTCTCCCCTCTAGCATTTGATGCAGTATACGCAGGATTTTTCGGTGAGACTATACCTATTCGTCAGGTTCAGGTACAGGCAGCTCGAATCGTTTGTCGGCGAGGCCTACCGCCCGGCGGAAGTCGCGACGTTCCCCGGAGGTTTCGGAGTAGGCTTCGCGGGCCATCTTTAAGATCTTCTTCGCCTCGTCCCGCTGCTCCTTCTGGTTGGGGATCTCCTTGGAGAAGGCGTAGGCGAGGTCCCCATCGTCTGTCGCGTGGTAGAAGTGTATGTACAGCGTCTTCTGGCGCCCGAGACCGGAGAGGGCGGCGTCGCCGCTTACCTGGGAAATATTCAAAAGGGTGCTGGCGCTAAGGGGCTCGCCGCTCTCAGGGTAGACCGAGAAGGCGAGGCGGACGACGGGGCCGTAGGGGGTTTTGTAGAACTCTAGACGGCGCACTATCCTGGACGGGCCATAAGCGGCGTCCGTCTCCTCTCTTTTCGCGGCGACGACCACATGTCCCTCTGGAGGTCGTAGGGATGCGTGGCTCTGGATAGAGACCATGCGCGCCTGCATGCCTCTCCAGGTGGCCGCTGCCAGGCTCTGTCGGACGCGCTCCGGCAGGTTCAGTCCCTTGCTGTAGGTCCTCTCCGTCAAGCTGCAAAGTATGCTCGGCGCGACAAACTGCTCACCTCCTTATTCATGCGCCGACCCCACTTTGGAACCTCTCGAAGAAGGAGGCGAAGTAGGCTACCGACTCGAAGTAGTCGTCGAGTTGGACCGATTCGTTAGGGGCGTGGATGCGGCTTTCGGGGTTCAATAACGCCCCGGTCATGATGGTCGGGATGCCGAGCTCGGTCGCTACGAGCGAGGTCGGCCCGCTTCCGCCGATGGTCGGGTAGATCACCGCGTCTCTCGCGCCGAGCTCCCTCCACGTCTCGACGGCCGTGTGGACCACCGGCGAGCTAATCGGGGTTTTGGCCGCTTCGACACCGTTCAGGTATGCGATCTCGACGTTCTCAAAACCGCGCTTTCGCAGGTGCGAGCGCAGCAGCTCCAGCACCGGCTCCGGGCTCTGCCCCGCGACGAGCCGGAAGTCCATCTTCACGAATGCTTCAGAGGGGACTATGGTCTTTGATCCGGGTCCCGTGCAGCCGGACTGGATGCCGGCGATGTTCGCCGTGGGCCGGAGGAGATACTCCTTGAGAGCCTCTTTGCCGGTGAGGTTGCGGTCGAAGGCTTCGACTCCCCAGGACGCTATTAAGGCGGGTTCGTCGAAGGGGATCTCCTCTATCGCTTTGAGATCCTCTTTGGAGGGTGGCTCTATTAGCTCTTCGAGGCCGTCGAGCGTGATCTCCCCGTTCTCATCCTTTATGGTCCTCAAAGCTTGCACGAGCCGCCACGCTGGGTTCGGCGCGAGTCCACCGTACATGCTGTGCAGGTCGTGGGAGGCGCCTTTAGTGCGCAACTCGACGTAGAGCATGCCCTTGGTGCCGCAGAAGATCATGGGCCGCCCCGCCTCGTCCTTCATCGAGCCTTCCCACAAACAGGCGTCGGCGGCCAGGAGTTCCGCGTTCGAACGCACGAAGCCGGGCAGGTTAGGACTCCCGACCTCTTCTTCGCCTTCGATGAGGAATTTCAGTTTGAACGGCAGGGAACCATGCTCCTCTTGGTAGAGCCTCAAAGCCTGGATGCGGGCCATCACGTCGCCCTTATCGTCGGCCACGCCGCGGGCGAAGATGGTGCCGTCCCTTACCTCCGGCTTGAAGGGATCACTCTCCCACAGCTCCAAAGGCTCGGGCGGCTGCACATCGTAGTGGCCGTAGGAGAGGAGCGTTTTGTCGCCGCTTCCTATTTCCGCGTAGACGACGGGATGCCCGTCCGTCTCCACGAGTCGGGCCTCGGCCCCGGCCTCTTCGAGCTTGCCGCGAACCCACTCAGCGCACTCTTGGAAGCTCCCTTCGTCGTCGGTTTGGGCCGAGATCGAGGGCATGCTCAAGAACTTCACGAGCTCGTCCAAAAGAGCATTCTTCGAGTCCTCTAGGCTCCCGTTATTGCCCATCTGCGCTAACCCTCCGTCCCTTTTTGCGAGAGATTAACATTTCGGCTCCGAGGTGTTTATTACGATAACGTAATTACGATACGTAAAATGCTGTGGTTCGGTGGTCGCGTTGCTGCTATATTTGCGGCAGGAAGGATGTCTGTGGAGAGAAGACCGGATCACGAGCCAGAGCATCGCCGCGGGCGCCACGACCGCGACCGGACCGACGACGATTTCTTCGGGCTCGATATCGAGAAGATGAGCCCGAGGGCCCAGGTCACTACTTCTCTCGCGATCATAATACCGGTGGCGCTGGCCGGGGCCTTCCTCTTCGCTTTCACCAGCGTCTGGTGGATCTGGTTCACCTTCTTCTGGGTGGTCTTCCCGGCCTTCGGCGTGTTCGTCAAGGGCATCGCGGGGCTTTCGGAGGAGAGGGGAGGGTTGCCCACCGGACCCGCGAGCAGCAAGGAGCGGGAGCTTTTGGGGGCTCTCAGGGAGCACGGCGAGCTGACGCCGGCCCTGGCGGCGGTGGAGACGTCGCTCACGGTGACAGAGGCGGATAAGATGCTCAAGGAGCTGGCCGAGGGCGGCCACCTGGAGGTGCGGGTGCGCGGCGGGGGGCTCTTTTACTCCCTGTGGGAGCACGGCGCCGGGGACGCTGCGCGGGAGCTGAAGGGGCGTGGATAGGGGTTAGGCGCGGGTACGTGCGTGGTATCATTTTTACTCCCAGGTTTAGGTAGGCAGGAAGGAGTGTAGGGCGGGCCGAGAGGGTTATGGAAGAGAAGAGGATCCCGAAGACGCTTGAGGAAGCATACTGGCTGCGCGACTACGCCTCGACGGTCGCCGAGCGGGACTTCTACCAGGAGCACGTTTACCGCCTGAGGCGCGAGGAGTACCGCGCGCGCGGTATACGCACGGAGATTTCCTCCAGGCGCCGCGAGCGCCAGAGTGCCCTGGAGTTCTCCCGCGAGATGTTCTTCATGGAGGTCGCGGAAATCACGCGCCGCCGCGGCGACCCCGAACGTGTCGGCCGCCAGGAGGAGGTCCGCCGCTACACGTCGCGCCTCGACACCCACGCCTTCCTGAAACAGCTCGCCTCCCCGCACTCGGGGGCGGTCGAACTGTACAGGCGCAACTACCTGGAGCTTCTACGCCTGGGCAAATCTCCGAGGGAGGCGTACTACCTCTCGCGCGTTATCGGATTGGTGGAGGATGCAGAGTTCAGGAGCATCCTGGAGAACGTTCGCAGGAACGGCCATCCAAAGGGGCATCTGCCCTATGTCGTCGAGAAGACGGCCATACAGATCCGGGACCTCCCCGGTGGCATGATCCTGATCCTACTCACCTTCTTCGCCTCGCTCTTCGCTTTCGTCTGGGCGACCGGGGCCTGGGGCCAGGCGAGCCCGGGTACCATCGTCTTCGTCGCCTTGAGCCTCGTCGCTGCCGGCGGCCTGATGCTCGTCTCCGCCGTCTTCATAGTCACCTTCATAAGATCTATAAACAAATAGGGTCGCCGTCCTTGTCTACTGGTCAGTGGGTCTGCTGGAACTCCTGCGCCTTGAAGCGTTCTCCGGTTACTCCTCTGGAATCGTCGGAGGCGAGGTAGAGAAAGACGCCGGTGTTCTCCTCGGGGGTTATGCGGGTCGTAGGGTCTTCTTCGGGGTAGGCGGCGGCGCGCATCTCGGTGCGCATGCCACCGGGGTCCACGGAGTTCACGCGGGTGCCGCGTTCTTCTAGCTCGGCAGCCAGTATCTGAGTGAGGCCCTCCA
Source organism: Actinomycetota bacterium (assembly GCA_030776965.1). Classification (GTDB taxonomy): domain Bacteria; phylum Actinomycetota; class Rubrobacteria; order Rubrobacterales; family Rubrobacteraceae; genus Rubrobacter_F. The sequence goes on from JALYGT010000138.1 coordinate 14,837, forward strand.
TGCCGAACTTGCTGACCGAGTAAGCGCCCCACTCGGCCCGACCCTCGACACTCACGCCGCTCGTCACGTTGACGATCGAACCGTCCTCCGGCATGTGCGGTATGGCGAACTTACAAAGCAGGAAAGGACCGGTGAGGTTGGCGTCCAACACGCTACGCCACTCGTCCTCGGGGTACTCCTCTATCGGCACCCGGGGCCCTAAGAGGCCCGCGTTGTTTATGAGCACGTCTATCTTGCCGAACCGCTCGACCGCCGCCCCGACCAGCTTCTCGACGTGCGCGCTTCGCGACACGTCGCCCGGAAACGCGAGGGTCTCGGCTCCTTCACCCTCGGTTTCCTCGACGACCAAGTCCAATGAGTCCGCGTTGCGCGAGTTCAAGACCAGATTCGCGCCCGCCTTCGCGCAGGCAAGCGCGAGGGCCTTGCCGAGCCCCCGGCTCGCGCCGGTGATCACGACGACCTTTCCTTCCAGCATTCTTGCTCCCTCCTACGGCAGTCAGCTTTCAGCGATCAGCGCCCGCTTCTGCTGGCCTACCATCTCGGTCCCAGCAACCTTACGGAGCCGCAGCCCTTGCAGTTTACGATGCCGTGGGCGCCGTTCACCCAGACTTTCGCCACATGATACAAAGCCGATGGCTTCCTTCCTGCAAATTCTCGCCACTTAGCGTATAAAGGGGCCGTGATCGATACGGCGTCGAAAAGGTTGGCGAACGGTGTACGGTGAGAACGCGCCGCCGTCTTGGGCGCGGCTGCCAGGCGCTCGCTGTAGGGCCGTCGAACACCTGACGAAGCTCGAGGGTTTACAGGAGTTCGAATTTCTTTCGGGGCTCGACGAGGGGTTCTTCCAGTCTTTGGCGATCTCGGCGGCCGTGCTGGAGATCGGGGCCGGTACCGCCCTTTACAAGGAGGGCGAGCCCTCGGGGGCGGTCTACTTCATGCGCGATGGAAGGGTAAAGCTCTACCGCTCCTCGGGTGGCCCGAAGGCGCGCGACCAGATCCTAGGCGTCGTAGGCGACGGTTCGGTCCTCGGGCTCGCCTCGGCCCTCGAAGGCAAACCGCAGAGCCAAGGCGCGAGCGCCCTCACCGACTGCATCCTCTACGCTGTCTTCCGCGACGACCTCGTGAACCTGGTGGTCTCCTACCCCGAAGCCTTCCTCCGACTCGCGCGGACTTTGGCGGCCCGCACGCGCGAGCTCGAAGACCTCGTCGGTGACCTCGTCTTCCATAGCGCTCCCCAGAGGGTGGCCCGCATGCTCCTCGACCTCGCGACCGAAGAGGGCCGCGTCACGAAGAGAGGCGTCGTCTTCGATCCGTCCTTGAGCAGGCAGGAGATGGCCGAGGCCACCGGCATCTCCCGCGAAGCCCTCTCACGCACGCTCAGCAGGCTCGCCCAGGAAGGCATACTCGACCTTGGGGGGAAGAGGATCACCATCCTCAAACCCGCCGAGCTGCGCGCCCGTACCTGAAAACCCCTCGCAACGGGACCGAGATTTGATCTAGGTCACGTACGACTATGACCGAGATCATGGACACCGATGATGGCGATCAACGGCAGGTGTTGGGGCCGTTTTTTGGTTGGTATAAAGCTCCAACGTGGTACGCGAGTTCCGAGAGGAGGAACGGCACATTGACCTACGTTATTACCGAGCCGTGTATTGGCACGAAGGACCAGAGCTGCGTCGAGGTATGTCCGGTGGACTGCATCTACGACGGGGGGGACCAGTTCCTGATCAACCCCGAGGAGTGCATAGACTGCGGGGCCTGCGAGCCCGAGTGCCCGGTCGAGGCCATCTACCCGGAGGACGAAGTCCCGGAGGAGATGGAGAGCTACATCGCCAAGAACGCCGACTACTTCGAGTAAAGTAAAACGTACTGAATAGAGGGAGAGGCTGCACTTGCGGCCCCTCCCTTCTCTTTGATCGAGTCCCCTGGCCCCCGGAGCCCCGGCTCCCTACCCGAGCACCTCCGCCGGGCCGACCCGGACTCGGGCGTCGTCTTCCGAGACCGCCCGCCCGAGCTGGGCGAGGCAACGCTTGAGGTGGACGGAGACGGCCCGGCGCGCGAGCGACGTCCTCATGAGCTTCTCTATGGCCGGCTCCGTAGAGCTGAACTCCGTACGGAACTCGGCCAAAGTCCCGTCGCCGCACTCCCTTATGACGCACTCGCCACGTCCGCGGACGTGGCCGCCGCGACTCTCGTAGGTCCAGTTCAGGAGCGCCGGAGCCTCGGCCTCCTCCAGAACGCTCAGGATCCTCTTCCTCAGCCCCAGCGCCGAGATCTCCCACTCCGAGACCATGCCGGGCTCGTCGGAGCCTTCGAGCACCTCGACGCGACGCACACCGGACGCCCACCTCGGGAAAGAGCGCACGTCCAGCACGGCCTCGTACAACCACTCCGGAGGAACGGGCACGAATACGCTCGCCCCCAGCCCCCGGCTCACGGCCCTGGATCCTTCAACCGTTTGCATGGCGCCGATTTTATACTGGCTTGAACAAAAGTACATCTCGCGTGAACAAAACTTTATACTCTTCGTATGGAGCGGTGGCGAACGCTCGGGGAGGAGTACCTGTACGAGAGACCATGGTGTTCCTTTCGGGTGGACGAGGTAAGGCTGCCAGACGGGGCACAGATCGAGTACGGCGTCCTCGAGAGCGCGGGGTTCGTGGCGGTGGTGCCGGTGACGGAGGGAGGCGACGTGGTGCTCGTCAAGCAGTGGCGCCAACCGGTCGGCTCGTTTACCTTGGAGCTGCCTGGCGGGGGCGTGGGAGAGGGCGAGGATCCCGAGGAGACCGCGCGGAGGGAGTTGTTGGAGGAGACCGGGTATCGCGTGGAGGATCTCGCACCCTTGGTCTCGGTGCACACGACCCCCGGGAGGGCCACGGAGGTGTGCTACCTGTTCCGCTGCAGGGCGGTGCATGCACTTGCTGGGCCACGACCGGAGCCGACGGAGTTCGTCTCAGTGGTGGAGATGCCGCTTATGGAAGCGGTTGGGAAAGTTTATGGTGGTGAGATCACCGCCGCCACTACGGTGCTCGGGCTGCTGATGGTCTCCTGGGAGGCGGCGGGCGGTTGTGCATAGGTAGCATTTGGGTTACATTAAGTGCAAAAGAGCAACCGGGGAGTTCCTGGCGAAGGAGCTGAGAGGGCGCTAAAGCCGCGCCGACCCGAGGAACCTGATCCGGGTAATACCGGCGGAGGGAGAGATGCAGAGAATCTGGGCACGAGCGATCATGGCGTTTCGAACGCGGTCCCGAGCGCGCCTTTATGGCTCCTTCTCCGGTCCTGGTTCCCGACCGGAGGAGGTCGAGAGTGGTGCGCTGCCATACATGCGGTAATTTCCAGGGAATAGTAGAAGAGCGGCTCCGGTCCCCGCTGCGTAAAACCCTATATCGCTCCGGGAAGGGCTTCGCGTGGGTGTCTTAGAGTTGCTCGAGCGCCACCCAGGAGCTAGCCGGCATCCTCTCCTGGGCGCGGTGCGCGAGGGTACCCAGGCCACCGGAGCCTTCGAAACCTGGCTGGCGCAGGACCACCTTTTCGTCGCCGACCTGCTGGTTTTCCAATCCCGGCTGCTCGTCCGGGTGGTGCTCCGGGCGCAGGAGCGCTTCTTACTTAGAGCGGCCCGGATCGCTACTCTGATCCTGGTGCTTCCGCTCGTCCTGATCGCCTCCCAGGGCTACAGCGTGCTCTACCTGTTCCTCGTGGCCGATTTGGTATGCACGGCGGCGGCTTTCCCCGTCTTCTACGGACTCTATAGCGAACGCTACACTGGGCTAGCCGCGATGCTCGGTACCCTGGCTGGCTTGGTAGCCGGAGCCTTCGTTTTCCCGGATCCGGCTATGACCCACGGCAGCCTGCTCGGGGCTTTCATCCTGGCTACTGGGGTCTCGGCGGCTGTCTCCCTGGCGCTGACGCCCTGGCGAAGCCGGCGGAGAGCGTTCGACTCGGGGTCACTCGCAAGAGCGGGGCGGCGCCTGGGAGAATGAGGAAGCTATGAAGGTGATCCCGGATCATCATTGAGGAGGTTGCCGATGAAAAAGGTGATAAGCATAGCGACCAGCGACTCCGGGGCAGGGGCCGGCATCCAGGCCGACCTCAAGACCTTTTTGCGCTGCGGCGTCTACGGGACGACCGCCATCGTCGCGACCACCGCTCAGAACACCACGGAAGTGACGGACATCTACCCCTTCCCTCCGCGGGTTGCCGTCGAGCAGATAGAGGCTGTAGTCTCCGATATCGGGGCCGATGCCGTGAAGACTGGGATGCTCTTCAATGCCGGTATCATCTCCGGTGTAGCCGAGGCCATCGACCGCCTCAAGCTTCCGAACGTCGTCGTGGACCCGGTGATGGTCGCCGAGAGCGGGGCTGTGCTCCTCGAGCCCGATGCCGTGGGCACCTACAAGAACGAGCTCTTCCCGCTCGCCACGGTCATAACCCCGAACATAAACGAGGCGTTCGCATTATTGGGCGAGGAGCTGGACGAAGATCGGGTCGAGGATTGCGCCGTGACGCTCCACTCATTGGGCCCAAAAACCGTGATAATTACCGGCGGACACACCTCCTCCGGGGAGGACCTGTTCTACGACGGGAAGGACTTCGCGAGGATCGAAGGTCCCGTGTACAAAAAGAACACCACCCACGGAGCAGGCTGCACCTACTCCTCGGCTTTGGCGAGCTTCCTGGCTTTGCACTATTCCCCCCTGCAAGCCGCGCGCCAGGCGCACGCGGTAGCCTCCGAGGCCGTGGCGTACGGCCTCGATAGCATAGGAGAGGGGGCGGGCCCGGTCCACGCCCTCGGCAAAGTCCTGGAAGGAGTCGAAAGATGAAGGCCGAAGAAGCGCTACGCAAGATCTCAGAAGAGCGTCCACTCGTCCACCACCTGACCAACTACGTGACGGTCAACCTCGTCGCTAACACGACCCTGTCAGTGGGGGCGCTCCCGGTTATGGCGCACGCTCACGAGGAGGTCGAGGAGATGGTCGGCCTCGCCTCCGCCCTCGTCGTGAACATCGGTACCCTCGATCCGACCTTCGTCGAGGCCGCGCTACTCGCCGGCAAGAGGGCCAACGAGATGGGCATACCCGTGGCCTTGGACCCGGTGGGAGCCGGGGCGACGTCTTTCCGCACGAAGACGGCCGAGCGACTCCTCTCTGAGCTCTCTGTCGCCGCCGTCTGCGGCAACGCCGGCGAGATAGCAACTTTAGCCGGTCTGGCCGCCGAGGTGCGCGGCGTCGAGAGCCTCGCGGGCGACGCCAAAGAAGCCGCCGCGAAGGCCGCGGGCTCTCTCGACGTCACCGTCGCCGCCACCGGCGAGACCGACTACGTGAGCGACGGCGAGCACACTTTAGCCGTCTCGAACGGCCACCCCTTCATGGGTCGCGTCGTCGGGAGCGGCTGTGCCTCGACCGCGGTGGTCGGGATCTTCGCCGCCGTCGGCGGCGCCGAGGTCGAGACCGTCGCGCACGCTCTCGCCTACTTCGGCCGGTCGGGCGAGGTCGCCGCCTTAGGAGCGGAGGGCGGCGGCACCTTCGAGCCCCGGCTCCTCGACGCTCTGGCCAAGCTCGCCGAAGACCCGGGCGGGGTCGACGATGCGGCGCGGGTGGGTGAGGCGACCAGGTAACCTTGCCTTCCCCGAGCCGCGGGACGTAGGTGTTAGTATGGGCTCGAAACCATGGGTTCGCCGGAGTTTAAGAAGGTCCTGAGCCAGACGGGGCATCGTCCCTACCCGCTGCCTGAAGGGTCGTGGGTTCTCCGCATGCGCTGGCACGACCTGCTCTTTATGCGCTGGCCTGTGCCGGAGGACGTCCTGCGGCCGCTGATCCCTCCGGCGTTGGAGCTGGACACCTTCGAGGAACCCGCGTGGCTGGGCGTGGTGTCGTTCCGCATGGAGAGCGTGTGGCCCCGGTTCTTGCCGGCACTCCGTCGGTTGTTGAGCTTCCCGGAGCTCAACCTACACACCTACGCGGCGCACGAAGGCAAGCCCGGCGTCTGGTTCTTCAGCCTCGACGCCCACAATCCTGTAGTCGTCCGCCTCGCGCGCGCCACCTTCGGCCTGCCCTACTTCGACGCTGATATGCATTGCCAGGCCCGCGGCGACGAGGTGCGCTACAGTAGCGTGCGCAAGCACGAGGACGCGCCACCCGCCAGGTTTGCGGCCTCCTACCGCCCCACCGGAGAGCCCTTCGACTCTCGCCCCGGCTCCTTAGAGAACTTCCTCACCGAGCGCTATTGCCTCTACAGCGCGGGCGTTGGCGGGAGCGAGCCCGTAAGGCGCGGCGAAATCCACCACCGGATGTGGTCCTTGCAGAGCGCGGAGGTAGAGGCCGAGGAGCTGGAGATGACCGCCCGGATCAGGGTGACGCTGCTGGATTGTAGCCTGCCCTGCACTTCGCCCACCGCCTCGGTGTCGTCGCCTGGCCGCCCAAACGCATCTCCACATGAACCCTAAGGACCGCCTCCAGAACGCCCGACTCCTGCTCGTCACCGACCCCCGGCCAGACCTGGTGGAGAGGGTCGCGGCCGGCGTTCGCGGGGGCGTGGACGTGGTGCAGCTCAGGGACAAGAGTGCCTCGCGGGAGGAACTGCTTCCTCTGGCCGCGGAGCTGAGGGAGATCTGCGAAGCGGGGGGTGCCGTCTTCACCGTGAACGACGACGTAGAGCTCGCCCGGCTCTCCGGCGCGGCAGGCGTCCACCTCGGTCAGGAAGACGCCCCCGTAGAGAGCGCGCGTGAGGCTTTGGGGCCGGATGCGATAGTCGGCTTGTCGGCCTCCAGCGCGGAGGAGGCCTTCGAGGCCGTCCGGGAGGGCGCGGACTACCTCGGCGTCGGGACCGTCTACGCCACGCCGACCAAATCCGACGCCGAGGTGAGGGGCTTGGGGCTGGTGCGAGAGTTCGTCCGGCTGGAGCTGCCCGTCCGCTGGTTCGCCATCGGCGGCGTCACGTTCGAGACCGCCCGGGAGGTGGCCGAGGCGGGCGCCCCGGGCTTCGCGGTCGTGCGGGCCGTGCTCGATGCGGAAGACCCCGAGGCCGCCGCCCGAAAGCTCTGCTCATACCTTCCGCGGAGCCCCAAGGGTTGACGGGCGAACTATACTCGGCGCATGAAGTCGAGGCTTAAAAGCGTCACGCCGGGCGTAGTTTGAAGGCGGATCTCGTCTCCGGCATCCTGCCGGTCCGTCCGGACGGACGGATGCTCCTGCTCCAGCGACCCACCGGCACCTGGGAGCCGCCCGCGGGTCGCCTCGCCCCCGGCGAGAGCTTCGAGAGGGGCGCTGTCCGCGAGGTCTACGAGGAGACTGGCCTCCTCGTCGCCCCGCAGCGTCCTCTGGCCACCTGGGTCGGGATTCGGCCCGGCGGCGGCCTCCTCGCGAGCGTCACGTATGCAGGTCGCACCCCCGACGACGCCAAGGTCCGGCTCTCCGAGGAGCACCTCGGGTACCGGTGGGTCACCCTCGACGAGTGGCTAGATCTCCCTAGCTGGTGGAGCCGTGAGAACGTCTCGCACGTCGCCGGTCCCTTGGGCGTCCTCCCTAAAAAGCTGCTCCCTGAGCCCCTTCCCCCCGCCCCTCCCCGACCCGGTGTCGTCGAAGCCAACCTTGGCGCCGGGTCGGTCGTCGTGGATCTCTCGCGGAACGGCGAACCTCGGGCACTCCTCCTGAGGCGCCGCAAGCCGCCCGTGGGGCTCTGGGAGAACCCGGGCGGCTTGCTGGAGCCCGGCGAGGACTTCGCGGCTTGCGCCCGGCGCGAGACCTTCGAGGAGACTGGCTTGGACGTCGAGCCCGAGGTCGTCTGGTGGGCCCGGGTCGAGCCCTGGCGTGGTCACGATGACCCCGAGCTCTACGCGGGCGTCGGCTTTCTCGCCCGGTACGAGGGCGGTGGGATCCGGCTGGAAAAAACCGCCCACGATGCCCACCTCTGGGCGACCGAGGAGGAGTGGCGCGTCCTGGACACCTGGTACACAAAAGAAGAGTCGGACGTTATGTGGGAAGCCGTGAGGGAGATGGGGCTTTGAGGAAGCAGGAACGCTCGGAGAACGGGCCGGACGAGCAGCGCCGGCCGGAGGACGCGTCCGAGTCCCCTCCGAGGGGACGAGCCTGGGTCCCGGTAGTGGTCCTCTTGGTGATCCCAGGCGCGCTCTACGCGGCCATCCCGGCGATCCCCTTCCTCCCGCTCACGACCGCGCAAAAGATCGGCCTCGCCGCGGGGCTCGCTATCGCGGGGGAGGCGGTGTTCTGGGGGGCTGCATTCTTGCTCGGACGGGAGGTGGTCCGCCGTTACCGCCGTCTCTTTGACCCCCGCCGCTGGTTCGGCGAAAGGCCGGGTTGAACGAGCTCGACGTCATACGCCGCCTCTCGGAGCTTCTCCCCGCCCCGCCCCCGGAGGTCGTCGTCCCCGTCGGCGACGACTCCGCCGTCCTGCGCTTCGGGGACGCCCTCTGGGTCGCCGCCACCGACATGCTCGTCGAAGGAAGGCACTTCAAAGGTTGGGCTTCCCCGGAGGATGTCGGCTACAAGGCCGTCGCGGTCAACGTCTCGGACGTCGCGGCGATGGGCGGCGTCCCGCGCTTCGTGCTCACTTCCGGCGGCGCGGAGGACGCGGAGACCACCTTGCGGTGCATGGAGGGCGTTGTGCGAGCGTGCGAGGAGTTTGGGGCGTACCCCTTGGGCGGTGACACGACCGGCGCGGCGGCGCTCACGGTGAACGTAGGCATCCTCGGGCAGCTCGCTCACGCGCCCGTGCTGAGATCCGGGGCTCGCCCCGGGGATATTTTGGCCGTGACCGGCGAGCTCGGGGCGTCTGCTGCGGGGTTGCTGGCGCTGGAGACAGGAGACGCTGATCCGGAGCGGCTCGCGAAGAAGCACCTGCGGCCCGAGCCTCGGGTAGATTTGGGGCGTGCGGCGGCCCGGCTCAAGGTGCACGCCATGATCGACCTCTCCGACGGCCTTGCCTCCGACGTCGGGCACCTCTGCGAGGCGAGCGGCGTCGGTTGCCGCATAGACCTCGGTTTCTTGCCCGTCGCCGGCGATACCCGAGAGTACGCAAACTCTTTGGGCCGCGACCCAGAGATCCTAGCGGCGACCGGCGGCGAGGACTACGAGCTTCTCGTGGCCGCCCCCGAGGAGGTCGTCGGGGCCTTGGCGGAGGAGTCCGAGGTCCCGGTCACCGTGATCGGGGAGGTGACGGCGGAAGGGGTGGTCTTCCTGCGCGATGGCGAACCGGTCGAGAACCTCTCCGGCTGGGATCACTTTAGATAGGCGTCAGCTCGAATAGCAGACAGCCGACAGCTATAGCGGTTTGCAGTGCGGTTGGACCGCAACACCCCGGGCATGCTAACGCTTGCGCAGAAGGCGTTCTGGGCAACAACCACGCAGTGACGATTACGGATGGGTCAAAGACAGTGCAAACCGCTGTAATCGCTGGTTGTTTGAGCCGGGTTTGGGGAGCGCTTTCCGGTGGTATGGAGAACCCGAAAAGCTTCCCAGAAGGAGGACGGAGCCGTGCCGTACGAGGAACTGGACGACCTGCCGGGTAGCGTCAAAAGGAACCTTCCCAAGCACGCTCGGGAGATATACCGGGCGGCGTACAACTCCGCCGAAGAGCAGTACGACGAAGAGGACCGCCGCCACCGGGTCGCCTGGGCCGCGGTCGAGCAGAAGTACGAGAAGAACGAAGAAGGCGAGTGGGTCGAGAAGGAAGAGTAGGTTTTAGCAGGAAGGTGCGTCTTGTGATCTTGCAACCCTCGAAGAGTCGTTTGCCCGAAGCGTTTCTCATCAGAACCGTCTCGTAGGGTGTGGATCGGGCAAGAGTCGGACGGCAAAAAGCTGACGGCTGATACCTGACCGCTGATACCTTAGACTGGCCACCCTTCCAGCCTCCAGGACGCGTCCCAGAACATTCACTGGTAGCGGCTGGTGGTGACGAAGGCCTCTATTACACGGGCTTTCTGTGCGGTGTTGAGGTCTTCGTAGACGTTGTCGGCGAGGTCAAGGACGGCTTCGACCAGAGCGCCGAACTCCTCACCGCCGTGAGAGTCTATCCACTTCTGGTACAGGGGGGTTCGGCGAGCCCTCTTCGAGGAGGGCTTTACCCACCTCCCAGTAGATCCAGTAGCACGGCAACACCGCCCGCAGACGGCATGTTTTACACATACTTTTTATCGTACTTTCGGACTTTTGGGTTTGATTTGGGGCGACCGCGAGGGTCAACCGCGTGGCAAGTGGACCGTAAAGGTCGAACCCTCGCCCAAGGTACTCTCGACGGTAACGCGACCGCCGTGGTTCTCGGCAATGTGCCGCACGATGCTCAAGCCCAGGCCGGTACCGCCGGTCTCCTTGGAGCGGGCCTTGTCCACCCGGTAGAAGCGCTCGAAGATGCGAGCGAGATTCTTCTCGGGGATGCCTATCCCCGTGTCCGAGATGCTTATCACGACCTCGTTCTCGTCCGAGCGCCCGGTGACCTCCACGCGCCCGCCGGGCGGGGTGTATTTCACGGCGTTCTCCACGAGGTTCGAGAACATAGAGGTAAGCTGGGTCTCTTCGCCCCGGACGTTGTACAGACCAGCTTTGCCGGAGCGCTTCCAGGAGAGGGCGATGTTCTTCCGGCGAGCGGTTGGCCGGAGGCGGGAGAGCACGACCATGAGTATGCTCCTGGCGTCTACTACTTGAGGGTTCCGGATCCCTTCGGCGCTCTCCAGGCGCGCGAGGTCGAGGAGGTCCGTGATCAGCTTTGCGAACCTCTCGGTCTCGTTCTTGAGCTGCTCGGCGAAGAAGCGCGCTTGATCCGGGTCGTCGTCCAGGATGTCCACGAGGCTCTCGGCGAGGAGCTGGAGGCTCGTCGCCGGGGTTTTCAGCTCGTGGGAGACGTTCGCGACGAAGTCGCGCCGGATCTTGTTAACCCGCTGCAGTTCGACTACGCTTACGGGATCAGACCCTCCGAGGCCGGACTCTGTACGCCGCTCGAGCACTTGCTTACTCGCGGGACTTCACCGTCGCCCGCTCCTCGACGGGGGACACTTCACCGTCGCCGGCGTTCTTGGGGCGCGCCTCGAAGCGGTAGCCTAAGCCCCGGGAGGTGTGGACGTACTCGTAGTCACTGCTCTCGGCGAGAGCCGCCCGGACGCGCCGGATGTGCACGTCTATGGTGCGCGAGGAGCCCACGCCCGCGTGGCCCCACACCTCTTTCGCGAGCTCCTCCCTGCTCTTGAGCTCGCCGGGACGGGAGGCCAGGGCCGCCAGAAGCTCAAACTCCTTGAGCCTTAGGTCCAAAGTCTCGCCCTTCACCCGGGCAGTGAAGTTCTTCGTGTCGAGCCAAAGGTCGCCGGCCTCCAAGACCTTGCCGCGCATGCCCGGCGAACTCATGCTCCGCTTGAGGTTAGCGTTGATGCGTGCTACGAGCTCCTTCATGCCAAAAGGCTTGGTTACGTAGTCGTCGGCCCCGGCCTCGAAGCCATGGACCTTGTCTTCTTCCGCGTCCTTGGCGGTGACCATGACGATCACCACCTCCCAGTCTTCTTCGCGGATCTTCTCGCAGACCCGTATCCCGGACTCCCCGGGGAGCATCACATCCAGGAGGATGAGGTCTGGCCTGACCTTCCTCGCCAGCTTCAGGGCTTCGGCCCCGCTCGTCGCCTTTTGCACGACGAACCCCTGCCGGATGAGGTTGTACGCCAAAGTGTTCAGGATCACCGCGTCGTCTTCGACGATCAGGATCTCCGCCGTAGTAGTTACCGCGCTCACGCTCAAAACACCAACCTCCGACTCTTAAGGCCGCCGTTCGCAGTATAAACCTCGCGCCTGGAGGCTTCACTTTTTTAACGATCTTTTTACAAACGGCTCTTCGAAGGGAGCCCATTGGAACAAACGCGCCGGTCGCAGCTACAATGCGGCAGGCGAGAGAGCGGAAGGGGAATTCGTTGAAGATCGGAGTGGAGAGGCTGACGGTACGCACCAAACGCCCCTTCGCCATCGCCCGCAGTTCATCGGAGACCTTCAAGCGCGTGGTCCTGACGATCGAAGAAGGGGGATTCGTGGGCCGCGGCGAGGCCGCTCCCACAAGCTACTACGGCCAGGACGCGACCGGCACCGCGGACGCCCTCGAGCGGATCCGGGTGCGCGACCCCTGGGATATCGAGGGCACCCTCGACGAGAACGGGTCTTTACCCCCGACGGCCCTGGCCGCCCTCGATTCTGCGCTGCACGACTTGGCCGCCAAGCGCCTCGGCGTCCCAGTCTACCGGCTCCTCGGTCTCGCCCGCCCCGAGCCCGCGAGCGCTTACACCTTAGCGATAGCTGATCCCGAGACCATCCTCGGGGAGGCGAAGGAGCTCGCTTCTTTCCCTGCCTTGAAGATAAAGGTGGGGAGCGAGGAGGACCTTGAGAAGGTCCGGGCGGTGTCGAAGACCTCCGACGCCGACCTTTGGGTAGACGCGAACGAGGCCTTCTCCCCCGACGAAGCGATCGAGGTCGCGCGCGAGCTCAAGGCCGCCGGTGTGCGCCTCATCGAGCAACCCGTCCCGGCAGCGGCGGGTCCCGAGGCGCTGCGCAGGGTGACCGAGACCGTAAGACCCCTGCCGGTCATCGCCGACGAGAGCGCCGTCGTCGCCTGGGACGTGCCCGCGCTCGCGGGAAGTGCTTCCGGGGTGAACGTCAAGCTCGCCAAGTGTGGTGGCATCCGCGGGGCGCTGCGGATGATCCACACCGCCCGGGCACACGGCATGCTCATCATGCTCGGCTGCATGGTCGAGACGTCCTTGGGGATAGCCGCCGCGGCCCAGGTCTCGGGCCTCGTGGATTTCGTGGACCTCGACGGCGCCCTGCTCTTAGCTTGCGACCCCTTCGAGGGCCTGGGCTACGAGGACGGTCGCATCCTCGTCCCCGAAAAACCCGGCCTCGGCGTGAAGCCGCGATGATCCCGCAGGAAGGAAGCGCCCGGCGGTACGCCGTCCTCGCCGAGGGATGGTTCGCCAACCGCCACTCCAAGACCGCGCACGGTTTGATCCACTACGGACGGGACGAAGTGGTCGCCGTCATCGACTCGACTCTGGCTGGACGGCGCGTCCTCGACGTGATGCCGGACCTCCGGCGCGACGCGCCCATAGTCGGCACATTAGCGGAAGCTCTGAAGAGCGATCCAACCTCCATCCTCGTTGGGCTCGCCCCTGCCGGGGGGCGTTTGCCACAGGAGTGGATGGAGACCCTAAGGGAGGCGGCGGAGAACGGGCTCGAGATCGTTAGCGGCCTCCACCAGCGGCTCGCGCTGGAGTTCCCCGAAGCGAAGGTCTGGGACGTACGCGAACCGCCGGAAAGCGTGCCGCTCTTCTCGGGGGAGGGCTTCACGGTAGGACCAAAGGTCGCGCTCACCGTCGGTACTAACAGCGCCATCGGCAAGATGACGGCGACGCTCGAAGTGGAGCATGCCGCCCGGGAAAGGGGCCTGAAGCCGGAGTTCGTTGCCACGGGCCAGACCGGCATCGTCATCGTGGGGTGGGGCATCTGTATAGATGCCGTGGTCTCGGACTTCGCCGCCGGAGCTACCGAGCAGCTTGTCCTCGAAGCCGCCAGGCGTAATCCCGAGCTGATCCTGGTAGAGGGCCAGGGCTCCCTCGGGCACCCGGCCTACTCCGGGGTGACGACCGCCCTCTTGCACGGCTCATGCCCCGACTGTTTGATCCTCTGCGCCGACGCATCGGAGGAAGATGTTTTTGAAGGGGTTCCTTCCCCGGACCCGAAAGAGATCAGCGCCCTCTACGAAGGGGTCGCCGCCCTCGTAAAACCCGCACCCGTGGTGGCGGTGAGCGTGAACACCCGCGGGCTGGACGATGCCGCTGCTCGGAGGTTCGTGGACCACATCTCCACTACGACCGGCCTCCCCGCCGCCGACCCGATCCGGTCCGGCGCCGGAACTATCCTGGAGGCCGTGATGGGCTAACACAAGCCGTATACGAGGCGATCCTTCAAAAACTTCCAATTATCGTAGGAACCAGCGCTTAATCTTTCTTCTCTCGCTCTATTAGAAGAACGAACCCGTTAATCGAGAGCACGAACGCGTAGGCAGCTTGTCTATTTGAGGCGGGCATCAGTTTAGAGAGGTTCGATCGCTATACAAGCGAATACTGGTCCCATTGTTTCTGACCACGTTGGTAGGTGTCTTCTCGCTCTCCTTGAGTGAGAAACCTATGTCTGGAGCTTCTGCATCTGACCCAGCTGGCTGGTGGCAAGGGGTTCATGGGAAAGATCCAACATGGTGGCTAGGCGTACTACGAGGACAATAACGTGTCCGTTTGATCAGACCACAGCTTTGATAGCTGGCGAAGATTTCGGCCGGGCCTGACTCCCTGCCGCTAAACCATTCTTGAGATGGCCTGATAACGGAATGCTCAGGCCCCGCTACTCACGAATTACCTACCTCCGTTCTTTCGGTGCGGTTCGAGGGAGATAGCAACCCCGTTGACCCACCGGCGCTTCCAATATCGCTTTCCCACCTCCTTGCCACTGTGGTCTAAAAGCGAAGTTTGGACGAAACGGCGTTTGCCGAAACGAAAATATAGATCTAAAGAACAATAGGATTCTAAGAGTCGTAAACATTCGGGTATGTTAGTATTTCCTGCGTGGGCAGGTGTTTGACCTTGAACGCCAGTTACGAGCCCGTGGCACTGGTGCCTGTGAAGCGGGCTATCGTGCTCGTCGTCTCCGAGAAGGCCGAGATAGTCGAGGCCAACCTGGAGCGACGATTCCGCTCGGAGAAAGCCGAGTACCCCTATCCTTTGGTCATTCGGCTCGTCAAGTTCGTCGAGATACCGCGCCGTCTGCGGCGACACGTGACGAACGCTATCCTCTTCGCACGCGACAATTACAAGTGCCAGTACTGCGGCAAGCACCGCAACGACCTGAACCGCAAGGAGTGCCTGACGCGCGACCACGTGAAGCCGCTTAGTTGTGGCGGCGCGAACACCTGGGACAACGTTGTCACCGCCTGTACCAAATGCAACGCGCGCAAGGGCAACCGCCTGCCGATGGAGTGCGGTATGTACCCGAAGAGCACCCCGAAGGAGCCACGCTACGTGGTGATGGTGTGGTACTCGCGGGGCCTCAACGCCGTGCAACGTCGCTACGTCGAGCAGTTCTACGGGGAGCCGGCGGAACAGTTGGTCAGCTAGTCAGCGATAAGGCGAGCCGCCGATTGGTCGAAGTGCTGACGGCTAAACCGCTGACAAGCCGGGGGCTAAGCTATACTCTCTTCTCGTCGTCGTGGTTTAGCGGGCGGGAATTTTTGGACTACAACGTTTTCGTAGAGGCGGTAGGACGCATCGTCGGTAACGTGGAGCGCGCCGTCGCTGGCAACCGCGAGGGTGTCTTTCTGGCCGTGGAGGCCCTGCTCGCCGGGGGACACGTCCTCATAGAGGACGTCCCTGGGGTCGGGAAGACGCTCCTGGCGAAGGCTTTGGCGCGTTCGATCGGGGGCGACTTCCGGCGCATCCAGTTCACCCCCGACCTACTGCCCGCCGACGTCACGGGCCTGAACGTCTACAACCAGGGCGAAAGGGCTTTCGAGTTCTGGGTGGGGCCGGTCTTCGCCAACGTGGTCTTGGCCGACGAGATCAACCGCGCCAGCCCCAAGACCCAGAGCGCCCTTCTTGAGGCGATGGAGGAGGGCTCCGTGACGGTCGACGGCGTGACTCGCCGCCTGCCCGCCCCCTTCGGCGTGATCGGCACCCAGAACCCCGTGGAGCACGAGGGGACGTACCCGCTGCCGCACGCCGAGCTCGACCGTTTCATGATCAAGATGTCCTTGGGCTACCCTAACGGGGATGCCGAGGTGGGCATGCTGAGGCTCTCCGCGGACCCGGTCGCGGACCTCAGGCCCGTGGTGAGCGCCAACGAATTTCTAGAGATGCGCCGGGTAGCCGAAGAGGTCTACGCGAGCGAGGCGCTCTTGCGCTACATCGTCTCGGTGACGAGAGCGACGCGCGAGCACGAAGCGGTCTATCTTGGCGCTTCCCCTCGGGCTAGTCGGATGCTCTTGGGAGCCGCGAAAGCCCATGCGGCGGTCCAGGGGCGCTCCTACTGCATCCCCGACGACGTGAAGGCCCTCGCGCCACACGTCCTCTCGCACAGGATCATCGTCTCCCCCGGCGCTTCCCTGAACGGCTCCGGCGCCGAGAGGACCGCGGGCGTGGTGCGCGAGATCCTCTCCTCCGTCCCCATAAACGAGGCAGTCTAGGCGCTTTGCGCGAAGTATCGCGGCGTCTCCTCCTGCATGCCCGGCGAATCTCGGTGAGGCCGACGGCCCGGGGCTGGCAGGCACTCTTTTTTGGCGCCCTTTCTTTCTTCTTGGCCCGGCTCATCGGGACGACACAGCTCTACCAGCTCGCCTACGCTTTAGCTGGCCTCCTGTTGGTCGCGCTTATGCTCGGTCTCTTCCTCTCCCGGGGCCTGGGATACACACGCCGTATCCTCGCGAGCCGCTTCGTGGCCGGGCACCCCTCCCATGTAGGGCTCGTGGTCTCCAACGCATCCCGGACGCGAAGCCCTGACGTGGGAGTGGTGGACCACCTGCCCAGACGGCGCTTGCTCGAGATGCCGCCCGTCGAGGGACCGGGAGAGCGGACGACCCAGCAGCCGATACTCTTTCCGCGGAGAGGGCTCTACGAGCTGGGCCCGGCGGAGATCCGGACCACCGACCCGTTCAGACTCTTGCGCTTTGTCCGAAAGTTCGAGATACGCCCGTGGGTCGCGGTCTACCCGGAGGTCTTCGAGCTTGCGGGCTTTCCGGTGCGGGGTCGGGGCAGGGACGCGGGGACGCAAGGCACCCCGGCGCGGCAGGGGGACGAGTTCTCGGGCCTCAGGGAGTACCGGCAGGGTGACGACCGGCGGCACATCCACTGGAAGAGCGTCGCGCGCACGGGGGAGTTGGTGGTCAAGGAGTTCTCCCACAACGCGCCGCAGCGCCACGCGGTCGTCCTGGACCTCCATCGTGCGGGACATAGCGTCCCGGAGGCCGAGGTTGAGGACGCCGTCTCGGCCGCGGGCTCGGTCCTCTTGCACCTCGCCCGGGAGGGTCTGCCGTTCAGGCTCCTGTGCATGGACAGGGAACGGAGCACGACAGAGCTCGGTACCGGCGAGGCGGCCTACTGGCGGGCGATGGATCTCCTCGCCGCGGTGCGGGCCGACGGGGACGTGGAGCCAGGCGATTTCTTGGGCGAAAAGCTCCATGAGGAACGTGAGGGCCTCGGGGAGGGCGTGATCCTTGTCTCCCGTTCACTTAACGACGGGCTCGTAGAGAGCGTTCGGAAGCTCCGGATGGCGGGGCTATCCGTGGTCGTGGTAGTACTCGCTGCCCATACCTACGGGAGAATCCAGGGGGCCGGGGGCGTGCCGTCTACCAGACGCGAAGCCGCTTTCTCCGAGGATATCCGGCGGCTGGAGCTCGCCGGGACGGTGGTGCGCGTCGTGCGTCACCCAGGCGGGGTGGCCGCCTTCGCCGGAGTGCAGCGGGAAGCTCCAGGCGTCAGGGGGGCGATGTAGCAGTGGTACGATCCGTGAGGCTGCCGTTGTACGCTGCGGGGCTCGCGACCGGCGGAGCATTCGGGAATTTGTTCTCTGGCGGGGCGTTGCTATACGTGCTCGGGGCGGCGTTCGTCGGTATTATCGTGGGGTCGGCGGGTGCCTACAGGTTCGTTCTGCTGTTCCCGGCGGCTTTCCTCTACACGCTGGTCGCCGTCTATGGGGCGCTGCCCTTGCGCTTGAGCGACTGGGGAACACTCTTGAAGCGGGCAGGGCAGGACATCCACGAGGCGGCCCAGATCTCGTACGTCACGCCCGTGCCGTACGACCTCCATCCCGGTCTGCTGGTCGTCCTGATCCCGGTCATCGTGCTCGTGGTGGCCTTCGCTACCTCAGTCACCCTCTACGAGGGGAGCCCAATAGTCTCGGTCGCCGTGCTGGGCCTGACCATCGGCGTCTTGAGCACCGTTTCTTTCGAGGTCGGCGTCGCTCCGTTCTTCGCTCTGTTCTTGGTCTCGGGTGTCGCCCTCCTGCTCTTCGCGAGGGACGGCGGGGTGGGTCGGGGCGGGCGGGCGAGGCCGGCGGCGGTCCTGGCGGGGGCGTTAGTGCTCCTTCTAGTGCTCGCGCTGCCGCAGACGCCTTTGGCCGAAGAAGCGATACGTCCGGCGCTGATCGACTGGACGAGGATCGGGACCGGCGGAACCTCGCGTCTGGCGGTCGAGGCCGACGTCGGCGACTACCTGACCGAGGGGCGGGACGCGGAGCTGTTGAGGATAAGGAGCACGGAGCCCATGCTCTGGCGTGGGGGTACTTTAGACCACTTCGACGGCGTCAGGTGGTCCTCTACCGTGGAGTCTGGGGAGGACGACGGAGAGGAGATTTCGGCCGGCGTCGAGACCCACGAGGTGGAGCAGGCCGTCGAGGTCTTAGAGGCCGAGACGAACCTCCTCTTCGGAGGCTACAGGATCTCCCGTGTCTCCGTACCCAACGCGGATGAGCGCTCCGACGGCTCCTGGGCCTCCGACCTGCCCCTCGTCCAGAACTCCTCTTACCGGGTCCGCTCACAGATACCCCAACCGACTACCTATCAGCTCGAAGCCGCCGGCGCCGGCTATACGGAGGCTGTGCGCGAGAAGTTCCTCCAGCTCCCCGACGATAAGCCCGAGGTCCTTAGCGAGACCGCCCAGAATATACAGACCTACTACGGCCCGCAGACCCCCTACGACACCGCCAGGGCCATCGAGCGATACCTGCTCTACGACGGCGGCTTTACCTACGACCTAGATGCCGACTACGGCCGGGGCGACAGGGCCATAGAGGAGTTCCTCGGCGAGAACAGGCGGGGCTTTTGTACCCAGTTCGCGACCTCGATGGCGCTTTTGTCGCGCGAGCTCGGCGTCCCCTCTCGGGTCGTCTACGGGGCCACCACGGGCAAGAGGGTCGCGCCGGACGAGTACGTCGTCACCGGCTACAACATGCACACTTGGGTCGAGGTGTACTTCCCCGGCGTCGGCTGGTACCCCTTCGACCCGACCCCCGGCTTCTCAGTCCCGAGGGTTATGGAGGCCAACGCCCCCCGTCCCAATGCGCCCGGCGAACTCTCGTACGTCTCCTCCGAGGCCCCGTCCCTCGAGAGGCTGCAAGCCCCCGGGCCCGCTCCCGGAGCGGAAGGGAGTCCGGTGGACGCCGAGAGCGTGGAGCCTGCCGAAGTGTCTTCCGCCTGGCCCCGATACGCGATCCCGGCGATCCTCGTGCTCGTCCTCCTCGCCGCCGTACTCCTCCTCAAGCGGCTGCTCACCGCGCGCGGACTGCCGGAGGACCTCTACCGGGACCTCGCGGGTCGGCTACGCGACGTGCTGCCCTTGAGCGGAGCAAACACCATCGTGGACTCGCCTGCCCTCACCCCGACCGAGCGGTTGGTGCTCCTCGCCAGTACTGCCGGGATCGAGGCGGGGCCGTTCCGCGAGTTCGCCCAGGCCTACTCGGAGAGCCTCTACGCGTCTCACGAGCCACGCTCGAATGCGTCGCGTGCTTACCGCAGAGCCCTCCGCGAGTACGAGAGTCTCCCCCGGTGGAAGCGCGCCTTGGGCGCCGTCAACCCGGCCTCGCTCTTCTTGAGGGCGCGGCGGCGCCTAGCGGCGCACAAGTTGCGGCTCTGGAAGGCCCTGCACAGTAGGATCGAGGGGCTAAAGAGGTTCCGTGGAGAGCGGTAGTGGGACCGCCTCGAAAAGTTCGCATTGATTTACGCGCGTGTTGGTGTAATAATTCTTTTTACTGATCAGGCTAGCTATAGCATTCCCTGGAGGTGCTGATGGACCAGAAGACGAGCATCGTATCCGTAACCGACAACGCGGCCGAGAAGGTCAAGGCCCTCATGGCTCAGGAAGGCGAAGAGGACCTGGCCCTTCGCATCGGCGTCAGGCCTGGCGGCTGCTCCGGCTTCCAGTACTCCATCTACTTCGATGACGAGATCAACGACGACGACGAGGTCCTCGAGAGCAAGGGCGTCAAGGTCCTCATCGACGCCATGAGCGTCCCGTACATCATGGGCAGCGAGTTCGACTACGTGGACGGTCTCATGGGCGCCGGCTTCGCCGTCAACAACCCCAACGTCTCAGGCGGCTGCGGTTGCGGCAGTTCCTTCACCTGCTAGCCCAGGAACAATAGCGATAACCGAAGCCCGGATCCTCTAAGGCTCCGGGCTTTCTATTTCTTCCTCGCCTCCGAGCGTTGTCGGGGATGCTTACGTCGAGCGCCGGAGAGCCTCGAGGCTGTTTAACAGCTCCTCGGCGCTGAGGGCCTCTTCGTCGGCGCGATCGGCGAGGGTGAGCTCCTCTCCGCACTCGCATTCGAAGGCGGTGCGCTCCGAGTACCAGTCGTCCTCGAGACCGAGAAGGACCAGCTTCTCCCCACACCCGCATTCGAGGACGATGCGTCCCGAACAAGGGACGGAGTGCCCTGAATCCTGCATACTACGAACCCCCTCTTACACTTCTTTGGTCGTGGTCGAGACAAGTTCGCACATCCGCGTGGCCAGCACAACGTGAACCTCGTTCAAGCTGATGTAGCTTATGCTTTATGCATGGTCCATTAAAGGCTTAGTTGAAGCTTAGCTTTGCCCGATCTTAGCGGGAGAGCCGTCCGTGCAGCTTCCTCGTCAAACCGCCGGGAATCCGACGCCGGGCCCACTCCTTGAGCTTCCCCAACGCGGGGATTTCCTTTCGCGGCTCGAGGAAGGAAACGATCTCTTCGTTGACATCTTCGGCCCGCTCTATGAAGACCAGGTGGCCGGCGTCACCGAGGACGCGCAGCCTGGCGCCCGGGATGGCTTCCGCGAGGGCGGCGGCGTTGGCGACGGGTACGTAGCGGTCGTCCGCGCCGTGGATCACGAGCGTCGGGGAGGAAATTCTCCCCACGTCTCGGGAGGCGTCGAACCGGGCGCCGGACATCACCTGCCGGTAGTAATCAGGCAGCGACGGCGAGTCGGCGAGGCGCCAACGCGCGATCCGGTCGAACTCCTCGGGGTGTTCGGCACGGTAGGCGTCGGAGGTGGCCGTCTCGAGGCCCCGGCGCACCGCGCTCTCGGAGCTCAGAGAGCCCCACCCCAGCATCCTTCCGAGCGCCTGCGGAGACATGGGTTCGAGGCCTAAGCCCCCGTAGCTCGTGCATACCAGTACCAGCCGCTCCACCAGGTCCGGTCGTTCCAACGCCAGCTCCTGGGCCACGAAACCACCCGAAGAGGTGCCCAAGACATGGGCCTTCTTCACGCTGAGGTGGTCGAGGAGCGCCACCGCATCCGCGGTCAGGTCGGCGACGCCGTGCGATGGGTTCTGCTCGCCCCTAACGTCGAAGGTGATGGTGCGAAAGTGGCGCGAGAGCGCAGGGATCTGCTTGAACCAGCCCCAGCGCCCGAGACCCAAGCCCCCGATCAAGAGCAAGGCCGGGCCGTCGCCGTGGACATCGTAGTCTATGCTGGCGTCGTGGATCACCACGGGCATGGGCATTACCTCGCCTTTCTCCCGGATCCGGCCCCGTCCTCCGACCGGCTCGGGTGCACCGGCTGCGAACAGCGCGGTCTCCGGGAACACTTTGGCGGCCCGATCAGGCAGATCTGGAGACGTTCTTTGCTTCCATGCCCTCCCTGCCCCGGACCGGCTCGTAGGTCACCCTGGCGCCGTTCTCAAGGTTTGCGAACCCGTTGCCTGCTACATCCTCGTGGCGCACAAGGATGTCCTCGCCTTCGCCTTCCGGAGCGATAAAGCCGTAGCCGAGGTTGGTGCTGTACCACTTGACCCTTCCATGTGCCATACGATAAAGTCTGCCTTTCTCGCGTTTCGGGGCAGGGAGCTCCTCGAGAGAGCAGCGGGAGCTCGTACCCCGAAGACTCCCAGCCCGATCTACTATGTGCATTTTGCACATAAATTGTCCAACGTCAAGGGCGGCTTCGGGTTCGCCCTAGCGGTTAGCTCTGTGCGGTTGTCTCCCTTTGGCTTCCTCGCCGGTGTTTAAGGGGTGCCGCGGCTTGCGTCGGCGTCGTGCGTAGGCCGCGGCCGCCAGAGAGAGGGCTACTGCGAGCGCCGCCGCGAGTACGAGGGCATCGGGGATGCTTCCTGCGAGGGACTTGGCCCATAGCTCGGCGGCGTAGGCCAGGTCCACGGCCCCGTTCTCCTCGTAGAGGTCGGAGAGGGCGGAGGTCCCCTCGTAGGCTATGAAGACCATCCCGAGCAGGACGAACATGGCCCCCGAGATGAGGTTCGTGGTGTGAACTCGCAGGCGGCCTAGACGAAGTTCCCGGCCCCTAAGCCAGGAGCGGCGTCCGAGGTCCAGGCGGTCCCAGAGGGCGGCCATGAGGAAGAGGGGGACGGCCATCCCCAGGGCGTAGATCGCGAGCAGCCCCGCTCCCCGCAGCACCTGTCCGGAGGAGGCGGCCACGGTGAGCACCGCGCCGAGGATGGGCCCGGAGCAGAAGCCCGCGAACCCGTAGACGGTGCCCAAGGCAAAGGTCGCCCCGGTGGATTCTCCCCGGACCTTCCCCCGCAGGCGGGAGAAGGGGCCCGGCAGGTCGAAGCCTCCTCCCAGGAGTTGGAGCACCCCCATAGCGATCATGAGGGCGCCGGCGACCAGGATCAGGGTGCTTCGCTGCCCGTAGAAGAGCCTGCTCACCGCCGAGAGGCCCATCCCCAAGGGCACGAGCGTCGTGGCGAGACCGACGTAGAAGATGGCGGTCTTCGCCAGGAGATCCTTGCGGGCTTGAAAGGCATAGGCGAAGAATGCCGGTAAGAGCAAGGCGCTGCATGGGCTAAGGAGCGAGAGCACCCCGCCGAAGAACGCCGCGAGATAAGAGACCTCGATCACCTTCGGCCTAGCCTCCGGCCTTTGTCAACTCCGCTTCTATCAACTCATCGAAGGCCTCCAGAGGCTGCGGCCCCACGAGCCTTTGCCCGTTGATCGTGAAGCTCGGAGTACCCTGAATACCCGCGTTCTGGGCCTCTCTGAGGTCGCTCTGTACGACCGATTCGTACCTGCCGGAGGCGAGTGCGGCCTCGAACTGTCCGGTGTCGAGCCCGACCTCCTCGGCGAAGCCGACGAGCGCCTCGTCCGAGAATGCCCCGCTGTTGACCGATCCCTGGTTCTCGTAGAGCACGTCATGGTACTCCCAGAACCTGCCCTGCTCCTGGGCCGCCCTCGCGGCCAGCGCCGCGTTCACAGACTCCTGCCCCAGGTAGGCGAAGTCCCGCCACTCGTACCGCACCGTCCCGTACTCGACGTATCTCTCCACCAGCTCCGGTTCCACCTCACGGGCGAACTTACCGCAGAACCCTCACTGATAGTCCGCGTACTCGATCAGTACAACCGGCGCGTCCTCGCTCCCCAGGCTCGGGTGCTCGAGGTCCGCTCCGGCTTGCGCTTCGTCTTCCCCGGCTTGCAGCTCGTCTTCGGCACCCTCTTCCACGCTCTGCTCTCTAGCCGTACCACCGCAAGAGCTCGCGCCGAAGGCGAGCAGCGCGAACAAAACGAGGCTCGCGAATAGCCACCATGCCGGACCCTTCTCTTTCCTCAAAAGCTGCCTCCCAATTTTCTCTCCGAGCAATCGAAGAACACGCTCCGATTATGATATACGAACCATCTTA
>JALYGT010000139.1 GCA_030776965.1 Actinomycetota bacterium
CGGAGAGTAGGACGCCAGATACTGGGCCCGCCCGCTGAGCGAGGCGTGAGGGACGTATACGCACGGGCCATCGCGGGCTTGCTGGTCGAGATTGGGGAGGCCACTGAAGAGCAACCGGATCCCGAGGCAATGAAGGTCGCCGAGAGCGTACTCGGGGGACTATGTCGCGACGAGGAGGCCGCGGGCCTCTTATTAAACGTTGCCCTCAGGCCTGGACCCGTTCCTGTGGTGGATCTACGTGAGCGGGCTGCGTCCCTTGGGTACGAACCCGACACGCTTCCGTTCGCCTTTGACGGCGCTATGTGGGTTCTGGCCGAGAAGGTGTACCAAGAGTTCGTCTTCGAAGCTGGCAAGGAAAACAGCCGGATTCAGCCCCTGGTCAACACCGAGTTGCTCATCTGCGTTCGCGAGCACCAGCAGGCACTGCGGGCGACGAGTATTGCAGGGCAGGGAAGCCTCTTGCCGCCTCCGCCGGGGCTGGTGTTAGGGAGGGCCGACGAGCTTGAAAACGCCAAGCGGATGCTAGGGTCTGTTTGCAAAACCTCGGAGTAGATGGTACGCCTGCTCAGTATGAGCAGGAGAGATTTGACGAATGAGCAGTGGGAACGCCTTAGACCGTTGCTCCCGCCACAGAAGCCGAAGACCGGACGCCCAGCAGCGGACCACCGCACAATCCTCAATGGCATCCTGTGGATACTTCGTACGGGGGCGCCGTGGCGTGATCTGCCGGAGTGCTATGGTCCGTGGCAGACGGTAGCCAGCCGCTTCTACCGCTGGCGCAAGGTTGGTCTGTGGGGTCGCATCCTGGATGCCCTCCAACGGCAGACCGATGCTGTGGGGCGGCTCGACTGGAGCGTGCACTACGTGGACAGCACCATCGTGCGGGCGCACCAGCATGCCGCCGGAGCACGGCAAGGAGACCCAGCAACGGAAGCGTTAGGGCGCAGCCAAGGCGGCTTCAGTACCAAGGTGCACCTACGCTCCGAGGGGAGCGGCAAACTGGTGACGCTTGTCCTCACCCCCGGCCAGCAACACGAAGCCACCGTCTTTGAGTCGCTGATGGAGCGTGGCGGGGTTAGGCGAGAGGACCGCGGCCGGCCCAAGCTGCGCCCGCACCGAGTGGTCGGCGACAAAGCTTACAGCAGCCGCAAGATCCGGCAGTATGCCCGCCGACGCGGGTTGCGTATCACTATTCCTCGGAAGCGGAATGAGGGCCGCGCTAGACCGTTCGACCGGGCCGTATAGCGCACCCGCAATCGCGTCGAGCGGCTGATCAACCGCCTCAAGCAGTTTCGGCGCCTGGCAACCCGCTACGAGAAACGGGCCGAAAACTACGGGGCGATGTGGATCATCGCAGCAACGCTCCTGTGGCTCTAGCTTGAGAACATGCTTTGGGATGCCTCTCCACTAACTTCTATCATGGCCCAGCCCGGCCTCCCGGGCGCGGATGATGGCCTGGGATACCTGGTTGGGTATTGGAGGCGCCTTTGAGGAGCGTTGCACGTACAATTCGGGTTTGAACCCAAATTACAAACTGGCTACAACTACGCCAGCAGCCGGTCTCCGAGAAGAGCGAGAATGTCTAAGATGATAGCGGCTACCCCGATGATGACCGCTGCAAGCGCCAAGCCCCCTCCAGTGGCTCGTGCCTCCCTTCCCAACAAAGCCCCGGCTGTACCCAATACAATAGGTAGCCCACTCCAAAAAGCGACGACCAATAACAAACCAAGTATGCTGCAAACGAGGCCCGCCACCGCCGGGCGGTTGGATCTGGCGGCCCGCGGGACGATGAAGAAGAAAAGCACCGCGGCGATTACCAGTAGCACGACCACGATGATGGGCAGGGCGCGGAGCTGGTCCTGGTACACGGGAGGGAGCACGGTGCTAAGGATGGCCACCAATACGGCCACGATGGTACTAATGATTCCTGCTAACCGGGTTTCCCTGGACACCGTGCTCCCTCCCGAAAGTTACGAAGATTCTTCTTCTCTGGGCCGGGGTGTAGCACCCCAGCCCTGGGTTCTATTCCCTAGCTGTACGGCTACCGCTGCTAACCAGGCTGACAGAACCCAGCAACCTCCTGACCAAATCCTGGTCCAGCTTCTTGGCTGATGAAGAAGCCAATGTTCCCTGACGGTCCTGACTCCCTAGCGAATCCGGATATCTCTTCACCGCAAGGGCTCCCCTGGGCAAAAGCCGGTACCGCCATGACCACTACCATCAACGCCATAATCAACGCTAACCGTAAGAATCGAAATAATGCGTCTCATTGCGCCTCACCTCCTTTCTTCCTTCTGTTGTTTGCCTCGTCTGTTGAACTGTACGGGGTGTGGTGTCCCGTCGTCATGGGAGCAGAGTCCTATTTCAGTCGGGAAATCTTGTCCCGGTTTGTCCCGGTATGGATCTTAGGCGCGGCGTCCCGCTGTCGCGAGGCCGACGGCGCCATTTCCGTGGGACAATATGTCCCGAGACATCGCTGAGTTAGGGACCCCTTTGCAAACAGACCCTAG
>JALYGT010000140.1 GCA_030776965.1 Actinomycetota bacterium
CCGATAAGCCGAAAACGAAGAAGGCCACCGAACACACAAGGACCATAAAAAGCAGCGCTCTCCTGGCCGCAGACCTATCACAGCTCCTTACTACTAACGCGCTGGGCACTCTTTGTATCTCCTTAACGGTCGACTATTCTGATACTAGAAGTAGGGTAGCCCCAAAACCTTAAAGATAGCTTAAAGGAGGCTAGAGACCGTCTGAAAACTCCCGATAAGCTCAGAACTAAAAACCTACGAGCTGTCAGAACGGGGCACAGAAAGTCCCATTTGTGCGCTGTCGGGCACCAACAAAATGTATGCTTGAGACTCCTCTCAGCTACTTTTCAGACAGTCTCTAGCCGGGACCTGCGTCTCGACCGCGTTCGTTTCGCTCATTCTTCACTCCCTCCTATGATGGAGCGACGCGCCTTCTACCGTGTATGACCAAGCACTAAGCCTTTTATTACCGTTAACGAAGGAAACCATTACCCCTACCTTGAGACCCTAAGCAAAACCAGGGCGTGTCTGGTGAATCGGGTTGGCCTCTGCTAGAACGACTCCTCAATACACAAAGGCAAATTCTCCATCTTTAAGTACCCCCAGCGATAAATTAAGATTAGGGATTCACGCGCGATTCTCTACATATTACGTCGAACCCGGGGATAGCTTCAGCGGCTTGCGATGATATTGACCCCCCGATCCTCAGCGTATGGTCCTCTTGATTCAAGGACGCAACACTTTTTTTATCACTCGTAATGAGCAGGTTAGCGGGTCGATTCCGCTCGTCGGCTTGTTTCTTTTCTAGCATCGGAGATGCAGGACGCTAACGCCGACTTTCTTCGTTCTCTAACCCGAGAGCGGGCATGTCGGGTGTGCCTGTCGTGCTGCGGGTTTAGAATCTCGTGTCGTGACCGAGGAGAAGGGCAAGGCGGCTGCGCTCACGGAGATCTCCCTCATTCTGGCCGCTGTCTTCTGGGGGGGCAATTACGCGGCGACGAAGTACGCCGCCGAGTCCTTCCACCCGCTCCTGGTCGTGGCGTTCCGCTTCTCCGCGGGAGGGCTACTGCTCTTCTTTGTCCTCCGCCTCCTCGAGCCGCAGAGCAGGCTGAAGCGTGGAGACATACTCCCTATGCTGGGGTTGGGCTGCTTCGGCGTGGGCGCGGCCCAGACAGCATTCACCTTCGGCGTGAGCATGACGAGCGCCGCCAGCACCGGCCTCGTCTTCGCCACCGCTCCCGTGTGGGGCATGCTCCTCGGCTCCGCGCTCGGCCTGGAGCGGCCTACTTGGAAGGGGATCGTAGGGGTGGGCCTCTCGATCTCAGGGGTCGGCCTCGTCGTGTGGGGAAGTTTCGGAAACGGGGACGACAGCCTGGCGGGCGATCTCCTGATCCTCCTGGCCGCTGTGTGCGTGGGGGCGTATACCGTGTTTTCTATGCGCGTGCTCGGGCGTCACTCGCCGCTCGCGGTGGCGACGTACCCGACGCTCTTTGGCGCACCGGTGGTCTTACTCCTGTCGTCCCCGTACCTCGTGGGGCTGAACCCTGGCGTGGGAGGAGGGGCGTGGGCGGCTATCGGCTACTCGGCTGTCTTCGCTACCGCCTTCGCCTTCGCCGGCTGGCAGAGGGGCATAAGCCGGGTGGGGGCGAACAGGGTCCTGGTCTACCAGTACCTCATCACCCTGACCGGCGTCGCTGCGGGCATTGTCTTCTTGGGGGAGAACCTCGGCCTCGACAAGATCCTGGGCGGGACAGTCATCCTATTAGGTGTGTACCTCGCCCGGCGCCAGTAGGGGACGCCGGCATTACAGTGGTCCTTATTGGGCTTTGCTACGCGCCGCGTTTGTGTGGCTTGTTTGGGGGGTAGAGCCGCTTGAAAAGTGCGCCGGGGATAGAGCGGGTCGAAGAGGCCGTGGCACCGACTTTGTAGCATCGGAAGGCTACTATGAGAGGAGTAGCGATACTTGGGGTTTCGCCTGCTTTTCATAGGGGACGTGGTGAGTGAAGCGGGGTGTACGGCGGTTCGGGCGCTCGTCCCCGCCCTGAGACGCGAGCTCGAGCTGGACGTCGTCGTCGCCAACGGGGAGAACTCGGCCCCAGGGGGGCGGGGAGTAACGGCGGAGAGCGGCTCGGCCTTGCTATCAGTGGTGGACTTTTTGACCCTGGGCAACCACGCATTCGACGCGGAAAAGGAGTACGTGGATCGGGAGCCGCGGGTAATAAGACCCGCGAACCTGGGAAGGGACCTGCCCGGGCGCGGCTGGGGCACGTTCGAGGTGGATGGCATGCGAGTGGGTGTCGCCAATGTCCAGGGAAGGGTGTTCATGCGGGAGATCCCGC
>JALYGT010000141.1 GCA_030776965.1 Actinomycetota bacterium
GCGAGGAGGCGGGTCCCTTCGGGGGCCCGCCTCCTTTTTTGTGCGCTCTCTCTGATTCTCGCCACCTTCAGCTTGACCGGTTGATCGCGTGACGTCTCGCGGCGTGCTTGTATTCGGTTTATCCACCGTATATCCTCCCGGCGGTGAACGAGTTTTGGGCTGGGTAGTCTTCAAAATCTCGGTTGGCTTCGTGACGGGCGCGTTGATCCTGCTCGCCATCTCGCTGTACCTGTCGAGTCGCTATCTGGAGGAGCAGCTACGGTTGGCGGAGACCGGGAACCTGGAGGGTGCTCGCGAAGAGATACAGCGGGCTGCTCGCCTGGACCCCTTCAGCCCGGTCCCCCCGGCATCCGAGGCCTATCTGGAGTTGCGGCAGGGAAGAACGGGGGCGGCCGCCCAGGCTTTCCAGGAGGCGATCGACCGGGACCCCGCCAACTACAACAATTGGGTGGCCCTCGGAGACCTGCAAAGGCAACGGTTGGGCGATCCGGCAGCCGCCGCACAGAGTTATCGGGAGGCCCTGAGCCGTAACCCGCACGCCACCGCCGTGGTTTCGCGCTTGGCCGAGACCCTTCTGAGGACCGAAGAACTCGAGGAAGCGAGGGCCCAGTACGAATGGCTGCGCGAACGCGGACAGATTTCCTATATGGATCTCTACAGGCTGGGCAAGCTCCAGGTGCGGCTCGGCGAGCCGGGGGAGGCCGTCGGAACCTTCAGGGAGGCGAAGAAGAGCGCCAGCGCGGGGTTGGAGTTTTTGAGCGAGACGCGGAGAGCCGAGACGGAGACCTTCATAGAATCGTTGGACCTCTCCATCGCGGATGCCCTGATCGCGCAGGGTTCCTACGCCGAGGCGCGGGAGGTGCTCTCCCAGAGCGAAGCGGAGCAAGCACCCGCCGTGCTCGCGTTGCTCGAAGAAGATCCAGAAAGCTACCGGAGGTCGGTACTTGACGCCCCCATCAGCTAAGCGGCAAGGTGGATCGCGGGGCGGCGGCCAGTCGGATAGCTCCCGGCAGGGCTGGCAGCGAGATCAGCGCGACGACCTTACCCTCTCGGAGATTCGCCACATCCTCTTCGAGCGACGCTTGCTGGTGGTCGGCTGCACGCTCTTTTTCTTTGTGACCGCCCTGACCTACGGTCTCTTTCGGGAACCCGTTTACACGGCCGAGGCCACGCTTTCGGTACGTTCGGAGGAGGGGGCCGGTGCCGCCGAGAGCTTTGACGAGGTCCTTTCGGGGCTTCAAGAATCGGAGGCGACGCGCGGCGTTAGCGAGGAAGCGGCCGAAAGAGCCGGATGGGAAGCGAGCGACTTCAACGATCGGCTCGAGTGGGAGCTGGTGAGCGCCGAGGAGGTAGAGGTACGCTTCTCGGACTCGATGCCGGAGGAGGCGACCCGGGCGGCGAACGCCTACGTAGACGTCTTCGTCGAGCACGTCGAGGAGCTCAAGGGAAGGCTCGCGGGCGGAACCGTCGCCGTAGATGCCGGGGTCGGGAGGTATGCAGAGACCCCGGATCGCCGCTCCGGTCCGAACGTATTTCTCACGGCGGTCGGGGCTGGGGCCTGCGGGCTCCTAGTCGGTGGGATAGGGGCTCTCTTCCTCGAGGGTCGCGCCCGCCGGTGGAGCGGCTCCAGGGACGCCGAGCTCACGCTCCGGGCGCCGGTCTTGGGCGTGATCCCCGACTGTTCGGACGGGCTTTCGGAGGGCACTATCTCCCGAGATGAGGACGCGGAGCGAGCCCGAGGATGAACTCGGCGAACGGCACGGGCACCGCCGATGAGAGGACTACGGGCGTGCAACGTATCGCGTGGACGCGCCGGCTCCTCGCGACACGCTTCGAGCCCGGGCGTTCGTTCGCCGCCCTGGCGGAGAACCTCGACGCCTTGGGGCGACCGGTGGGGAGCGTGGTAGTTACCGGCCCAGAACGCGGGACGGGACGAACCACGGTCTGCCTCGGCTTGGGCGCGGCGCTCGCGGCCGCCGGAAAGAAGGTCGCCGTCGTGGACTGCAACCTGGACCGACCGCACATACACCGCTTTTTCGGCCGGCCGAACTTCGTCGGCCTCACCAGTGCTTTGGAGGGCAACGGAGACCCCGAGGACTACAGCTTTGAGGCAGCACCGAACCTGAAGGTCGTCCCGACCGGTCCGGTCCTGCCGGGGCCGGGGGCCTTCGCGAATTCGCCCAAGCTCGTCGGAGTCGCCCGGTCCCTCAAGGAAAAGCGGGACGTGGTCCTCCTCGACGCGCCGGTGGCCGGCGAGGTGCTCGCCGACCCGAACCTCTGGGGCTCCTTCGACGGGGTCCTGCTCGTGGTGCACGCTACCCGCACCCCGAAGGGCGTCGCGCGGGGCCTTACCGACGCGCTGCTCGACGCGCGGGTCAACCTCTTCGGGGTGGTGCTGAACGGGCATGTTTAGCGGGCAGCAAAAAGGGCGCATCGAGACGGGCGAGGTGCCGCTGATCGGCTGGACCAAGGAGGACTCGCTGGAGAAAGGCCGCAAGTCGGCACGCAACCTGATGATCTTCAAGAGCCTCGTCCTGTCGGCCCTCGTGGCCATCACCTTCTACGAGATGCTCGACCAGGACCTCTACAGCGCCGAGCGGTGGTTACTGGCGGCGGCGATCATCCTGGGCCTGTTCGTCGTCACCCTGTTCGTCGTCGACTACTTCGCGGGCGTGCCGCGCATCGTTTGGGTGCTGGTGGGGCTCCTCACGGTGCTCGTCGCCGTAAAGGGTTTGTCTTTGGCCTGGAGCATCGGACAGGCCGAGACGATAAGGGAGCTCTTGCGTTCTTCGATGTACCTCGTCGCGTTCGCTTTGGCGGCGGCCTCGCTCTCCTCGCGGCGGCTGGTGGGCCCGTTTATCGACGGCCTGAACATCGTGGCGGGGGCGGTCGCGGGGTACGGCGTGCTCCAGAGGACAAACCCGGCCGAGTACTCGTCGAACGCCTCCTACGATGTCGGGGTAGGCTCCACCTTGGAGTACCCGAACACCGTCGCGGTGGTTTTGGGGATGGGCATTGTACTGGGCTTAGGGCGCATGACCCAGCTCAGGAACCCCTTCGCCCGGGGGCTGTATGCGGCTTTGATCCTGATCTTCGGCGTGGTCCTGTACCTCACGTTCTCACGCGGTGGCATGCTCGTGCTCGGGGTGGGGCTCGTGGCGCTCTTCGCCGTGGGCGGGAGCCGACTGCAGATGTTTACGAACCTGCTCCTCGTCTTTGGACCACTCGCCTGGCTTGTGTGGAAGGTGCAGGGACTAAGGACCTTCTTCGAGCCCGTCTCCGAGGAGAGCCTCAGGGCAGCCGACGGGTCGGCGTTCCGAACGTATCTCGTGGTCGCCGTTCTCGCCGCGTTTCTGCTCCAGGTGTTGTACGCCGTCCTCGTCGAACGCTACCGGCTAGCCCCGGCTCCGCACAGAACGCTCGGGGCCGCCGCCCTGATCGCGGTCATCGCGGGGGCGGGAGCTTTGGGCTTCGTGCTGCTCGGGGAGCGGCAGGGCTCGGACGAGATAGCGCGGGTCTTCTCCCGCGGGGCCGAAGAGACGGGGGATATGAGAGATGGGTTTGCCTCCCCTTCCTCGGACTACCGGATGAAATACTGGCGGGTGGCGTGGGACGAGTGGAAGGAGCATCCATTAACGGGCACCGGGGCCGGCACCTTCGTGTACACCTGGCAAGAGAACCGTCCGGGGTTCGAAGTCACAAAGCAGGTCCACAACGTCTACCTAGAGCAGGGTACCGAGACCGGCGTGTTCGCTTTCCTGGCCCTCGCCGGTTTCGCCCTGGCGCTTGCGGTTTACCTCTTGAGGGCTAGCATCCGCGCCGACGGGCAGCGGAAGCTCCTCCTCTCGAGCCTCACCGCCGCCGCGATCATCTACCTCGTCTCCTCGGCCTTCGAGTGGCACTGGTACATCCCGCCCTCGACCATCTTCTTCTTCGCTTTAGCGGGCGTGGCGGTCAGGTTCGCCTCCCCGAGGGAGACCGAAGGACGTCGCGGACGTGATCTGGACCAGAAGCCCGCCACAGAGCAACCTGCACGGGGCGGTCTTTTTGGGGGGCAGGCTTAGTCAGGCGATGAGCCGTGGGAGAAGTTCTTGTTTGGGGCAGCTCGTCGCCGCTACAAGCTAAAGCTGTAGCGCTGCTCCTTCCACGGGTCGCCGTTGATGTGGTAGCCGTTCTCCTCCCAAAAGCCCGGCTTGTCCTCAGGGGTTAGCTCGATGCCCCGGATCCACTTCGCGCTCTTCCAGGCATAAAGGCGTGGGATCACGAGCCGCAAAGGATACCCGTGCCCCGGCTCAAGAGGTCTGCCGTTGTGGTGCGTCGCAAGAAGGGCGTCCTCCTCGTAGAGCTCCGCCACGGGCGCATTCGTCGTGTAGCCACCATCGCAGAAAACGGAGAAGAACTTTGCCTCCGGTTTCGGCTTCGCCATCTCAAGAAGGGTTTTCGCCCGCACACCTATCCAGACGTTATCGAGTTTGCTCCAAGAGGTAACGCAGTGCATGTCCGCCCTGACCTCGACCTTGGGCAGCTCGTTCCACTCCTCCCAGGTGAACTTCAAGGGGTTCTCGACGAACCCCGAGATCGTGAAATCCCAGACGTCGGGGTTGAACCGGGGGGTAGCACCGTAGGTGAGGATAGGAAACCTATCGCCGACGAGGTACTGCCCCGGCGGCACCCTCTCCTTACCCCGCGCCGTGTCTATCTCGATGCGCTCCAACATCCCTCCTGCGTAGTCCTCGTCGGGCCCGTAAACGCTACGCGAGTACCCGGTGGATCCTGCCACAGAAATCTCTCACGAAGGCGAGTCCAGCATGCCCCTATTGCTGGAAAGTGGGAGAGAACCTCGGTAATACGCGGCACTCTCGAGGGGCGCCACGCCTCTACTCCGACTTCGCCTCGACCTTCTTCTCAGGCTTCTTACCGATGTTGACGAGCTCGTTCTGCGGCTCAGCGTTGTCGCCGAGCTCCTTGTCTTTGTACTGGTAGACGCCGCGGCAGGTGTGGCCGCCGGTGGTGCGCTTCTCGGTGTAGGAGAGCTTGACGTTCGGGTTTATAGCCTGGACCATCGCCTTCTCGTAGGTGGAGAAGGCGGCGCAGGGCTTGACGTCCCAACCGGGGACGCCCTCCTGGCCCATCCCGCCGAACCACGGGCAGCGGTCGGCGTTTATGACGTACTCGCCGTCTTTGGTCTCGGTCAGCGTGATCTCGATGTCGAAGAATCGGTTGGCGAGCATAACGACGTCCACGGTGTCCTTCATCGTCTTCACGCCGAGCTGCTCGCGGAGGTCCGTGCCCTGCTTCTCGCCGATGCGCGTCATGGCGAGCTTGCCGATCTTCTGGCCGTCGTAGCCCAAGTCGTCGGCGGCCCGGATCATCTCGTCCAGGATCACCCCGGTCCCTGAGGCCGCTGCCTTCCACTTGTACCAGGTCGGGCCCGGCAACCCCAGGCGCATCGCCCAGCGTGCCAGGAAGAGCGGTAGTTTTGGAAGACCGTAGACCTTGAGCCACTTCATGAAAGATCGGTATCCTTTGGATCGTTCGCACTAACGCTGGTCTCTATTGTATCCGCCGCACGACTACAGCGCCTCTGCCTTGCCTTCTTGATCAGGTGTTCCACCGTTATCTACGTACTCCTCGGGCTTGTTCTTGCGCTCTTAGGCCTTCCGCGGACATGTAGCGCACACTGCCGAAGACCTCCCGCTCCTTGCAACCGCGGTCGTGGTTCACGAAGTAGGGGCGACGTTAGCGTACGAATTCGGGTCGTGCCCGTCGAGAGAGCATTTGCTGTTGAGGTAGAGCTTCGTTTTGAAGGCGCACTCAGGCGTGTTGGACTATTCCAGGATCTTCTTGCCCCAATACATCCTCATATAGTTGTGCGCTAGAGGACCGGCTGCGACGAGTTGGCACCGCCTTCCTTAGGAGTCGGCACATCTCTCCTTCGTCCAAGCCGTATCGCCTAGCAGGCATTGGGCCTTTTGTTGTATCCTGCGCGTCGGTGCTTCCTTCGTCGAACGCCCGAACCGGTCGCTTTAGCTCCTTCGACTACCGGATCGGGCTTCGGCGGGAGCGACGAAGGGGGGAATGAGGTATTGGGCCATAGAGACGAGCCCAGGGTGTCTGCTCGCCGACGAGGTGGCGGTGCCCCGGGCGGTGGCGAGGATCATGGGTCGGCCCGCGGTGGGGCCTGTTCCTTTTCACTTCCAGAGCGTCCGTCGACGCGTTCAAGGAGGGGTTCTTCCTGGAAGAGTCCTTCGGCGCCGGGCAGGAGCTCGAAAGGGCCTTCGACGAGGAGCTGAAGCACACGCGAGGGCCTTCGGAGGAGCCGTACCTGGGGTTCCCGAGCTTCACGCCCGGCGAGCTGGTCGAGGTCGTCGAGAACGTGTCCTCGGACGTGAGGTACGTGTCGGTCTACCCGGACGCCTCGGGGCAAGAGGTGTGGGACGCCGAGCAGTTCGCGGCGTACTTGTCCGGTTCGTCCGATTTCGACTCCTAAAGCATCGGGCCAGCGGTTAGCGCGCCGACGGAGGCCTACCCGGCCCGCCCTT
This sequence comes from Actinomycetota bacterium, assembly GCA_030776965.1. GTDB lineage: Bacteria > Actinomycetota > Rubrobacteria > Rubrobacterales > Rubrobacteraceae > Rubrobacter_F. The sequence continues at coordinate 6,543 of JALYGT010000141.1, forward strand.
TTCCGAAGGCTTTTTGGCCAGGAACCCGGATTTTGGTTAGCGACCTTCTACCTCGTGGCTTCGTCTATGCCCTCGGGTGTGAGGACGAAGACCCCATAGTCGTCGTCGGCCTCGGCTACCCAGCCCTTCCGGTCGAGGTACCCCGCTATCTCCCGAAAATCGTCCTCGTCGGAGACGTTTGCCCGCCGCATCACGAGGTCCCGCACCACGTACGACCCGGGCCTGCCGTTGGCCTCCACGGCGGCCGCCTGCAAGATCCGACGCGCCTTCTCTAGCGTCACCCTTGTTTTGCTGAAGATAGTCTTTCCCCCTTCCGAGGGCCTACGTACCCCCCGCAATCCCAACCCGGAACGCCCACCGCAGCGAGGGCGGCCGGGGTACAATACCGTGGGGTAGGTCACCGTGCCCCGTGGGGAACAACTCCCCCTTCCGGTCCCGTAAGGAGCACACCCGGGCCCACCCCGTGCCCAATTTACACCGCCTTATTGTCGACACAAGATGAACCGCGCTCGACCTCTAGGCTTGCGGAAGGTCTAGCTTCACGCGTTTCAGGCATCCGTGAAGCGACACTTGAGGGATAGCTTGGGGAACCAGCTCGGCACCGACCGAGTAAAATTGGCGAAAGCTGGAGCGTGTTCGGGAGGAGCGAGATGACCAGCGGCCACACACCGGCCAAGGACGAAGCCGGCCCCGACGAAATCCTCGGAGCTTTGCACGAGGCCGTCGTCGACAACCCCAGGTTCGCGGAGATGCCGGTCGAGGAGGTCGCCAGGCAGCTAGTCTTGGAAGGTCGGCTGCAACAGGAGCCTTCGTCGGCGCTGGTGGCGGAGATGCTGGACGCCCTCGAAGCCGAGGAGAGCGCCTTCGAGGCCGAGGAGCCGTCCGAGGAGGGCAACCCCACGTGAGTGTGAGAGCAACCAGATCCTAGAGAAAGGAGGCCCGTCGCCGGGCGTCTCAAGAGAGACGAGTTCTTGGCCGTTCACCACGCCGAAAGACCAACGGCGCTACCGCCGGGGAGTAGTCACGGCCTTTATAGAGAAAGTTAGGAGGACTTCATGAACGCTAAGCCGTCGAACAGCGCGAGCAACAAGGTCATCATCAGCTGCGCCATCACGGGGGCGATCCACGTCCCGTCGCTGACGCCGCATCTGCCGGTCACGCCGAGCCAGATCGCGGAGAACGCGATCGGCGCCGCCGAGGCCGGGGCGGCGATCGTGCACCTTCACGCGCGCGATCCCGAGGACGGACGTCCGACGCCAGATCCGGGGGTATTCTCCAGGTTCCTGCCTGAGATTCGCGCGGCCAGCGACGTGGTCATTAACATCACCACCGGCGGCGGCCACGGTATGTCGCTCGAGGAGCGCACGGCGGCCGCTCGGCGATTCCAGCCCGAACTGTGCTCACTGAACATGGGCAGCATGAACTTCGGCCTCTTCCCCATGCTCGACCGGATCGGGGATTTCCGGCACGAGTGGGAGCCCGACTACCTGGAGATGACGCGCAACTTCATCTTCAAGAACACGTTCAAGGACATCGAATCCATCGTCTCCGACCTCAGCGACGGCGGGACCCGCTTCGAGTTCGAATGCTACGACGTCGGCCACCTCTACAACCTGGCGTTCCTCCTCGAGAAGGGAATCGTTGAGCCGCCGCTGTTCGTGCAGACAGTCTTCGGCATCCTCGGCGGCATCGGGACCCATCCGGAGGATCTGCTGCACATGAAGCGGACCGCCGACCGGCTGTTCGGGGATGAGTACGTATGGTCGGTGCTGGCCGCGGGACGGCACCAGACGCCGCTCGTGACCCAGGGCGCTACCCTCGGGGGCAACGTGAGAGTGGGCTTGGAGGACAGCATCTACCTCGCGCGGGGGGTGCTCGCCGAAAACAACGCACAACAGGTCGAGAAGATCTCCCGCATCCTGGGCGAACTCTCCCTGGAGATTGCCACGCCCGACGAGGCGCGCCAGAAGCTTGGGCTGAAGGGCCCAGACCGGACGGCGATCCCCGCCTAAGATTGCCATTGCCTATAGGCAGTACAAAGCGACCTTACCCAGATCTGCTCAGACCTGGAGTGCTTTGCGCTCCCGACGCCCGCGGTTGTTCTGAGCGCCGTGAAGCCCAGCGGGTACGGAAGTTGGCACCGTCACGCGGGAGCAGCTCAGACGGATAGCCGAGACCAAGCTGCCTGACCTACACGACCTCGTTCGAGGCGGCGATGCGGATCGCCGAGGGCACCGCCCGTAGATGGGCGCCGAGGTGTCCGGCTGACACCAGCGCGGGTACGGTTAGTAGCCGGGGCGACCCATACGCGAGTAGGTGATCTGCTTCGAGGCCTCGACGCCGGGCTGCTCGAAGGCGTTAACGCCGTACAGAGAGCCCGCGAGCGCGGTCTGCACCTCCAGGGCCTGCATGAGGTACCCCAGGTGCTCCTCGTCGACCTTCCCGATCTTTATCGTGCAGTTCGGACGTCCGGCCTCGGTAAGCGCCTTTCGTGTGGCGTCGCACTCGACGTTCAAAAGCTCGGCCATCGTGTGGCCGCCGAGGTAGCCGACGCCTTCGAGGTCCTCGTAGGCTTTCGGGATGAGGAGATCCCGCGGGTGGTTGTCGACCTCGACGATCTCGATGACTTTGTCCTGCGGACCCTCCATGTATATTTGCAGCTGCGAGTGCTGGTCGGTTGTCCCCACTGCGCCGAGCGGCGTCGAACCCTTGCCCTCCTTCCCCAAGGACTCCGCCCAGAGCTGGACGAACCAGGCGGCGGTGCGTTCCAAGGCGTCGGCGTAGGGCATCATTACCCGTACGTTGCGCCCGTGGGACGTGTCCATGAGGAAGTGGTAGGCTGACCCCCGGATGGCAGGGTGATCCACACCCTCCTCCTCTACCTCATCGACGCACTGGGCGGCGCCGCGCAGGAGGGCCTCGACGTCGAGGCCGAGGACGGCGGCGGGGAAGAGGCCGACCGGCGTGAAGACCGAGAAGCGACCGCCGACATCGGGTGGTATCGGGAGCGTTCTTGTGCCCTCGCGGTCGGCTATCTGCGTCAGGTGGCCCTTTCCGGGATCGGTGGTGAAGACGACGCGCTCGGCGTAGCCGTCCTCGCCCAAGGCCTCCACGAGGGCGCCCCGGACGACGAGGAAGTTCGCCACAGTCTCGGCGGTCGAGCCGCTCTTGGTGACCACGTTGGCCCAGGTGTTGGAGAGGTTCACGACATCGAGGATGGCAGCCAGAGTCGCGGGGTCGGTGTTCTCGGCGAAGTGGATGCGGGGACCCGAACGGTTCGGTAGGGAGTTGTGGAAAGGGTGGTTAAGGGCGCGGTGGAGGGCGATGGGACCCAAAGCCGAGCCACCGATGCCGACGTGGACGAAGTCCGTGGCGCCAGAGGCGTGCACCTCTCCGGCTAAGGTCTCCGACGGGTCCGAGAACTCGGTCGTGTGAGGCAGGCGCATGAAGCCGCGCGGGTCTTCGAGGAAATTGTCCACGGCTCTTCTGAGATGGGGCCTGAACTCCCCAAACTCCCTGGCGCTGATTCCCCCTTTCACCTCGGCGCCGAGGTTCGTGTAGTCGAAAGCGACGAATGCGGTCATGCGTGCTCCCCTCTGTGGCGTACCGGAACCATAGGGTAGTTTAAGGCTCGCGACGAGACGGGGCCACCTGGCTCTCTAGGGGGCGGCCCAGTGCTGCCTTTAGGCGGGGCTCAAGGACGGTTCGAGGAACGACTCGAGCTCGGCTTCGAGGGCGTGCGAGCGCAGCTTGCGGAAGGCGACGCTCTGAATCTGGCGGGCCCGTTCGCGGGTCACCCCGATCTCCTTGCCAATCTCCTGGAGCGTGGCGCGCTTGCCGCCGTCGAGGCCGTAGCGGCGTTCGACGACGCGGCGCTCGCGCTCGGAGAGGAACTTGAGGAGGCCGCGGACGGAATCCTTGAGGGCGTCCTCCATGAACAGGTCCTCCGTGTCGGCCTCCGTCTCGTCGGCGAGGAGGTTGGAGAGGGAACTGTCCTCCTCGGCCCCGACGGGCACGTCGTAGGAGACGACTGTCTTACGAACGGCTAGGTAGTTCGCGACTTCCCGCGCGCTCTTGCCGACGAGCTCGGAGAGCTCCTCGACGGAGGGCTCGCGACCCGTCGTGGCCTGGAGGTGGCTGCGGACGCCGTTGACGGTCCGCTCCTCGCTGGCGGCGTGGATGGGTACCCGGATGAGGGACGCCTTGTTGGAGATGGCCCGGGTTATAGATTGCTTGATCCACCACGTGGCGTACGTCGAGAACTTGGTGCCGAAATCTGCGTCGAAGCCGCGAGCCGCCCGCATGAGCCCCAGGTTGCCCTCCTGGATCAGATCGGCGAAATCGAGCCCTCGACCCGTGTACCTGCGCGCTATGGAGACGACGAGCCTCAAATTGCACTGGACCAGTTCCTCCCAGGCCGCCTCGTCGCCTTCCCGGATGCGTGCTGATAGAGTAGCCTCCTCGCGACGGCTCAGTATCCTGTGTCGCCGAGAACTCGACAGGTACAGGCCGAGAGCTCCTGGCCCCTTGTCGGTCTTGCGTGAAACCGCCGCTCTCTCGATCCTATGTTCCATATTCTGCCTCCGATCCCGCCGTGCAACTCTTCTTTAAGAGGATCACGATACTCCTCGTCCGGCGAAGGTTTAATAGGAAATAGGGCCTATGGGCGTCTGGGCGAATGTCCCGGTTACCCTGCTTACAGAGGCTACTACTGTAAGGCCGCAGGCTATCGAAGTGATGTGCGAGCTCGGGATCGACATCTCGGGGCAGGAGTCGAAGACTTTGGAGCGGTACCTCGGTCAGCCTTTCGACTACGTCATCACCGTCTGCGATGAGGCTAACGAGGCTTGCCCTGTCTTCCCTGGGGCGATTCGACGGCTGCACTGGTCTTTTGAGGACCCTGCGCAGGCTACCGGCGGTGAGGAGGAGCGGCTCTGTGTGTTTCGGTCGGTCAGGAACGAGATCGTAGAGCGTATCAAGCGAGAATTGCTCGCATATTAGGAATCCGTGCGCCGAGTCGAGCCTCAGGTCCAGTAAAATAACCTCCAGTTTCCGGAACGAACCCGCTCTCGGAGAGCTTCCCGTGCGTCGGCGACGCCCTTGACCTCGAACGCCTCCCGGCCCAAGCATCGCTTGGGATCCGCTAAACCAGCGGGATCGTCTCCTACCAAGACCCTCGTTCTTTCCCCAAAGGACATCCGGGCAAGAGTGTGCTCCATTGCCCTGCCAAACTCAATCGGTCTAGGACGGTGTCATGCCGAATTTACGCAAAGTTTACGGCGATGAAACATAAGCGAGAGAAAGACCCGCCAGGCGCTCGTCTGGTCGGGATATAATCCTGATTGTCGTGCAAACACGCACTGAACATTCCGACCGCCCCCCCGCCCCGATAGGCGAGGTAATAACGCGCCTCAAGGAAGCATATCCAGAAGCCAGGACTGAGCTTAAGTGGGAGAACCCTCTTCAGCTTCTGGTGGCGACCATCCTCTCCGCCCAGAGCACCGACGTCCGAGTCAACGAGGTCACGCATGGTCTCTTCGAGAAGTACCGCGCCGCGGAGGACTACGCGGAGGCCGACCTGGCGGAGTTGGAGGAGGAGATCCGGCCCGTAGGCTTCTTCCCCAACAAGGCCCGCTCCCTGAAGGGCATGGCTCGCGCCATCGTCGAGGACCACGGCGGAGAGATTCCCAGCACCATGCCCGATCTCGTCCGACTCCCCGGCGTGGGCCGCAAGACAGCCAACGTGGTCTTGGGCAACGCCTTCAGCGTCGACGAGGGCGTGGTCGTTGACACCCACGTCCGGCGCGTCTCGGGTCGCCTCGGCCTCACCGAGCACCATGACCCCGAAAAGCTAGAGCGTGATCTCCTGGGAGTGGTGCCCAAAGGAGAGAGGGCGCTCTTCTCGCACCTCCTCATCTTCCACGGTCGCCGCGTCTGCAAGGCCCGCAAGCCTGACTGCCCAGGCTGCGTCCTGAACCACGTCTGTCCCTCGGCCTTCAGGGTCTAGTAAGAAGGACAGCATGACAAACACAGACACTTTCTTGGAGAATGCCGGGGGTTCGAAGGGCCACCCTACTGCTACGCTGGAGTTGGGAAGGAGAACGTGAGCTACCGCAACCTGAGGCACCACTTCGGCTACCCGATGGCTGGGAATTTGCCGCTGCTGCCTCACGCAGATCGTAGGACACGACTCACTCGACACTACAATGGTCTTAGAGGTCAGGGGAGTGCGGAGCTTTGGCGACTTGATACGCCGCGAAGAAGCCGAGCTCCGCTACCGCTACAAGGCGCAGGTGATCGCCTCGGACCTCACCAAGTGGCGCTTGCTGGTCCTGCCCCGCGATGCGCCCAAGCTCGGCATCGACGACCCGAACGACTTAAGCGTGGCCCTGGCGGTCGGCATGAGCATAAGCATACCCATCCTCTTTGAATCGGTGAAGTTCGCTAACCCGAAGACGGGCAGGGAACACCTCATCGTTGACGGCGGGATGCTCTCGAACTTCCCGGTCTAGCTCTTCGACGCCGAGGAGCCGTTCTGACCCAGTTTCGGGTTGCAGTTGGTGGGGAAGGATCCGAGAGCTCCCGCGGCTGGGGCGGGGCCTCAGCCGAAAAGGCCTCGCAGCGGGGTCTTGTCGGTGGTCGATTACCTAAGAAGCCTAGTGGATACCATGATGGAGGCCCACGACCGGCTCTTCATAGATGAAGCTGACTTCAACCGGACGATCGCCATCGACACCCTAGGAGTGCGCACCACGGAGTTTGACCTCTCCGAAGCTCGCGCGCTGAAGCTGTACGATTGGGGCGAACCGCCGCAAAGAAGTTCCTGGACGAGCACTAGAATCACGAGGAGCATCTCAGGACGTTCCGCAGCGACGAGAGGCCCTCGCGGCGGCAAGCCGTTGCCGCGCTGCGTCAACGGGATCGAGCACGGACGCCAGGATCGAACCCTAGACCTCACACGTGATCGACGACCGCATGGCCAAACCGGTGGGCAGCTGGATCGAGTGCCTAACCGGAGAACAAGGCGATCGCGCGGCATTCGCTCAAACCTGAAAGGGTTACGCCGCAGTTTCACATAGAGAACTCCTGCGTCTGGCTCCACATGCATGCCGCGAGGGAGGAAGAGCGACTCGTCGAAGGCTGCCCGACCAAGAGCTCGTACAATCTACGTAAAGAAGATAAAATCGCTCGGGGGTATGGCAGAGCGGACTAATGCACTGGTCTTGAAAACCAGAGGCGGTAAAACGCCCGTGGGTTCGAATCCCACTGCCCCCGCTTGACTATAAACCGAGAGAAGCGACCCTTTGCAGTTCGATACTCCTTTCCCGCTGCCATTCCTCAGGAACGGAGGGAGGACAGCTCGTCATGCACTTGCTTGGGCACGGCGAGGTTAAGGAGCTGGTTATGTTCCGGTGGATTCAGAGGCTCGGAGAAAACGTCTGTCGCAGGCGCAAGCAAAGAATAGAAACGGCCGAAGAACTCAGCATCTAACAAAAAGAAGCTCGGTTTAACGTTGTCCCGGGTCCTCTCTAGGGGTCTGGATAACGTAGCTTGTAGCCGTCTGGCCTGCAACGTGGGCAGCAGGAGACGAGGACTGGAGAGGTTGAAAGGCGAAAACATTACAAAGTGGTGCTCTGGCTACGAAAGGTTTTCGAGAGTGGGCAGCTTCGGAAGGATGAATAAAGGTGCCGCGCTCATCCGGTAAAGTACCACTGCAACGAACGCAGAAAAGCGAACAGGTGGGAGACAGAGAGGAAAAATCCCACTGCCCCCGCATTTTGAAACTGCAGGAGAGATAAAATTCTCCTTCGATTCTCCCCCTTCCGCTGCGAGCCGAATCATACGAGACCGGGCGCGTACCGTCGCAACGCGTGCCGTGAACCGAAGGGTTGGGAGAAGCAGCGCGTATGTTCCCGTACTCTTCTCTACACAGCATCTTGTGAGTTGGGCTTTCGGGGGTATGAATTCTGTTAAAAAAAGTTAAGTAAATAGAGACTTCTGCGTTTCAGGCGTGTAAACTACGGGTATCTTCCCAAGTGGAAGCGGTGCAGGCCATGTAGGAAGACCGTGCAGGTAGAAGGAGGAATTCAGTGAAGAGGATAGTTTTGTTGGCTACGGCCGCCCTGGTGGCGATGATGATCCTCGTGCCGACCGCCATGGCGCAGGACACCATAGTGATAATGGAGGACACCGTGCCCGAGCCTCTGCCCCCGAGCGGTGGTTTTGCGCCGTCCGTGATTCTGCCCGCCGCCGCCCTGCTTCTCGGCGCGGGCGCCTTGACGTTCGCCGTTCTGCGGCGCAGGTAACTTAAACGGAGTTTTTCGGGGGCCGGGGCGTACGACGCCCCAGCCTCCGAGTTCGGGACGGAGGAGAGCCTGCACTCCTCCGTCCCTTTTTCGTGCCCGGGAGCCCAAAGGATTTCTGGCACGCGCTTGCTCTCTGGGCATGCCTGTAGCGAATTTCGCGACTACTTGCCCAAGATGCGGTAACCGCAGTGAGCAAAGAAGTCCTGGGCTTCCCTCGTGGTGACCACATCGAGTGCCTTACCCGTGGCTTACCAGCGCCTCTCGCGTCTAAGCACCGATCTGGCGAAGAAAACGCTTGATCTTCGAGAAGGCCTCTTCTATCGGAATGAGGTTCGGCGAGTGGGGAGGTAGGTAGAGTAGCTCGCAGCTCCGCTCCTCGATCAGTCGACGTCCTGGCTCTCCTTTGTGGGAAGAGAGGTTGTCCATCAGCACAATCTGCCCTCTCTTCAACGCTGGAGCCAGGAGTTTGTCGATGTAAGCCTCGAACACCTCGCGAGTCGTGCTACCCTGCACTGCAAGCGGTAGTCACATCCCTTCCGAGCTCATGCTCGAAAGCAACGCGATGTTCGGCCCCAAGTTACGTGGAGTCTTAAAGCGCGCCCCTTCTCCTATTCTCCTATTCTCGACCAACTGTAGAGCGCACAGAGCGAAGTGTTGGAGCTCATCTCGTCTAGAACACAAAGCGCCTGGCCTCCAAGCTGCCCGCTAGTAGAACTCGCCAGGCTGCTCTCAAGAACGCGTCTCGCTCCTTTGCACCCACAGTCCTTTTCTTCGACTAAAGTCGAGCCGATGAAGCAACCTGCTCATCGTTGACTCGCTCACCCGTACACCACTAACCCGCTTCAGAAAAGGTCACTTTCTTTGAGCGAAAGCGCCAGATGCCCCTCGAGGTCGGCCTCCAAGAGCGTCGAGCTCGCTCGTCGTCGATCTTGGGGTGGAGCCGGGATGTTCTCTGGGAGAAAGCGATGCACCCTCAAGAGCTTTGCTGACGTGACGCTTGACCGAGGAGAGGCTCACCCCGAAGGTGCGAGCAGTTTCACTCTTGCCTATTCCCCTCCGCACGGCGTCGACCACCTTCCTACGCAGATCTTCTGAGTATGCTCTCATGAGAGCCCGCTATGCCCTGTGGTTTCAGCAACCACGCAAGGCGCTTTAACTTTGGATAAACCGGCCAATCTAGGTCGAATTACGGTCTAGAAGATTTTAGAGGGCCGCTTTCAATGCCCTTGTTGTTAGTTTGCGT
>JALYGT010000142.1 GCA_030776965.1 Actinomycetota bacterium
GGCAAGGCATGGTATAGGCAGACGGTGACTAAGCTGTTATACAGCGACGTTTACCGGCCACACCACTTCGAGGAGATCGCCGATTTGGTCTCGCCCGAAGTGCTGGCCCGACTGGATCCGACCAAAGAGTACGGCGTGCAGTGGTACAACCGTCAGAAGGTCACCAAGACGAGGGTCTCGGAGCCGGACGGCAACGGCGGGCGCAAGTATAAGGACGTCCGGACATCAGCGTGGAGGCCTAAAGAGGAGTGGGTGGCCGTGCCGGTCCCCGCCCGCCTCGATAAGGACCTCGTGGACCGGGCCCGCGCCATGATCGCCGTCAACAAGGGCCAGGAGAGGAAGCACCTGGCGCGGGAGTGGGAGCTTCGGGGCCTCATGCGCTGCTCGTGTGGCGCCACGATGGTGACCCACACCACCTACCCGCACGGCAGGTACCTCTACCACTACTACAGCTGCGCCAAGCGCAGGGACTTTAGGGGCAAGGGCCCGTGCCGGCAGAAGTCGCTCCGAGCGGAGCACGTCGAGCCCCTCGTCTGGGAGTTCGTCTCCGGCCTGCTGAGGGACCCTGAGAGGATAAGGGCCGGGATGGACGCCCTGATAGAGCAGCAGTTAGTGGCCGATTCCCGAGACGCGGGCGCGGAGGCAGCGGCGTGGGCTAAGAAACTAGAGGAGTGCGACAGGCTGCGGAGCGCCTACCAAGACCAGCAGGCGGCCGGCCTCATGACCCTGGAGGAGCTCGCCTCAAAGCTCGAGGGCCTGAAGGAGACGCGCGGGGTGGCGCGGGCCGAGCTCGCGGCGCTGGAGGCACGAGAGGCATACGCGAACGAGCTGGAGAGGGACCGGGACGCTCTGCTCGAGTCCTGGGGCCGAATGGTGCCGGAGGGCCTGGACAACCTCTCGGGGCAAGAGCGAAACAAGGTCTACCGGATGCTCAGGCTCGAGGTCACCCCCACGGAGGAGGGCTACAGGGTAACGGGGGCGTTCACGGGGGTTTTGTACTCGCGAAACGATGGGTTTCGGGAAGCGACGGTGAAGAAGCTAAAAGGAGCGAGGTTGAGGATCCCTTCGCGGCTCATCGTGGAGGTCCAGGCTATAGGTCGGGGCACGACCGAGCCTATCAGCAGCTTGTAGATGCTCTGCTCTTCGAGGTCCGACGGGTCTATGATCAAGGCCGCTCCTCTCTCGGCTCCTACTCTCGCGATACGCTCCAGGAAGCCTGGTTACCCGCCGCCCTCGCTGACCACGACCGCCGGTCCCCTCGCCCGCCACCTCGGCCTCCCAGGGGATAGGCGGTCAGCCCTTCAGCTATTTCGCAGACCAGCCGAGAGGCTAGCTTGTCGGTCCCGCCTTCTTAACCTCTTCGTCCACCTCGGCCTCGAAGTTCTCGAAGTTCTCGGCGAAGAGGCCAGCGAGCTCCCTGGCCTGCTCGTCGTAGGCGTCCTTGTCGTCCCAGGTGCCTTTAGGATCCAGCACTTCTGTCGGGACACCGGGGACTTCTGTTGGGACGTTCAGGCCAAAGATCGGGTGCTCCCAGGTCTCGACGTCGGCGAGCTCGCCCCCTATGGCCGCCCGCACCATCTGGCGCGTGGCAGCTATGTCTATCCGCTCGCCCACCCCGTAAGTCCCGCCCAACCAGCCGGTGTTTATGAGGTAGCACCGCGCACCGTGCTCACGCATCTTCTCGGAGAGCATGGTCGAGTACGTGGTCGGCGGCAGGGGCAAGAACGGCGCCCCGAAGCAGGTCGAGAACGTCGCCTCTACCTCGTTCTCCATGTCGGCCTCGGTGCCGGCAAGCTTGGCGGTGTAGCCGGAGAGGAAATAGTAGGCGGCCTGTTCGGGGGTCAATGCGCTTATGGGCGGCAAGACGCCGAAGGCGTCGGCGGTGAGGAAGAGGACGGCCTCAGGGTGGCCGCCCCGGCCCTCGGGCAGGGAGTTCTCGATGTACTCTAAGGGGTAGGCCACGCGGGTGTTCTCGGTGATGTAGCGGTCCGAGTAGTCTACCTCGCGGCTCTGGCGCTCCATGCCGACGTTCTCTAACACGGCGCCGAAACGGATGGCGTCCCAGATCTGAGGCTCCTCCTCCTGGCTAAGGTCTATCGTCTTGGCGTAGCAGCCCCCCTCGAAGTTGAAGACGCCCTCGTCGGACCAGCCGTGCTCGTCGTCCCCGATAAGCCTGCGCTCGGGGTCCGCGCTCAGAGTGGTCTTGCCGGTCCCCGAAAGGCCGAAGAAGAGGGCGACGTCTTCCTCCTCGCCTACGTTCGCCGAGCAGTGCATCGGCAAGACGTCGTGCTGGGTCGGCAGCACGAAGTTGAGGACGCTGAAGATGCTTTTCTTGATCTCACCGGCGTACCCGGAGCCGGCCACGAGGACCACCTTGCGCGAGAAGTCTATGCCCACGAAGGTCTCGGACTCGGTCTCGTCCTCCTCGGGATCGGCGAGGAAGCCGGGCACGGAGATGACGGTCCAATCCGGCTCGAACTCTTCTAGCTCCTTACCCTTCGGGCGCCTGAAGAGCTGCCTCGCGAAGAGGGCGTGCCAGGCGTACTCGCAGACGACCTGCACGTTCAGACGATATCGGGGGTCGGCGCCAGCATAGGCGTCGACGACGTAGAACTCCTCGAGGTTGCCGAGGTAGCCGGTGGCCTTTTCGAGGAGGGCCTCAAAGGCTTCGGCCGAGAAGGGCTTGTTGGTCTTGTCCCAGTTCACCCTGTGGCGCGTGGCATCGTCCTCGATGATGAAGCGGTCCGTGGGCGAACGTCCCGTGCGCTTGCCGGTCTTGGCGACCAAAGCGCCGTTCCCGGCGAGCATCCCCTCTCGGCGCCTGACGGCCGCCTCCACGAGCCGCGCGGGGGGCAGGTTCTCGTGCACCGCCCCGTAACGCTCCAGCCCAAGCCGCTCCAGCGTCATCTTGCGATCCGCTACGTCCATACGATCCCCTTCAATCGGTTCCTAGAGACCCGGTACTCACCGTCTCGGAGGGCCTTAAAAGGGCCCTAGTATGCCTCTCACCGAACACAAGTCTAGCAAACCCCCGCATTCCGCGCCGTCTCTTCCGGCAACGCCACGTGCTATGTCCCGCCCGTTCCACGATCCCAAACCGCGCCCACCGTGACCCGATTTCTGTGACGTTAGAGTGCTCATCGTGCCCACTATCGGCCCATCGGGCGGTATACTCCAAGCCTTCGATAGACGGGCCTTTAGCCGCCTCGAAACCTCCCGGCACCGGAGGGGGTATAGGCCCGGTAGAGAAGACCGGTATGTTCGATCGACTGGCAGACATAGCGCAGTGGGCCATAGACGTCGTCTACTCCTCAGGCTACGTCGGCGTGTTCGTCGTGGTCGCGCTGGCGAACGTTCACCTGCCGATCCCCTCGGAGCTGACCCTGCCCCTCTCGGGTTTCCTGGTCGGGCAGGGGCGCTTCTCGTTCGCCCTGGTGATGGCGGCGGCGACGGCGGGGGGAGTGGTCGGCGCGCTGGTCCACTACCTGCCGGGGCGTTGGTTCGGCGAGGAGAGGCTGCGCAAGCTCGTCAGGCGGATCGAGCGGTACAAGATCGTCACCGAGTCGGACCTGGATATGGCGAGTCGGGCGTTCGAGCGGCACGGCGGGAAGGCCATAGTGGTCGGGCACCTCGTCCCGGGGATAGGTTCCCTGATCTCGGTTCCGGCGGGCATCGCGCGCATGCCGCTCTTCGGACGGTTCATGTTCTACACCGTCCTCGGCAGCGCGCTGTGGAACGTCATCTTCGTCGTCCTCGGGCTGGTCTTAGGCGCCAACTGGCCGACTGTGAAGCAGTTCGCCTCCATCATCGAGTACGCCGTACTGGCGGTCCTTTTCCTCGTAGTACTCCGATTCCTGTGGCGCCGGTGGAGGGTACGCAGATAACCTGAACGCTCTCCTTACTCGCCGCTAGCGTTCGACGCTCGAACGCCACGCGAGTAGCTCGTCACGGCGCTCACCCGCTTCTCTGGCGCGCTCGTCCGCCAGGTTCTTCCGTTCGAGGGGGTCTTCCGACAGGTCGAAGAGCTCGTCGGGTAGGTCGCCGTAGTGGTGGATGTACTTCTCGAAGCCCTTTATGCTCGCCAGGCCCTTGTTCTTGTTGAAGCAGCTGAACATGAGGGGGCGGTCTTTGGGCAGCGGGCGAAGCAGCGAGTAGCTCGGGTATTCGCCGCCTTTCACCTCGTAGCCCAAGAGGTCTAGCACCGTCGGCAAGACGTCCGTCAGGTTCGACGGCCCGGTAGAGCGTTCGCCGTCCTCGAACAAACCGGGGGCGTGGATGATGAGCGGGATCTTGAGGCCTTCTTCGTAGGGGACGTCCTCGTGCCCGTAGCGGTCGTGCTCGCCGAAGCCCTCGCCGTGGTCGCCGAAGACGACGAAGATGGTGTTGTCGTAGAGCCCGAGCTCTTTGTACTGGTTTATGAGGTTCCGCAAAAAGAAGTCCTGGTAGCGGACGCAGTTGAGGTAGCGGTCGAGCTTGTCGTCCTCCGAGAAGTCCTCGTGCCCGTAACGGGAAGGGGGATGGTAGTCGTGGTGCGCCGTGCCCGTCAGGTACTCGACCACGAACGGCTCGCTCTCGTGCTCTCTTAGCCACCTCTCGCTGGGCTTCAGCATGATGTCGTCCTCGTAGCCGAAGTAGTTCGACCGCTCAAAGCCCTCCTTGTCCACAGCTTCGAGCGGGTAGTAATCCTCGTAGCCGAGGTTCTTCGCGAGGCGTCCGAAGGCATCGAAGTTCTCCGTGGAGGACTGGAAGAGTACCGTGGAGTAGCCCTGCTCCCTCAGCAGGTCGGCGATGCCCCGAGCGGGGAGACTGTCCGGCTCCGCCTCGGCGGTCGGTCGGAGGGGTGGGTAGACCCCGCAGTTAACGGAGACGCTGGCTTTAGCGGTGTGGGGCACGGTGGTGTAGGCCCGCTCGACCAGGAGGCTGCTCTGCTTCGCCAGCTCGTCGAGGAAGGGCGTGGTTTTCGGCCCGCCATAGGGGGTCGTGGCACTGGCTCGGGTTGATTCGAGGTGGACCAGGACGACGTTGTGCCTCTTCGTTCGGGGCGTCGGCGCGAGAGACGCGTTCGCGGCCGGCTGCTCCACGGCCGGGCCGTCATTGGTGTTCCTCCCGGAGATCGCGCCCTTGATCCCTGTAAAGATGAGGTTGACGAAGGGGTCCCTGGCGAAGGCCTTGCCGGCGGGGTTGGGGCTGCTTGTCAGCGAGAGCAAAACGCACCCGAGCGCCTGGAGGCAAAGCCCGAGTGGCACCAGGCAGGGGATCTTCCGAGCCGTCGGAGGACTCCCCGACAATCCCCGTAACCGCCCGATGGCACGCGTCACGAGGAAGGGGCCTGAAGTCGCGTAGAAGATGGCGGCCGCGAGGAGTATCCGGGCGGGGGGCGGAAGTTGGATCATCGGCTTGATCTCGTCGAACCTGGGGAGCCACAAGGCGACGATGCCGTAGTCGAGCGTGGTGCCGGTCTCCCCATAGTACCGGTGGGCGCTCGTCCTGAAGAGCGCCACGAGCATCGTCGCGACGTGAAAGAGGACGACCACGGCCCACCGCAGAGGTCCCCTTCGCGCGATGGCGAAGAGCCCGAGCCAGAGCGACGTGTACCCTAGGTTGAAGAACACGTCCGATCGCATCAGCTTCAGGGTCCGCGCAAGCCTGAGGTCGCCGAAACGCGAAGCTACGCTCGAGGCCTTCAGCGCGAGGTTGTAGGCGACGAAGGGTACCAGGAGGCTGAGCAGGTAAACCCAGTCCCTCCGGCCCAGAAGCGCCACCAAGAATCCCAGTACGCTCCTCAATCTATCACCCTCCGACACGACAAGGCGCAGAGATTCTATAAGGTTTTGTGAGGCTTTAACGTAGCCCGACGATCGCTCAGAGTAGCGGCTAAGGAGCGTGTACCCACGTCCTCCTTCAAACGCTTTGCGCTAAATCCACCCCACCGCCCGGTACCACCGGGCGGTGCGCTTTAGGCCCTCGTGGAGCAGAACTTCGGCGCGCCAACCCAAAGCCTTCTCGGTGCCGGAGGGATCACAGGTCCACGCGTGAACAGCCAGGTCCCGGGCCCGGCGCTCGTCGAAGACGGGTACCGTGCCGCGGATCTTCGCTACCCCCTCGGCCGCGCGGCCCGCCAGTTTGAAGGCAGCGGCGGGTAGAGGAACGGTGTGGACGGGACGATCGAGCGCCCTCTCCAGCCTGGCCACGATCTCCCGCCAAGCGTAGCGGGTGACTTCGGCCACCGGGAAGGGGCCGAAGCCGACGGGCTCGCGAGCCGCCGCGAGGGCTGCTCGGGCCACGTCGGCGGCGTAGACGGGTTGCAGGAGGCCCGGACCGGAGGGGAGGACCAGCCAACCGCTACGTGCCATCCTGAATAGGGGCAGCATGTCCACGTCGCGCGGCCCGTAGACGGCAGCAGGGCGGAGGACGACGATCTCTATCTGCCCGTCGAAAGCGCGAAGGTGCGCTTCGGCCTTGAGCTTGCTCCGGCCGTAGGGGCTCGCGGGGCGGTCGCAGTCGTCTTTTGCGAGCCCATCGGGGCCGCGCGCTGCCAGGCTGCTGATCAGTACGAATCGCCGTACCCCCGCTCCGGCCGCGGCGGCGGCGAGCCTTTGCGTACCCTCCGCGTTGACCCGATGGTAGTCTTCCGCCCGGCGGGCCTGCGTTATCCCCGCCACGTGAACTACCACGTCGACACCCCTCACCGCCTCCGTGAGATCTCCTGGGCTTCCGAGGTCCGTCAGCACGCGCTCCGCCGGGAGGTCTGCGATCCAGCGCAAGTTGCTCGGGGAGCGCACGGTGCAGCGCACCTCGTGGCCCGTCTCGACGAAGGCCTCCGCGACGTGGCTACCAACGAACCCCGTCGCGCCGGTGACGAGCACGCGGTCGGCCACTTCGCCCCTAGAGCTCTTTCTGGTAGATCCGGTACGTCTTGTAGAGCTTTGCGCCGGAGGTCTCTATGACGCGGTTTATTGCCTTGTTGTCCTCGAGCGTCCACGAAGCCTCGCACCTCTTGTAGCCTTTGGCCATCCCGCGTTTGTAGAGGTCGTGGATCATCACCACCTCTAGGCCCTTGTTGCGGTGCTCCGGCGCTACGCCCAGGATCGGCAACCGTAGCTGGTCCACGGTCCTCTTGCGGTTCAAGAAGTGGAAGATACCGAACGGCAACAGCCGACCGCGCATCCGCTTGAAGACCTGGTTTATGTCGGGCAGGAGGACGGTTACCCCAGCAAGCTCCCCGTTTACCTCGGCGAACGCGACGAGCTCCGGATCGAGGATCATCTTGAACTCCCTGGCAAGATGGTCGAATTCCGCCTCGGTCCACCTCACGAAGCCCCAGTTGTCTTCCCAGGCCCGGTTGTAGAGCTCTTTGACGCGCGAGATCTCCTCGTCCCAACGCTTCATATTGGGCTGGCGGATGGTCGGGTTGTAACGTTTGCGGGCCCGCGCCGCCAGGCGCCCGATCCTTTCGTTCACCTCCCATTCCCGCTCGAAGAGCCAGGCGTAGAGGTCCTTGGCCTTGCGGTAGCCCGTCGCCTCGACGTAGCGCGGGTAGTCGGGCGGGTTGTACGGCATCTCGACGAAGGGGTCTTCGTCAAAGGCGTCGATCAGGAGCCCCGCGCTCTGGTTCATGGAGGGGCTGGCAGGCCCTCGCACCGCGCCACGGCCCCGCTCCCTCGCCCAGCCCTCCACGCGGGCGAGCAGCGCCCCGGCCGTCGCCTCATCCTTCGCCTCGAAGAAGCCGAAGAAGATCAGGTTATCGCCGTGGGTCTCGTTGTGGTTGTTGTCGTCGATGGCGGCGACACGTCCGACGGCTTCGCCGTCGCGCTCGGCGAGGAAGAGGTCTATCCGCGCATGCTCGTAGAAAGGGTTCTTCTTTGGGTCGAAACGTTCCCGTTCGGAGATCAAGAGCGGCGGGACCCAGTGCGGATCATTCCGGTACTTCGCGAACGGGTACTCGATGAAGCGCTTCAGGTCGGCGCGGGATTCGACGACCCGGACCTTTGGGGCCTCCGAGGCCACGCTCCTATCCGATGACGCCCAGGTGCTTGCCGACCCCGGCGAAGACCTCGAGCAGGCGATCTATCTGCTCGGGGCTGTGGTTCGCGTTGACGCTGGTGCGGATGAGGCTCTGGCCGGTGGGAACACCGGGTGGCAGGGCGGGGGTCGTGAAGATCCCCTCCTCCCACAGCGCCTTCCAGAAGAGCACGGTGAGCTCGTCGGGGCCGACCAATACCGGCACTATGGGCGTCTCCGAGCCCAAGGTGTCGAATCCCAATGAGTTCATCCCGTTTCGCAGGCGCGCAACGTTCTGCCACAACTTCTCCCGATGCTCAGGCTCCGTCTCCATGATCTCCAGGGCCTTGAGGGTCGCCGCCACCTGCATAGCTGGGAGCGCCGCCGTAAAGATGAAGGGGCGGGCCGTGTGCTTGATGTAGTTGACCACCACCCTGCTACCGGCCACGAAGCCCCCTATGGAGGCGAACGACTTTGAGAAGGTGCCGATTATCAGGTCCACCTCCCCTTCCAGGTCGAAATGCTCAGGGGTGCCGCGGCCGTTCTTGCCTAAGACTCCTGTGGCATGCGCGTCGTCGACGGCGACCCGCGCCCCATACTTGCGCGCCAGCTCCAGGAGGCCCGGCAGGTCGGCGATGTGGCCGCTCATCGAGAAGACACCGTCGGTGACGATCATGCGCCCACCCGGCTTGTCCGCGTCTTTGGCGAGCAACCTCTCCAGGTGATCCAGGTCGTTATGCTTGTACTTGCGCAGGCTTCCGAAGGAGAGCCTCGCCCCGTCGTAGAGTGAGGCGTGGTTCTCGCGGTCGAAGTAGAGTATGTCCTGGCGCCCGGTGAGAGAGCTCAAGACCGCCAGAGCGCCCAGGAAACCGGCACTGAAGGTCAGTATCGCTTCGGTGTCCAGGAAGTCGGCCAGGCGCCTCTCCAGCTCTTCGTGAAGGGAGAGGGTGCCCGTCAGAAAGCGTGAGCCGGTGCAGCTCGTGCCGAAGTCGTCGAATACCGCCTTGGCCGCTTCTTCGAGGCGGGTGTCCTGGGTGAGCCCCAGGTAATCGTTGGAGCCGGTGATGATCATCTCCCGGCCGTCCACCGTAGCGGTGCCGCCGTGCTGCGCGCTGATAGGCTGGAAGTAGGGGTATATCCCAATGGTCTTCGCCTCATCGGCGCGGGCGAGTTCGACGGAACTGAAGGCTTTGTCGAAGATGTCGCCGGCACGGGCCGAATCGCCGTCCGGCTTCTCTGCCGTGGCCCTCCGGATACGGTCGAGGTCTACGTAGTTCGACAAGTCATCCCTCCACGGCGTTCGACGAAAGTTCTACAAAGCAAAGGAGCTTACCCCCAGGGTCGGGAACCTTACGCGCCGCGGGAGCAGCGCACGCCCCAAAGCTAACGGGCTTGCCCGCCAACAACCGAACCCGGAGAACCGCACCTGACCAGTGACGAGTCATCCACACATGCGCATGCTACTACCTAAACGCAAGAATTGGAACACGATTAAACGTTCGTTAAGCGCGAGTTGCGATGTTCGGCGGCTTCAGGTCCAGCGCGGGGTGATGACGTCGTCTACTTGCAAGAAGAGGAAGTGGTCGAAGTAGTAGTGGATCAGGAGCGTCGAGAGCACCACCGTGTAGAACGAGAAGTAGTGTTGCTGCTCGGGATCGTCCGCCCACACGCCGCCGAGCAGGAGAGCGCCGCGCACGAGGAGGTAGGCCAGGGCCGCGCCTAAAGTGAACAGGAAGCACATCCAGTAGAGGCTCTTCCCGCTTCTGGAGACCCGCGCCACGTACCGGGAGCCGATGAGGCCCTTCTCAGCGCGCACCCTGTTGAGGTAGAGCACGACCGCGAGGTACTGGAAGGAGTGCCAGACGTTGAGGCCCTGGAAGGCCACGTCGAGGTTCGGCAGGGCCGGCGTGACGAAGAACAAGAGGGCGGCCAAAGACATGTGCAGCGTCTTCGGTATGTGCAAGAGCCCGGCCCGCCACTCCCAGGCCGTCTTGGCGATAAAGGCGATCAAGAAGGCGAAAAAGGCGCCCGCCGCGAGCGGTCCGAACCAGGGGAGCTTCAGGAACTCCGGGAAGAGGAGCGCCCGTCCGCCCGTCTCGAATCCCTCGCTAGAGAGGTTGTTCCCGAAGATCACGAGCGGCGTGCCGGTGAACTTGAAGGTCGCGATTGGGTAGAGGCTCGTCACGAGGAGCCCGTAGTCGATCACCCTGGAGACTAACTGCCACCGGGCGAGGTTCGGGGCCCTTCCCCGCGGGTCCTTGAAGCGGTAGGAGTCGGCGATGTACGCCGCCTGGTGGATGACGTGCACCGAGGCCCAGAAGAAGAAGATGGTGACGAGCAGGGTGAGGTTGTAGATCGCGAGCGACACGACCAAGACCGGCATGAGCAAAGCCCCCCACGTGTAGCGCCGGTAACGCTCCCTAAAGTGCGGCTCCATAAAGGTCATGGTGTAGGTCGCGAACAGGTGCGGCCCGCCGATAAAGGCCGTGACGATCAGGTCCACGGCGGTGTTCGAGGCCCCGCCCAGCTGGGCGAACAGGTGCGGCACCACCAGGAGCGCGCTCGAGAAGATGATAAAGACGAGGTCGTAACCGGGCGAGACGAGCCACAGGCCCCTCAACGAGACCTTCGACTCGGCGGTGGCGGTCATGCTCGTCAAGAGCACCACCTTCCCAGCCCGGTCAGAGAGGCTCCAGACGACCACGGTGAGGAGCCGCGAAAGCGTGCTACGAGCATCATACCCATCCAGTGCATTTTATTGGCGCCGAGCGGGCCTTTGCAAGGGTTTCTGATTATGGTAGCGTCCAACCGGTCTTTAGGAACCCTGGTCACGCTCGTTCCTCTGGGGACGAGTTCTCCGGGGTTGAGCCGGACTATCTGTGGGGCGTGGTCCTTTTTGTAGGATCAGGATCATGCTCTTAAACTCGATCACTACCTCGCCTTCCTGGTTGAAGCCGGTAGTCTTGCGGTGACGACGCCGACGTTCGACCGCGACCTCGACTCCCGTTTCTCCAAGACCTCAGACTGCGAGTAGATGGTGTCGCCCTCGAAGACGGGGTTGAGCAGCCTCATCTCGTCCCAGTCGAGGTTGGCGAAGACGTTCTGGGAATGTCGGTGGCGCTCTGGCCGGTGACGAGCGCGAGGGTGAAGGCCAAGTCTACGAGCGGTCTGCCGAACTCGGTCTGTCTGGCATAGTGGTGGTCGAAGTGTATCGGCGTAACGTTTCCAAAATACAAAATCTTTGAGGCCTTCCACGTTCGGGTTCCAGGCTCGCTTAGTAGGTTACGGAGAGGTCAAAATCAAGCCGAGGACTTAGGAAAAAGGTTTGATGCGGAGCGCCCATTGATAGTCGAGGTTATGGTCCCTAACGGCCACTGGTCGAGCTATCCTCCGCACAAGCATGATCAGGATAACCGAACGCACGAAACGTAGTTGGAGGAGACTGGTCTTAACGTGTGGTTATTAGAGACCCCACGTTAATTATCTTCGTGATTTACGCTGTACCTAGTGTTGAGGCTTGAACGCCAAGCGAGAAGCTCTTCACGGCGCTCGTCAAGCTCTTCCTTGTCGCGTTCGTCCGCCAGGTTCTTTCGTTCGAGGGGATCCTCGGAAAGGTCGAAGAACTCGTCGGGCTGGTCGCCGTAGTGGTAGATGTACTTCTCGAAGCCCTTTATGCTCGCCATACACCTGTAGGGGTAGACGCAACTGGACATGATGGTGCGATCCTCAGGCAAGGGATGGAGCAGCGAATAGCCCGGGTACTCCCCGTTCTCTACCTCGTAGCCCAGCATCTCCAGCACGGTCGGCAGGACGTCGATCTGACTCGATAGCCCCTCCACCCGCTCGCCGCCCTCGAACCACCCCGGGGCGTGGATGAGGAGCGGGACATGGAGGCCCTCCTCATAGGGGTTGTCGCCGTGCATGTAGCGCCCGTGCTCGTAGAAGCCTTCACCGTGGTCGCCATACAAGACAAAGATCGTGTCCTCGTAAAGCCCCAACCTCTGGTATTGATCGAAGATGTTCTGCAGAAAGTGGTCCAGCATGCGCAGGCAGTTGTGGTAGCGGTCGAGCTCTTCATTCTGCGAGAAGTACTCATATCCGTAACGGTTGGGGACGCACTCGTAGCCATAGTGCCCCGTACCCGTGAAGTATTGAGCCAGGAAAGGTTTGTCGTATCCGTTCGCACTGAGCCACCCCTCGCTCGGCTCCAGCATGATATCCTCCTCGTAGCCGAAGGTGTTCGTTATCTGGTAGCCCTCCCTATTCATAGACTCGGCCGGGTAGAACTCCTCATAGCCGAAGTTCCTTACGACTTTCCCGAACTCATCCGTGTTATTGGACGTCGACTGGAAGAAGACGGTGCGGTATCCCTGCCACTTCAGCAGATGGGCCAAGCACGGGCCCGGGATACCGCCTGGCTCGAACTCCGGGCCCTCAAAGAGAACCGGCTCGATTCCGCAGTTGATCGCCGTACTCCCCTTGGAGGAGCGTGGGACGACCACGTGGGTCCGCTCGGCGAGGAGGCTCTTCTTCGCTAACTCATCCAGGAAGGGCATAGTCTGCAGCTCCTCGTTGTAGGGCGTCACCGACCGAGCGCGAACTGACTCTAGGTGTATCAGGACGACGTTGCGCTTCTCAGTACCTGGTCTCTGTAGGAGGCTGGCATCTGTGGGTATATGCCTAATGGCAGGGTTGGCATCCGATTCACCTTTCTCGACACTCGCATCCTCCACCCCCGCCTCTTCGAGGGTTGCTCCCTCCTGGGTGCCCTGTTCCGCCTCACCTTCGCTACCACTCCCGTCGCCACATCCGGCGAGCAACAGAAGTGTCATTAGTAGTATGGTGAAGATAACTAGCATCTGCCTAATCATCCATCCTCTCCGCTGAGCCGCTAGCTTATCAGAGTGAGTAGGGGGAGGCACCGTTGCCTCTCTGTCTTATAGCGGTTTATGGTAAAGTTAAACTGCATTGAGCAAAGAGCGTTGATGCTTACCTAGGTCTTCTCAGTGAGAATCGTGCAACTGCTCCGTTAGGTCTAGGTCAATAACAGTGCAAACCGCTGTAGTTCAGAATCTTCGCTTGAACCAGCATGCGGTGTTATAGGGGGAACTATGATGCAAAACCCTACCAAAGGTATGCGGAAGATAGGCACTTCGCGAACCTTACAAACCCGCAACCGGAGGCTATGAAACATACGCGATAAAAAACATATGCAATTAATAGACTTGTGTAAGAGGAGATAGCTTCGAGTTCACACAAGCCCCTACCGACGGTCTCTAGGAGAGGAGGAGCTTTGAGAGCTAGTACAACAATCTTGCTTGGTTGGGCACTGCTCTCGGTCGCATTCGCAACCGGTGGCACCGGGAGCGCGGAGGCGAGCGAGGACGGTGAGGAAGATCAAGCCCGGCTGGAGATAAAAGGCAGCTCTGGAACCGAGTTCTCCGGCTCCTGCGCCGTCGGGGATGAAGAGCCCGAGGAGATCAGCGGGTAGGTTCCAGAAAGCTTCACCTTCAATCTTGAAGGGAAGCCGCTCGACTGCAAGTTCAGCTCAGAGGGCGATATACAGGTTGAACTCACCGTCGGCGAGAACGTCCGCTCTGTACAGCGAATCAGCGGAGGCACCTTAAACCTCACCTACGAAAACGGGAGTATCTCCTCTTCTGTCTCTTCATCGTCAGGATCGAGTGGACAAGTGAGTTCATCCTCTTCGCAAGTTACCTCACCCTCCTCAGTGGGGACAATCCACGAGGAGCCTAGCGACACGACGGACGAGTCTAGCAACGTCACGAGCGAGCCGAGAAGCGCAAGCAGCTTTGAGGAGGTCGAGCTGTGAGGAGGTCGAGCTGCAAGGGGTTGGTAGCCTCTCCATCCAGCAGACAGGCACCGAATCGCTAACCGTAGAGGCAGAAGATGAGATCCTCCCGAAGGTTAGAACCGAGGTAGTGAACAACCGCTTGATCATCGGCCCCAAACCCAACACCGGCCTCCTCACAACCGAGCCGATCAACTACGAGCTGACCGTCAAGGACCTGAGTTCTCTGGAGGTGTCGGGATCAGGGAATGTCAACGCAGAGGATATCAGCACCGACGAGCTAGCGGTCACCATTACTGGGGCAGGAGACGTAAAGATAAGTGGCAAGGCCAATAGCCAGCAGGTAGCTATCTTGGGTTCCGGTGATTATCGGGCAGGAGATCTGGAGAGCAAAGAGGTAAAGGTCGACGTTGGGGGATCGGGCTCGGCCGTCGT
>JALYGT010000143.1 GCA_030776965.1 Actinomycetota bacterium
GGAGGCGCGATGGCTACGAACTTCATCACGCCGCGGCAGACGGGCTACTATCGCTGTGGCAAGAGGTATCGGCTGGGAAAGGAGGCCTGCTCGCAGGGGAAGACCTTCCGGGCCGAGGAGACTGAGACGACCGTCTGGGAGTTCGTCTCGGGCATCCTCAAGGACCCGCAGCGGCTTCGTCGCGGGCTGGACGAGATGCTAGACAGGGAGAGAGCGTCGGCCTCGCAGGGTCCGGACGAGGAAGAGGAGATTTGGATCAAGAAGCTCTCCGAACTCGAGGTTCAAGAAGAACGCCTGCTCGACCTTTACTTGGAGGGGAAGCTGGAAGCCGATCGCTATGGGGCACGGGTATCCCAGCTCAAGCAGGCCCGGAAGACCGTCGAGGAAGAACTCGATCGCATTAGGGACAAGGCCTCCCACATAGAGCGCCTAGAGCAAGATCGGGATGCCCTGTTAAATCACTACTCGCGAATCGCCGCCGACCGCCTGGACAAGCTCGAACCCGAGGAGCGCAACCGCGTCTACAAGATGCTGAATCTCACGGTCTTGGCTCATGCGAACGGCAACCTCGAGGTCAAGTGGGCTCTTGGCGGGGACCCTTGTAGAGATACCGCAACTCTACTTCCTGGTAGTTGTCACACTCCGGGCAGGTGAACGGCCGTACCTTGCGCGAGCTGAAGGCCGGAACGATGGTCGTCTTGTTGAAGTCGAAGACGTAGCCGCACTTCTCGCACTTCTGCCGGAAGGTGACCACCGTCCCCCGCTCGTTCACTATCGAACCCCCTGTCATCTCTATCGCCAACGCGCCACCTCCGAAAAAGCGTCCGTGCTTGCAGCTTAGATTGTACTGGAGTTGGGTTAAGACCGGCTCGGCTTAGAGTACGTTCATCTGCTCCAGGACCGCGGAGCAGAGGGGGCTCTCGGCGTCGAGGAAGCCGTCTATGACCTCGTAGTGGTTCTTGCGGGTAGAACAAGGAGGTCACCTTCCAGCCCCTTAGCCTTCCAGGTCCCAAGGAAGGCGTTCGACTGGCGGTGCTTTACGACGACGGTTGCGACGCCCTTCGAAGCCGGGCGACGAAGCCGAACTCCTTGCTCGTCCGCGACCGCCAACTCGCCCTTCACCTCTTAGGTCACCAGGCTTGCCTTGCGCTCCTTCTTCAGCTCCAGCTTGGCGATGGCGGCACGATGGACTTCGTCGGGGCCGTCGGCGAGCCTGAGGGCACGGGAGGCCGCCCAGAAGTTGGCGAGCGGGAAGTCGTCGGAGACGCCGGCGCCGCCGAAGGCCTGGATGGCGCGGTCGAGGACGCGAAGCGTCGTGTTCGGGGCAACGACCTTTATCATGGCGATCTCGGCTTTGGCCTCCTTGTTGCCCATCGTGTCCATCATGTGGGCGGCCTTGAGGGTGAGGAGCCTGGATTGCTCGATCTCGGTCCTCGAGTCGGCGATCCACTCCATGATCACGCCCTGCTCGGCTAGGGACTTGCCGAATGCCTCACGCTCCTTGACCCGCTCGCACATGAGCCCGATAGCTCTCTCCGCCACCCCGACGAGGCGCATGCAGTGGTGGATGCGGCCCGGCCCCAGACGCCCCTGTGCGATGGCGAAGCCCTTGCCTTCTTCCCAGATCATGTTCTCCGCGGGGACGCGGACGTTTTCGAAGGAGATCTCGGCATGCCCGTGCGGCGCGTCATCGTAGCCGAAGACGTTCAAGGTACGCTCAATCTTCACGCCTTCCGCGTCCAGAGGAACCAGGATCATGGATTGCTGCTCGTATCGCGGCGCTTCCGGGTCGGTCTTGCCCATGAAGATGGCGACTTTGCAGCGGGGATCGGGTGCCCCCGTCGACCACCACTTGCGCCCGTTTACCACATACTCGTCTCCGTCGCGCTCGATGCGGGCACGGATGTTCGTTGCGTCCGAGGAGGCCACCTCCGGCTCGGTCATTGCGAAGCACGAGCGGATCTCGCCGTCCAGCAAGGGTTTTAGCCACTTATCCTGCTGTGCAGGACTACCGTAGCGTGCAAGGACCTCCATGTTACCCGTGTCGGGGGCGTTGCAGTTGAAGACCTCGGGAGCGATGGGGGAGCGGCCCATGATCTCGCAAAGGGGCGCGTACTCCAGGTTAGTCAGGCCCGCCCCGAGGTCGGAGTCTGGGAGGAAGAGGTTCCAGAGGCCCGCCGCTTTGGCCTTCTCTTTTAGCTCCTCCATTATCGGGGGGATGCTCCAGCGGTCCTCGGACGCCGTGAGCTGTTCCTGATAAGTCTTTTCGTTAGGATAGACGTGCTCTTCCATGAACTCGTTGAGCTCAGCCCGGAGCTTTTGCACCTTCTCGGAATAATCGAAGTCCATCGAATTCGCCCTCCTCGTGGTCGTCTGGTGCAGATCCGGCCCGCCGGCACGGAATCTGAGGGCTCTTGTCCCGAAGAAACGCCCCTTCACGAGCAATTCTGGCACGGTGTTGCGCCCCTCGCAAGCAGATGTCCGGAGGTCTTGACCGTGATTCGGGGGGTCAATATAGTGGTCGGATAAAGGAGACACTAGCAGTGCTCCGGCAGATAAGAAAAGGGAGTTTGCTATGCGAAGAGGTGACTCCGCCGCGCCGCGCCGTTTGGGGCAGGCCGTCCCGGTTATTGTCCTGGCCCTGACCGTTCTCTGGATGCTCGCAGCTTGCAGCGCCGGTGAGGCGCCGGGTGGGGGCGACCGTCTTAGCGTCGCGACCGGGGGGACTGGCGGAGTCTACTTCGTCTATGGCGGGGCGTTGGCGGACCAGATTACTGAGAACATAGAAGGGGTCGAGGCGACCGCTGAGTCTACCTCCGCTTCGGTGGACAACATGCTTCTGATTGCCGACGAGAGCAGCGACATAGCCTTCACACTCGCCGACACGGCGGCCGACGCCGTCGAGGGAAGGGAAGAGTTCGAGGAGCCGGTCCCCGCGCAGGCCCTCGCCCAGATCTACACCAACTACACCCAGATCGTGACCACTGCCGGCTCCGGCATCGGTAGTATCGAAGACCTGAGGGGCAGGAGCGTCTCCGTGGGCTCACCCGGCTCCGGGACCGAGGTGATAGCACTCCGGGTACTCAGGGCGGCGGGTATAGACCCCAACGCGGACATCGACCGCCAGCAACTGGGGGTGGACGAGTCCGTGGACGCGGTACGCGACGGCACCATAGACGCTTTCTTCTGGTCCGGCGGCCTGCCGACCGGTGCCGTTACCGACCTCGCTACGACCGACCAGATCGTGCTGCTCCCGAGCGTCGATTATCTCGGCGCGCTGCAGCAGCAGTACGGTGAGGTCTATCAGCAGGCGATCATCCCGGCCGGCACCTACGAGGGGTTTGACCAGGACGTGGCCGTGATCGGGGTCCCCAACTACCTGGTCGTCAACGAGTCAATGGACGAGCAGATGGCGTACGACATAACGAGGCTCCTCTTCGACCAGCAGGATGCGCTCGCCGAGGCCCACCCCGAGGCCAACAACCTCGACATAAACACGGCCCCCCAGACCCCCCCGCTGGAGCTCCACCCCGGTGCCCAGCGCTACTACGACGAGGCGGGCTAGTAGGCACTCCCACAACCTTTCATGCGCACGTCGAGTCCGCGGCTCCTAACCTTGCTAGGGGCCGCCGCTCTGCTTATTGTCGGTGCGGCCTTATCCGTTAACTGGGATTCTTCCGTGGTCGTCCGCGGCTCTGACGGCAGGATAGTTGCCTGGTCTCCGCTCTCCGATTCGGGAAGCTTCAAGATCGAGTATGTTCACTCCTACTACCGAGCTCCAGTGGTCGAAACCTTCGTAGCCGAGCCATCCTCGGGCTTCAGACTCGACGCCATCTCTTCTACCAGCGAGGCGGTGCTCGACTACTACGAACTCGAAGGCGCCCGGAGCTCCGAAGGTCGGTGGCTGCGCCTCGTGCCGAACAGGGCGCAGCACTTCGAAGTACTGCCGCTCATCGGTACGGCGAAGGGCCGGAAGACCCTCGTCCTCCCCGATCGCAAGATACCGCTCTTCAGGGATGACGGACGACCGGTTCACCTCACCCTCCACGTGGAACAGAACACACCTCTCACAAAGATCCTTGGGCTGTTGAAGCCGGAGAACCGCTCACACTCTGTCCCGCCGGTGTCGGAGGGCTTACTTGACAAGGGTGGGCTTGCAACTTGCTTGACAAGAGTGGGCTCTCAAACTATTCTGGATTTCCAGGTAGGGAAGGATAAAAGATGTCCGACGAACGCGAACGCATAAGGCTCGAAGACGAACATGCAGCCTATGACGCAGCGCACGAGCGTGTAGGGGAGTTCGAGGACGAGGAGAAACCGGCCCGCGATGTCAGCGGATTTCCGAAGCTTCTACTCTCTACCGGCGGGACGGCACTTTCTTGCTACGCCCTCTACTGGGTGCTAAACCCGGTACCAGCCCAGTTCTACCGGACCAGCTTTCTCGCGCTGGCGCTCGCGATGACATTCCTCCTTTACCGAGCTTGGGGGAGCTCGCGTACCGAGCGGGAGGGGCGACGTACGGACAATCCGGGCGTCACCGACTACCTATTCGCCGTGTTCTCCGTCGTTGCGCTCGGGTATACGCTCGTTGTGTTCGATGAGTTCGTCCGGCGCGCCGCGCGCCCTGAAGCGCTGGACCTTGTCTTCGGTGCGGTAACCATCCTGCTGGTGTTGGAAGCCACGCGCAGGACCGTGGGGTGGATACTGCCAGCCTTCTGCATCGCTTTTCTGGCCTACGCGTACCTTGGGGCCCTGATCCCGAGCTGGACGAATGTTGGCCATGTCGGCTACGGGCCGAATCGGATTATCGGCCAGACTTACATGGGGCTTGAAGGGCTCTTCGGCATACCGCTAGACGTCGCTGCGACCTATATAGTTCTCTTCACGATCTACGGCGCCGTTCTCGAATACTCGGGGGCTGGCAAATACTTCATAGACGTGAGTTTCGCTGCCTTCGGCAACTCGCGCACGGGTCCGGGACGCACCACATCGCTCGCTGGATTTCTTCTAGGCACCGTCTCGGGGTCGGGTGTGGCCACGACCGTCACCCTGGGCTCGGTCACGTGGCCCATCCTTCGCCGGAGCGGGTATCCGAGAGAGGAGGGCGGCGGTCTCCTCGCTGCCTCGGGTATCGGTGCGATTCTCTCGCCCCCGACCCTGGGGGCGGCGGCCTTTATTATCGCCGAGTTCCTGGGGGTGAGCTACCTGGAGGTCCTGCTCTACGCCCTGCTCCCCACGCTCCTGTACTATCTCGGGATCATCCTGGCCATCGAGGCCGACGCGCGGCGCTTCAGGACGCAGGGGGTCGAAGTGGAGACGCCACCCCTCGGCTACCTGCTCTGGCGCTACGGCTATCACTTCAGCTCGCTCTTTCTAATCGTTATCCTCATGGCGATGGGGCTCACACCTTTTAGAGCGGTCTTCTACGCGACGATCGTCGCCTTTCTGCTCTCGTTCTTGAGCCGGGAGCATAGGATGGGACCGCGCAGGCTCTGGGACGCTCTGGCCGCCGGGGCGAGGGGGGTTCTCCCCGTCGCCGCGACATGCGCGGCCGCCGGGATCATCGTCGCAATAGTGACTTTGACGGGGCTCGGGTTGAAGCTCAGCTCCATCATCGTCGCGCTCGCAGGCGGCAGCCTGCTCTTCGCTGCGCTGTATTCGGCGATCGCGATTCTTGTACTTGGCTTGGCCGTGCCGGTTACAGCCTCGTTTATCATTGCAGCCGTTATCATCGCTCCGACTTTCACGGAGCTCGGAGTACCACAATTCGCCGCCTACATGTTCATCTTCTACTATGCGGTACTCTCGGAGGTGAGCCCGCCGACCGCTCTCTCCGCCTTTGCCGCCGCGGCGATCACCGGTGGTCAAGCCTTCAAGACGATGATGCTGACCTGGAAATACACCCTGCCCGCCTTCCTCGTCCCGTTCGCCTTCGTCCTCACCCCGAACGGACAAGGGCTCCTCCTGGAAGGCTCGCCGCTGCAGATCGCGCTGACCTTCCTCGCATCCGCCCTCGCCGTGGGCGCTTTAGCGATCGCCACCGGCGCCTGGCTCTTGGGCCCGGCCCGTGTCCCAGAGCGCGTCCTGTGCGCGGTCGCGGGGCTCCTGCTCCTCTACCTGGAACCCTTCTGGGTGGGCGTAGGCGTGGCGGTGTTGGCGGCCGGTATCGTAGTGCATCTCGTCGGGATACGGGTCTTTGGGAAGTCCGAAGCTCCCGAGGGTGTTACCGGGGGCACCGTGAGCGAAGAGGCCGGACGCTCAGCCGGCGAGACCGAGAAGGTGGACTAGCTCTTCGAGCTCCCTTAGCGTTTCCTTATCCAGCGGTGGGGCGGGGAAGCGGACGTGGGAGGAGGAGATTGCTCCTCGTAGCTTGAAGACCTCCTTGCGGATGCCGACGCCACCGACCCCGAGCTGGGCCTCGAACCGGATGAGCGGCAGGTAGCGGAAGAAATGCTCCCGCGCCTCGCTCTTACTCCCTTCCGAAAAGAGCTCGTGGGTGCGGACCAGGATCTCCTGGTAGGCGAAGCCGGTCATGATGCCTGTGGCGCCGCGCACAAGCTCCTCGTAGAAGTACATCCCCCCGAGGCCTCCGAAGATGCCGACGTCGGCGCGGATCTCTTTCAGCAGGCGCGTGATCTTGATCGTCGTCGGCGCCTCTTCGAGCTTGACGTAGCAGCAGCCCTCGATCTCGTCGACGATACTGGCGATGAACGGCGCGGGCATAACAACGCCTGTATTCACCGGCTCGTCTTGGACGACCACGGGCACGGAGACGGCCTCGGCCACCCGCTGATAGTGCTCGAAGACAAGATCCACGTTCCCAACGTTGTTCGGTGGGGCCACCATAACCGCCGCTGCCGCCGCCGCTTCGGCCTCGCGGGCGCGCTCCACCGCCACCTTCGTCGCTGCCGCCGAGCAGCCCACCACGACCGGGACCCTTCCTCCTGCTGCCGAGAGGTAACGTTGCATGACCGCTCCTCGCTCGGCATCCGAGAGCTTGTGAGCCTCGCCCATGATCCCCAGAGGCACGAGGCCGTGCACCCCGGAGTTCAGGTAAAGCTCGGTTAGCGAATCTATGCCCTCGAGATCCACGTCCCCCTCGTCGGTGAAGGGGGTCAGGGCGATGGTGCAGACGCCGCTCAAAATCATGTGCGCAGTATATAAGCACTAGGATGGGCTAACATGGGCGGCGTGAGAGGAGGACTCTAGCGGTGCACGACTTCGCGGTGATCGGCGGCGGGATCGTCGGACTCTCGACCGCCCGCTCGCTCTTGCGCCGCTACTCGGGTGCGGGCGTGTTGGTGCTCGAGAAGGAGGCGGGCTGGGCGCGACACCAGACGGGCCACAACAGCGGGGTCATCCACAGCGGCGTCTACTACAAGCCTGGGAGCCTCAAGGCCCGCTTCTCCAAGGAGGGCGGGGAGAGGCTCGTGGAGTTCTGCCGGGAACACGGCATCGCGTACGAGATCTGCGGCAAAGTCATCGTCGCGACGGAACAGGAAGAGATACCGAGCTTGAGAAACCTCTACGAGCGGGGCGTAAAGAACGGCCTTGAGGTCGAGAAAATAGGACCGGAGGAGCTCAAGGAACTCGAGCCACACGCCACCGGCATAGCGGCGCTCAAGGTGCCGAGCACGGGGATCGTGGACTTCGTCGGGGTGACCGCTGCCTTCGCGGAAATGGTCGCGAGAGAAGGCGGTGAACTGCGCACCGGGGCGGAGGTCACGGGCATCTCTGAGACAGGCGATGGGGTGGAGTTACGCACGCCCGGGGAGAGTTTCCGGGCGCGAGTGCTCGTAAACTGCGCCGGACTCCATAGTGACCGGGTGGCCGCGCTCAGTGGGGTGAAAGCGGGAGCGAAGGTAGTGCCGTTTCGCGGCGAGTACTACGAGCTCGAACCGGAGAAGCGTTATCTGGTGAGGAACCTGATCTACCCCGTCCCGGACCCTAGCTTCCCTTTCCTGGGCGTCCACTTCACACGCTCCGTCGAGGGCGGGGTAGAAGCGGGGCCGAACGCGGTCCTCGGCTTCGCCCGCGAGGGCTACAAGAAGACGGACCTGAACACAAGAGACCTGGCAGAGACCCTCTCTTACCCGGCCTTCTGGCGGCTCGTGGGGAGGAATTGGAGGACGGGTGCCAGCGAGATCTGGCGCTCGCTGAGCAAGAAGGCCTTCGTGCGGGGCTTGCGGAGGCTCGTTCCGGAGGTCGAGGAGGACGACCTCGTCCCGACCGAGGCAGGCGTGCGGGCGCAGGCGTTGATGAAAGACGGCGCGTTGATGGACGATTTCCTGATCGTGAAGGGTGAGCGGAGTGTCCACGTCCTGAACGCCCCTTCGCCGGCGGCCACAGCCTGTATCCCCATCGGGGAGTCCATTGCGGACCGCGTCTCGGCCCTCGCGAGGTTCGGAGGCGGGCTTTGAGGCTCGCCACGATCTGGCGGGACGACGAGGAGGTGGCCTCCTTCGGAAGAACCGGCGAGCTTCATGCGTTCTGACACGACCATCATCGGTCCGGGGGAGGAGATCCTGCTGCCTGACTAGTCCGAGAGGGTGACGGGGAAGCCAAGCTCGGCCTCGACATCGGGCGCGAGGCGAAGGACATCTCCGAGGAGGAAGCGCCGTCGGTGGTAGCGGGGCTCACGACGATTCTGGACACGACGGCGGAGGACATCCTGCGCAAGAATCCCCGCTACCTGACCCGCGCGAAGAGCTTCGGGTTGCAGATCGTGACGCCCGACGAGGTGGGGGAGATCGGGGACCTCACGGTCGCGACTGTCTCCTTTCACTCGAAGGGGATGACGCTCTTGCCCCAGGAGCCGTACGAACTGACAACGCCCCGACGGTCCGCTTCTCCACCACACTGGGTGAGGAGCCGTAGATCGAGCTGGGGCTGGTCTAGCGGTTAAGCGCTCGTGCCCTGCTCACTGGACTGCACGCAGGTCCGTGGCTTCTCGGAAAACC
>JALYGT010000144.1 GCA_030776965.1 Actinomycetota bacterium
CTCGTACGCCTCCCTGACGAGCTCTTTGCCCGCGTACGCCATCACCATCGCGAGCAGGGTCGAGCGTGGCAGGTGAAAGTTCGTCAGAAGGGCGCCCACCGACCGCCAACGGTAGCCCGGTCGGATAAAGAGACTCGACTCCCCCTCTCGTTCTCCCGTCGCCGCCCAACTCTCCAAGGTGCGGGCCACCGTGGTCCCGACGGCAACCACGCGCTCCGCTCCGCCGACGATCCGCGCCGTGTCCTCGGGCACGGAGTAACGCTCGGCGTGCATCCGGTGATCTGCCAACCTCTTGGCCCTTACCGGCGAAAACGTACCGATCCCGACGTGCAGCGTCACCCGTGCGACCCTGGCTCCTGACCGCGCTACCCTTTCCAGCACTCTAGGTGTGAAGTGGAACCCAGCGGTCGGGGCGGCGGCGGAGCCCTCGTTCTTGGCGTAGACCGTCTGGTAGGCTGCCTCCGCCTCTGGCGTAGCCTCTATGTACGGTGGAAGCGGCATGCGCCCACGCCTGCGCAGCAACCCCGGCACGTCGGCGCCCGCGATGACCCACCGTCCCTCCTCGAGGGCCTCCACAACGCGCAACTCCTCGCTGCCCGCGGCCAGCGACATCCCGACCCGCAGACGCTTGCTCGGCCGGGCAATGACCTCCCAGAAGCCATTCTGGTCGACGAGGTGTCGCAAGAACAACAGCTCAGTCTCGCCCCCGCCGGGGCGGCGGACGGAGACGCGAGCCGGGAGGACCTTCGTCTCGTTCAGCACGACCGCGTCGTCAGGTCCTAAGAAGCGTGGCAGGTCGCGGAAGACGTGGTGTTCGACGGTTCCCTTGCTCGCGTCCACCACCATCAGGCGCGAGGAGTCGCGAGGGGCAGCGGGTCTTTGGGCGATGAGCTCTTCGGGCAGCCGGTAGTCTAGCTCGCTCGTCAGCATCGGTTCCCCAGCGCTCCTAGCGGCGGAAGAACAGGTTCAAGAGGATGGTGAGCACGACGGAGACCAGGATCATGAGCCCTATCGGAGCGTACACGGTGAAGTCGCCCCGCCTGAACACTAGGTCCCCCGGCAGTCGGTCCAGCCCGAACCTGCTCAAAAGGAGGAAGATGCCGCCGAGCACCAGCAGCACTACCGCCCCGCCGATCAGTAGCTTGCCCAGTCCTTCGAGACTCATGAGGATATTCTATGCGCTCACCCGAAGATAGCCAACACGCCGGCTCGTCCCGGCGGTGGTATCGTGCCCTGCGCAGCAACGAAGAAGTAGTATTCGCTTTCGGAAAACGCCGGTGAAAGAGGGGGCTGCACCGAGCCTCAGCCGCCGTAACTTTGATCCTGCTGCTTGTAGCCGTCGCCGTCAGGGGGCGTCAGCGGACGAGCGCTTGCCGTACAGGGAGGCCGCCAGAAGCGGAGGGGGAGGTTTTAAACATCCGGATAGGTCCAAACTGAGGATCCGCGAGCCCGCAAAAACGAGGCGAAGAAGCCTCATCTTGCCGTTTTGTACGTCAAAGACATGCCGTCGAGAAGCGCTCTAGCTGTTTATAAGACAGCTTCTAAGACCGGAGAACGCCTCGCCGCCACCAACCTCCGCAGTGAGGAGTCAGCGTTGGTCAGGGCGGCGCGTCCCAGCGCACACGCCAAGGGTCGCCAAAGACCGGTGGGCTACCCCTCGCAGGTCAGGCGGGGACGCTCTCGGGTGAGCCCCGCCGGTAGCCGATTGGCGGCCGCTTCTTGCGCTTTAGCGAACCCCTTCGAGTTCCGCGAGCAACCCCTTCACATCGAGCGGCGCGGTGACCATCATTAGGTTCCCGTCTTCGTCGTAGGGCCACTCATCGCGCCGGCGGTCCCAATAGAGCTCGACGCCATTCTGATCCGGGTCGCGCAGGTAAAGCGCCTCGGAGACGCCGTGGTCGGAGGCGCCGTCGATAGGGTACCCGGCGTCCAGGAGCGTCTTCAGCGCCTCCGCCAGCTCACGGCGCTCGGGGTAGAGGATGGCGACGTGGAAGAGGCCCGCTGCTCTTTGGGGTGCGGGCGGGACATCGCGCCCGGCCCAGGTGTTCAGGCCGATGTGGTGATGGTAGTCACCGGCGGAGAGGAACACAGCATCCTCGCCGTACCACTGGGTGATCTCGAAGCCCAACAGGTCGCGGTAGAAGCCCAAGGAGCGCTCGATGTTCGCAACCTTCAGGTGGACGTGTCCGATGCGGGTCTCGGGATTTAAGCTACGAGTCAATAGGACCTGCCTTTCATGCTGAGAGGTTACGAGCTTAGATTCTACTACCGTCCACGTCCCCACCGGTTCACCAGCAGAACGCCCGCGAGGGCCAGGAGGCCGCCTAGCACGGAGAGGAGCGTCGGGACCTCGCCGAGCCAGATCCAGGCGATTAGGTACGCCAGGACCGGGACCAGATAGAGGAAGCTGACGGCAACCGACGCGTTCATGCGCGACATGGCGTAGGCGTAGGTGACGTAGGCGAGCGCGGTCGGAAAGAGGCCGAGGTAGACCAGAGCGAGGGTCGTTCCGGCGGGGGCCACCAGGGCCTGCGAAGCAAGCCCGGGAAGGTAAGGGAGTGTGAAGACCGTGCCCGCCCAGATCGCGTAGGTCGTGAACGCCAAGGCCCCGTACTTTCTCAGGTACGGTCTCTGAAAGACGAAGTAGACGCTCACGCAGACGGCGGAGAGCAAGATCAGAAAAGCCCCAGGATCCAGGGCAAGGCCCTGCCCCTCGTCCAGAGAGATCAAAGCCGCCCCCGCGAAGCTCACCGCCATCCCGGCCCAGCCTAACGGCCTGAGCCACTCCTTGAGGAAAGACGTGGCCAAGAGCGCGGTGAAGACGGGGGCGGTGGCTATCAGCACGCCCGCCGCCCCGGCGCTGACGGTGATCTCCCCGTAGTTCAGCGCGACGTGGTAGACGGCGAACGCGAGGAAGCCCGAGAGGAGCGTCGCCGGGAGGTCCTTTGTCTCCGGCAGTCGCATCCGCTTCGCGAGCGCGTAGGGGATGAGCGCTACCGAAGCTACGAGCAAGCGCGCGAGCGCTACCTGCCCCGGCCCAAACGCCTCCAGGCTGGCCCGGATGCCGGCGTAGGCCGACGCCCAGAAGAACACCGTCGCCCCGAGGGCCAGAAGGACGCGAGTATCGAGGAGAGGCTTCACACGCCCATTCTAGGCCAAACTCTTAGGGTTCTACGCGAACGACCCAGATGGTGTTATCCTCCGTTGGCGCAGCTCGTCGGCCTAACAGATAGAGGAGAAAAGCCCGTGGAGACCACCGATGTCCGTCACAAGAGCCGCACCATCCTCGAAGGGCGAGATAGGGCCCCGGCCCGGTCGTACCTTAAAGGCATGGGGTTTACCGACGAGGACCTCACCAAGCCGGTGGTCGGGGTGGCCCACTCCTGGATCGAGACCATGCCCTGCAACTACAACCATCGGCGCCTGGCCGAGAAGGTGAAGGAGGGCGTCCGGGCGGCCGGCGGCACGCCGATGGAGCTCAACACCATCGCCATCTCCGACGGCATAACGATGGGCACCGAGGGGATGAAGACCTCGCTCGTGAGCCGGGAGGTCATCGCCGACTCCATAGAGCTCGTCGGACGCGGCCACATGTTCGACGCGGTCGTCTCCATCGTCGGCTGCGACAAGACCATCCCCGGGGCGGCGATGGCCCACGTCCGCCTGGGAGTACCGGGAGTGATCATCTACAGCGGCTCCATCGCCCCCGGGCGCTTCAAGGGACGCGACGTCACCATCCAGGAGGTCTTCGAGGCCGTGGGAGCGCATGCGAGCGGGAAGATGTCCGACGAGGACTTCCAGGAGCTCGAAACCCACGCCTGCCCCGGCGCGGGGGCCTGTGGGGGTCAGTTCACTGCCAACACGATGGCGATGGTCCTGGAGTTCCTGGGCCTCTCGCCGATGGGCTCGGCGAGCCCCCCAGCCCTCGACTCACGCAAGGACGAGGTCTGCGTCGAGGCCGGCGAGCTGGTCATGGACCTTTTGCACCGGGGCCTGACCCCCGCCGACATCCTTACGCGGGAGGCGTTCGAGAACGCCATCGCCGCTGGCGCAGCCTCTGGCGGCTCGACGAACCTGGTCCTGCACCTCCTGGCGATCGCCCGTGAGGCTGGCGTCCCGCTCGACATGGACGACTTCGACCGGGTGAGCAACCGCACCCCCATAATCGCCGACCTCAAGCCCGGCGGGCGCTACACGGCCGTAGGCTTCGACCGCGCGGGCGGCACGAAGCTTTTGGGGAAACGCCTGGTCGAGGCCGGCCTCGTGGACGGTGAACAGTTCACCCCTACGGGTCGGACCATCGCCGAGGAGGTCGAGAGCGCCAAAGAGACGCCGGACCAGGACGTGATAGCCCCGGTCGAGAGCCCCCTTCGAGACACCGGAGGACTCGTGATCTTGAAGGGCAACCTGGCCCCGGAGGCCTGCGTCGTCAAAGTCGCCGGCTATACCCGGCTCTTCCACAAGGGCCCCGCGCGCGTCTTCGACTCCGAGGAGGAAGCGATGGAGGCGGCGACGCACGGGCAGATAAACGAGGGAGACGTCGTGGTGATCCGGTACGAAGGCCCCAAGGGCGGTCCCGGGATGCGCGAGATGCTCGGCGTTACCGCCGCCCTCGTCGGACAGGGCTTGGGCGAATCCGTCGCCCTCCTCACCGACGGCCGCTTCTCCGGCGCAACGCGCGGCCTTATGGCCGGCCACGTCTCCCCCGAAGCTGCCCACCGCGGTCCCATCGCGGCTCTAAGAGAAGGCGACACCATAACCTTTGACGTAAGGGAGCGTACGCTCTCGGTTCACCTCTCGGACGAAGAGATCGAAGACCGCCTCAAGGAATGGCAAGAACCTATCCCCCGCTACGAGATCGGCGTCTTCGCCAAGTACGCCGCGCTCGTCTCCTCGGCTTCCGAAGGCGCGATCACGCGCCCGAAAGAGTAGGTCCAGGGAACAAAAACCGGGCCGATGTGAGGCGCCGCCCCCATTTGAGCGGCCATCGGCCCGGCCCACGGACGCTAGTCCGTGGCTAGCTGTCGGCCTGCCTGTCCATCGGACTCTTCCCTCCTACTCGAGGTGCAGTGCCAACATCCGCATAGTACCACCTCTGGCAATCCCCCGCCATACATCTTGTGGCCCACTCTCGTCTGTGCCCACATTCTGGGAGGTCTACCCGGAGGAGCCATTACCCTTGAGGCTGTACTGGACCGGCATCACGAACCACACGTAGGCGAAGAAGGCGGTGATGGCGGCGGTCACCGCTGCGGCGGGCGTCGAGCCGAACAAGATGTCGGTGATCACGAATATCACCCCGACCATCGCTGGCACGAGCAGGAGCATGCCCGATATCGCGAGCCGGTTCGCCACGCGCAAACGGTGCTCCCTGGCCTGCTGGCGCCACAAGAGCCTGTGGTGCGCCGACGGCGCTATGAGCAGGCCCGCCGAGAGCGCCGTTCACACGAGCGTCCCGAAAAAGACCGCC
The DNA here is from genome assembly GCA_030776965.1 of Actinomycetota bacterium. GTDB lineage: Bacteria > Actinomycetota > Rubrobacteria > Rubrobacterales > Rubrobacteraceae > Rubrobacter_F. The sequence continues at coordinate 5,471 of JALYGT010000144.1, forward strand.
TTCTGCAACGTGCTTACGTCCCCGAATCCCGCCGAGAAAGGCACCGTAAGGAGGAAAGCGAACAACACCTGCACCCCAGGCAATACTACTCGCAGCTCCTGCAAAAGCTCGACTAGCTCCCGCGCCCGCTGCTCGTTCGTGCTCTCTTCCGTCCTCGCCTCAGTCGGTTCTTCTGTTTCCATGCCGTCCACCGCACTATGTTCGATTTAACATTCATTTTACACGGGCCCGGAGTTCCGAGACGTGCGAGTAGAAGAAGACCACGGGGGCGCGACGCTACGCCGAAGCCCGGTGGCTACAAGCTATCTCAATAATTGGGAGAAGGTCTGGCGCAACTTGCTGGCCCTGTTGGACGAGCAGGAGAAGCTTAAGTGGGCTAAAGCATTCTTGGTGGGTTGTAGTAATCGCTGGCACCGCGTCCTATCATGGCACTACAGAACCACCGAAAGCAAAGGAGCGGCCAAGAGATGAGCTTACGAGATCTCGCCATCCCGGAGACCTTCTTGCGGGAGATCCCCAAGGCGGAGCTGCACATCCACATAGAGGGGTCCCTGGAACCCGAGTTGATGTTCGAGATCGCCGAGCGCAACAAGGTCGTCGTCCGGTACTCCTCCGTCGAAGAGGTGCGCCGAGCCTACGATTTCAGCGACCTACAGTCCTTCTTGGACGTCTACTACGAGGCCACCCAGGTGCTACTTCACGAGCAGGACTTCTACGACCTGACCCGAGCCTATCTACAAAAGGTCGCGTCCCAAAACGTACGCCACGCCGAGATATTCTTCGACCCGCAGGCTCATACCGGTAGAGGAGTCCCGTTCGAAACGGTGATAACGGGGATACGCCGGGCCCTGGTAGACGGCGAGCAACAGCTAGACGTCTCCTCGAAACTAATAATGTGTTTTCTGAGGCACCTCAGCGCCCAAGAGGCGATGGAAACTCTACATCGCGCGCTGCCGTACGAAGAGTGGGTCATTGGTGTCGGGCTCGATTCCTCCGAGGTGGGACATCCGCCGGAGGATTTCAAGGCCGTATTCGACAGAGCGAGAGAGCACGGGTTCCTGACGGTCGCTCATGCCGGCGAAGAAGGACCACCGGAGTACATCTGGCAGGCGCTGGAAGAGCTCAAAGTGTCCCGGATAGACCACGGGGTTCGCTGTGTAGAAGACCCCCAACTGGTAGAGAAGCTAGTAGCAGAAAAGATACCTCTGACCGTCTGCCCGCTCTCCAACGTCAAACTGCGCGTCTTCGATTCCATCCAGGACCACAATCTAAAGCGGATGCTGGATCTGGGGCTGTGCGTAACGGTAAACTCGGACGATCCAGCGTACTTCGGCGGTTACATGGCCGAGAACTTCCATGCCGCGCAAGAGGGGCTTCATCTGTCCCGGGATGACGTCTCCCGGTTGGTAAAGAACTCGTTCCAAGCCTCGTTCCTGAGCACAGGAGAGAAGCAGCGGTTGTTGGACGAGCTAGACGACTATCTCGCGTCGTACTCCTAGCTCCGCTCTTTCTTTAACTCGGCCAACAGCTGGGCATCCGCGACGATCGTCTGTCGGGTTCCTTCGATCTCCTCGATTGCGTGGAGCACGAGCCGATCTGAGTCCGGTTCGCGGGTCGACCCTGAAAACAGCCCCGACAACAGGTAGGAGATTCTGGCGTTATAAGTGCGTATGTTCGTTGTCAGGCGGAGCGCCTTTTGCGCCCAAGAAGGGTCGAAGTAGCCGTCCCGGGCAGCTTCTTCGACCACCGTCGGCTAGGTGTGGGTGATCACGACGTCCACCGTCGAACCGTCGTACAGGCGCAGCTTGTGGCGTCGGTGTGCTAGCTTGGCGATCCAGCCTGGACCGAGCCCGGCTCTAACTGGCGGCGGACAGCCTCCACCGCGTCCCGGATCTTCGCACCGCCCTCCAACTCTTTGGAGAGGCTCACCAACCTGTCGAGGTCTCCATCCACGGCGACCCTTTCCTTTAGCGACAGGCCGGGCACCATCTCGACGGCCCGTAGCATCAGGTTCGTTGCGTCCCGCGGGTCCGGTATCTGCTCCGGGGCTAGCCGGGCGACGGCGAACGCCCGATCCCACAGCGCGCTCTGGCGTTCGGGGATGTCGTTGGCTCGTATAGCCCCGTCCAGTACCTCCAGCAGCCGCTCCAAGACGGCGACCTGGCCAGTGGAGAAAGCGGCGCGCCTAACCTGGTCGAAGGTTAGCCCCACGAGGTCGTCGAAGGTAGGATGGCCGATTCTGACCAGGACCTCGCGGTCGTTGACCGTCCTTCTCTGGACACGCCGTGGCAGGGCTTTGGAGCCCAGCGCAAAAAAGACTGTCTCTATCCGGTCCAACGCCTGCATCGCGGTGGTGGGATCGTTGATCCC
>JALYGT010000145.1 GCA_030776965.1 Actinomycetota bacterium
TGTCGCCGGGATCGAACTCGCCGCCGATGATACGGCTCGAGAGAGGGTTTTCGATGAAGCGGCGGATGGCCCGTGCGAGCGGACGCGCGCCGAACTTCGGATCGTAGCCCTCCTCGGCGAGGAACTCCTTGGCGCTCTGGGTAATCTCGACGGAAACCTTCTGGCTCTCCAAGTGCTTGTTCAGGCGCCCCAGCATAATGCCCACGATCTCGAGGACGTCGCCCTTCGTAAGCGGCTGGAAGACGATGATCTCGTCTATCCTGTTCAGGAACTCTGGCCTAAACGAACGCTCCAGGGCGTCCCTAGCACGCCGCTCGGTCTCCCTAAAGTCCACGCCATCGCGCGCCGTGAAGCCAAACTGCCTCTCGGAGACAAGGTGCTGACTCCCAACGTTCGAGGTCATGATGATGACCGTGTTCTGGAAGTTAACCGTCCGACCCTTGGCATCCGTCAGGCGCCCGTCGTCCAGGATCTGGAGCAGGGTGTTGAAGACGTCCGGGTGGGCCTTCTCGATCTCGTCGAAGAGCACCACGCTGTAGGGACGCCTCCTCACCGCCTCCGTCAGCTGCCCGGCCTCCTCGTAGCCGACGTAGCCCGGGGGCGCGCCGACGAGCCTGGAGACCGTGTGCTTCTCCTGGTACTCGGACATGTCTATCCGGATCATGGCATCGTCCTCGCCGAAAAGGTACTCGGCCAGGGTGCGCGCGAGCTCGGTCTTCCCGACGCCTGTGGGCCCGAGGAAGATGAAGCTACCGACCGGCCGCTTCGGGTCCTTGACGCCCGCACGGGCACGACGGATGGCCTCGGCGACGGCGCCGACGGCCTTCTCCTGGCCGACGACCCGCTCGTGCAGCACGGCCTCGAGGCTGAGGAGCCTCTCGGCCTCCTCCTGGACGATGTTCGTCGCGGGCACGCCGGTCCACTCCTCGAGGATGCGGGCGATGTCCTCGCGCGTCACCTCGGGGGCGTCCGACTCCCTACGGCCAGCCCAGCCCTGCTGCTGCTGGTCGAGCTCCTGCTTGAGCTGCTCGATGCGTTGCTTGAAGGTGGCGGCCTGCTCGTAGTCCTCGGCCCTGACAGCGTCCTCCTTCTCGCGCTCGAGGCTCGCTATCTCCTCCTCGGTCCTCCTCACATCCACCGGCGGCACCGTCGAACGGAGCCTGACCTCGGCCGCGGCCTCGTCGAGGAGGTCTATGGCCTTATCCGGCAGGAAGCGGTCGGTGATGTAGCGGTCGCCGAGCTGGGCGGCGGCGATGAGGGCGTCGTCCGAGATGTGCACCCGGTGGTGCGCCTCGTAGCGGTCACGGAGACCGAAGAGGATCGCCACCGTCTCGTCCACCGTCGGCTCGTCCACCAAGATGGGCTGGAAGCGGCGCTCCAAGGCCGGATCCTTCTCGACGTTCTTGCGGTACTCGTCGAGCGTGGTGGCGCCCACGACCTGCAGCTCGCCGCGCGCGAGCGCGGGCTTGAGCATGTTCGAGGCGTTCACCGCACCCTCGGCACCGCCGGCGCTGACGATGCTATGCAGCTCGTCGATGAAGAGGATTATGTTCTTCTCCTCGTTTTGAAGCTCCCCTATCATCTGCTTCATACGCTCCTCGAAGTCCCCGCGGAACCGGGTGCCGGCGACCAGGCCGCCGACGTCGAGGGCGAGGACGCGCTTGCCCTTGAGGATCTCGGGCACGTCATCGGAGACGATGCGCTGCGCGAGCCCCTCGACGATGGCGGTCTTGCCGACACCGGGCTCGCCGATGAGGGCGGGATTGTTCTTGGTGCGCCTGCTCAAGATGCGCACGACGCGCGCTATCTCCTCGGCGCGGCCCATAACTGGGTCGAGTTCGCCGTTGCGGGCGGCCTCGGTGAGGTCGCGGGTGACCTGGTCGAGCGTCGGCGTGTTGCTGTCGCCCTGAGGCCCCTGAGGACCACCGGGGAAGCCCCCGCCGCCTACTCCTGCGCCGGGGCCCATCTGGGCGCCGCGCTGCTGCAGGAGGCGTGCGATCTCGCGCCGCAAAGCCTCCGCGTCGTTGGCCCCGTTGCGGGCCAGGATCTGGTAAGCGTTGCCATCGCCTTCGCCGAGCAGCCCGAGGAGCAAATGCTCGCTCCCGACCTGGGCCGAGCCCATCTGTCTGGCAGCCCCGAAAGAGAGCTGCAAGGCCCTCTTGGCGCTCGGGGTGAAGGTGTAGACGTTGTCACCCGGGTTCCCGCGGGACTCCCGGAAACTCTCCCGCATCCCGTCCACGTTGGCCCCGGCGCGCCTGAGCGCCTCGGTTGCCAAATTGTCCCCAGTCACCACGCCGGCCAGGAGGTGATCCGTCCCTATAGCGTTCGTCCGGGTCGTCCCCGCCGAAGCCTCGCGGGCCCGCATCACGGCCTCCTTGGCTTCGGGCGCCAGGGCTTCGAAGAAGTTGCCCGGACCGCCCTGGCTCTGCTGTTGCACGAGGTGTAGCATCTCGAATGGGTTAGCGCCCCCAAAGTCATCGCCCCCGCCGATCATGCCGAGCTCCTTCGCGCACTGCGTGCACAGGTAAGCCGACGTCCGCTGCCCACCCTGCTGCTGGTGAACCTGAACGCTCGCCGGCCGTACCCGGCAGTTCTCACATATCATTTAAACAGCCTCCTAAAAAGGTACAAAACCCGACTCCTGTCCTTCTTTCCCAAACTCGGAGTCCTAACCGATCAGATCTTAGTACATCACACTCATATTTTATTACTTATCTGGAGTAGATCAAGGCGAAACGGTGTAAGATGGCACAGCGGGGTAAGATAAAGTTTTCGCGAGCTACGAGGAGGTTTTACGAGATGGAAGACCGTGGTCTGGTCGGGTTGGAGGCGCGCACCGCGGATGGGACGGAGGTCGGTCGGATCTCCGAGGTTGTCACCGACGAGGGGACGGGGGAGGTGACGCACGTCGTCGTGGAGACGGGCGCGGAGGAGCAGTTCGAGGTGCCGATCACGGCCCTCTCCCTAGACCCGGAGGCGGACTTCGCCACCTTCCACGCCGACCCTTCGGACGAGGAGCCCGGCGACCACTTGGGCGACGCCGAGAGCCCGCAGGGCTACGCGCCCCGGAGGTCCTCCTCGTCGGACCTGCGGCACGAGGGGCAGCTCGTCGGCGAGCCCGAGAGCGAGGAGGAGGCGCAGTCCGAAACGGACCTCGTGCGCGAGGACTGGGAGGATGAGACCCACACCCCGACCGACTCCGGCTACCCGCGCAACGACGCCTACATAGACCCGGACTCCGGCCAGGAGCGTGAGCGCTACCCGGCGGAGGGCGAAGACCTGCGCGGCGACGTAGAGCGGCTCTTAGACGGCACGGACTTGACGCTTCGCGAGATGCGCGAGGGTGTGATCGTGCTAGAAGGTTCCGCAACCAATCAGGAGGACCTGGAGGAGGTCCTGGCTGATATTGCGGAGGTAGATGAGGTCCTGGACGTAGATACGACCGACGTGGACGTTGGGTAGTTCTATCCGGCGCTCTTCGTGAAGTGGTTGTCGTCGTGCTTGGCCGCTTCGGGGTAAGATTGTCGCGAGTCCGAAGAGGGGAGCAAAGCGGCCAAGGCGCGCTACGAAGATCCTTCCCGCCGCTTCTTATGCCACCGCGCTTTGGCTGCTTTGCGGGCCATCTTCTCACAACCAATGCATCCTCCGCCAGTCGATACATGAGCTAGGCATCGAGACGATTATTTGTGTAACGCGACTTTTGGTGCAGGAACCCGGGTTGCACCAAAAGTAAGCATAGTACTTGGGTTTTTGTGCAAAGCCAGTGCAACGCCGCAGCGTTCACCGGAGGCTTACTTACAGCGCGTTGCAATGAGGTTGACTCATACAGCCTCGCTCTTTGCCATGCCGGACTCGACGACGTTCATTATCGTCCTGGGCGACACTTCAGGGTAAGCATTTTATGCGCCTGCAATGCGTCGTGGACCAACCTCACTGCAAGGCGCTGTAGACGGTCAGGTTCCTACTTCAGTGTTAAGCTTCTTGCCCAGCGCTTCTCCTATACTGGTCTTCCTTAGGATCTCGTCCTGCACCGCTTTCCTGTGGGCTTCCTGGGGTGTCCTCCTGAGCAAGCCGCATCCCTTCCTGCAGGTAAGAGTGCGGGATGTTGAACATCTGCAGGTAGGTGTTCATCGACTCCTGGACCATCTGCTGGAACGACTGCTGCTGCTTGAGGATCTGCTCCGAGAGGGCCTGCATCTGGCCAAGCCATTCCCGAGCACCCTCCGGTGGTGGTTGCCATCCCCTGGCCATTTTAGTTACTACTTCCTCCTTCCTTAACCGGCTTTACCGCCCTGTATTTTGCCCGATCTGAGGACCGTGAAACTCTTGGTGAGCAAAGCACATCGTTGCCGAATTTCTTGTGCAAAGCATGAAGGCAAGATCACTTCCGATTGCCCAAGAACCAGTATTTATTCTACGATTCCACGTCCTCGCCCACACCCTTCAAGTCAAGACCTTTCTGTTCGACGGGTACCGTACGACGGTCCGTATCTGCAGACCGCCCCGCACCTGCTGTGTGAGGTCCACGGTCATCTCCGCCGGGTCGCAGGCAGCGACGAGGTCGTCGAGGAGGGTTGCGGCCAGGTCCTCGGCGAACATTCCCCTGTCCCGAAAGCTCCACAGGTAGAGCTTCATCGCTTTGGACTCTAGAAGGCGCGTCCCTGGGCGGTAGCTGAGCTTGAGCTCGTAGAAGTCCGGCTGTCCCGTTACCGGGCAGATCGCAGTCAGCTCGTTCGTCGAGAACTCGACGACTGAGTCGGCGCCAGCGTGGCTCCACGGCACCGTGTCCAAGTGCTCCGCCCCGATAGGCCCGCGCGTCTCACGTCCCAGCACCCATCTGTCTTCCTGTCGCACCACAAGCTCCTTCTAAAGTCTCGCCGTCTGGCAGATCTTAACTCATGAGCCCCAGCCGTCCCGCGCCAGTCCCTGCGGGGTGAGCCCGAAGATTCTATTCCCGTTAAGATGTTGAGGAGGCCCGACACACGGGCTCGCGCGACGGCGAAGGAGCGGAGGTGACGGTATGAAGGTATCGTTGCTGGGGCCGGTGGGGTCCGGCAAGGGAACCCAGGCCCAGCTGGTCTCGGAGAAGCTCAACTACGCGCGCATCTCGACTGGGGACCTGGTCCGGGACCAGATAGAGGCCGACACTGAGCTAGGACGCGAACTAAAGGGATACAGCGATCGGGGCGAGCCGGTCCCGGACGAAACGATTATGGAGCTGGTGCGGCCCTACCTGCAACCCGCGGGGGCCTGGATTCTCGACGCCTGTCCGCGCACCATAGAGCAGGCCCGCATGCTGGATGAGGAGCTAAAGGAGCGCAGTGGCGGCCTGGACCACGTGATCGTACTCGAAGGGCCCAGCAATGAGGAGTTGATCGAGCGGATCACCAGCGGCAGGCGACACTCCTTGGCCACCGGCAGGGTGTACCACCTCGAGCACGACCCTCCCCCGGACTCGGAAGAAGGCGAGGACCCTGGGCCGTTCGTGCAGCGCGAGGACGACACCGAAGAGGCCATCCGGCGGCAGATAGAGACCTACTTCGATGAGGCCGAGGCTATCAAGGAACACTACGAAGAGCAGGGGATACTCACCGTAGTAGATGCCGACCAGGACCCACAGAAGGTCACGGAGGACATCATCGAAGCCCTGGGCGACCCGCAGCGTCGGTAGCCGGATCTGGAGCGTAAGAGTTGCACGTCTACAGCGATCCCGCCTCCGGGCGTCACATAAACGGCGTGGCCCACGTGGAGGCCCCGGAGAGGTTCCCGGCGGCGCTCGCCGGGGTCGAGGAAGCAGAGAGATCCGGTGCCGGGGTCGAGTGGCGCCCCTGCGAACCCGCCCCGAGGGCCACCCTCGAAGCGGTCCACGCCCCCAACTACCTGGACCGTCTCGAAAGGCTCTCCGAAAAAGGCGGGGGCTACCTCGACTTCGACACGGCCCTTAGCTCCGCTTCCTGGGAGGCCGCAACTTTAGCGAGCGGGGCCGCCATAGGGGCGGTCGAGAGCGCCCTCTCGGGAGAGGCGGCCTGCGCCATCGCCCGCCCCCCGGGCCACCACGCCGGTCGCCGCTACGGCATGGGCTTCTGCCTCATAAACAACGCCGCGGTGGCTGCCAAGCACGCTCGTTCGCGGGGACTCGGTAGGATCGCCATCCTCGACTGGGACGTCCACCACGGCAACGGCACCCAGGACGTCTTCTACTCGGACGGGGAGGTGCTGTACCTCTCGGCACACCAGAGCCCATTCTACCCAGGAACCGGTGACGCCCGCGAGGTAGGCGAGGGACGGGGAGAAGGCTTCACGGCGAACGTCCCCCTGCCCGCGCGCTCCGGGGAGGACCTGTACACCGCAGCGTTCGCTGGCTTCTTCGTCCCCATCCTGCGGGAGTTCCGCCCGGACTTGATCCTCGTCTCCGCAGGCTACGACGCCCACGCCGACGACCTGTTGGGAGGGATGCGCCTCACGGCGGCCTCCTTCGGAAGCTTAGCAGCGGGGCTCACCGCCGTGGCTCGCGAGGTCGGAGCTGTGCCCCTGGTCTTGACTCTGGAGGGCGGATACAACCTGGGTGCGCTCACCGATAGTATTGCCGCCACGATAATCGGCGTCGAGGAGGTAGATCCGCCGGCGTGGGAGTACACGGGGGACGCCGGACCCGTGGAGGAAGCCCGAAAGGCCCTGGCCCCCTACTGGGAGAACCTCCGGTAGAATGGAGCCGTGGGAAAGCCCGATGACACGACTGATCTCTCCGACCGGCAAAGGCTGCTGGCGAGGTTGCAAGACCCCCGACCCGAGGACGCAACCCTGCCGGCCGAAGCGGACAGGTATCTGCGCCAAAACCCGGACGATGCGGAAGTAAGGGAGGCCCGGAAGAGGCTGCCCGAGCTCGACCAGAGCGAGTAAGGATGAAGAGCGAGCAGCAGGACTACCTCTTCGAGCAGTTTAGGGTGGAGCGCGGGTGCCTGGGCTACATCGTCGCCGATCCCGAGACCAGGCTCGCGGCGATCGTGGACTCCGAGGCGGAGATGGTCGAGCCCATGCTCGGCTTCGTCTTCGAGCACTCCTTGAGGCTCGCCTACGTCATCGACACCCACACCCACGCCGACCACGTCTCAGGAGCACGAAACCTGAAGACCAAGTCTGTAGCGAAGCTCGTCATGCACGAAAAGGCCCCTTCGAGTGCCGTAGACGTCCGGGTCCAGGATGGAGACCGGCTCCACCTGGGGGCGTTCCCCCTCAAGTTACTCCACACCCCCGGCCACGCCAAGGACCTCGTCTCGATCCTCCTGCCGGGCAGGATCCTCACCGCCGACGCCCTCCTCTTAGGCTCCTGCGGCCGCACGGACCTGCTAAACGGCAACGCCGTCCAGCAGTACCATACCCTCTACCACACCTACAATAGCCTCCCCGACGGCCTCGAAGTCTACCCCGGCCACGACTACAAGGGCCGGAGCTACTCCACTCTGGGCGACGAGAAAAAGAACAACCCCAAGATGAACTACGCTTCCGAGGAGGAGTTCGTCGAGTACATGGACCTCGAAAACCCGAAAAAACTCGGGCCGGTCGAGCACCTCGCCGAGGCGCTCAAGGCGAACATGGAGTAAAGGAGAAGGAGTTGGCCAGGGTAGTTTTGTTCGGCACCACGACGTGCTCCTGGTGCAGGCGTGCCCAGAAGTACTTCAAGGAGAAGCGCGTCCCGTTCAAGGAGATAAA
>JALYGT010000146.1 GCA_030776965.1 Actinomycetota bacterium
CATGCCCGAGATAGCCGAGACGTTTGGCCGCGTCGCAGGGAAGGAGATCGGCTACTACCAGGTGCCCTGGGACCAATTCGAAGAGCAGATGGGCGAAGAGTATGCTCGACAGTACCGGTGGTTCAACGAGGTTGGCTACGAGGCGGACATCGCTGCGTTACGGCAAGCGTATCCTGAGCTTACTACCTTCGAGCGGTACCTCCGCAGCCACGGCTGGGAGGGCGCGGAGCTTCCTGCAGGGGGTTAAGCAGTACGGCAACAATCACTCTGGCGTAGGTATAGAGAGGGATGGCTAGAGGGTCGGGGCTCTTCTTAGCGGCCCCGGTCCTTCCTTTGCCCTTATTCACCTAATTGCCGACAAGGAGTGTTCCCGGAAACCCCTATTCACCATCTCGGATGCTTATGCGTTAGGATCGGGGCGAAGGGCGGATTCCTAGAGGTGGATAGAGATTTTGATCAGCCAGCTTACTACACGTTTTGGATGGATATTCACTCTTTAATGTGAGGTCTGACAGCGGAGATGCGCATAGAATTAGCGCTTCTCTCGTCGTGCTCTCCCACGGCTCCTGATGAAGCCGTGGCCGGTGTAGAATAAGCTCCTAGCTTGCGCGAATTACCTACCGTCACGGGAACCTTCCTCGCTTACGGGGCCTTGTTCTTCGATCGCCTGGCGCCGCTGTACCTGGTGGCGCTAATCGCCGATGACCTGCCGGTTTCTCGCGATAGCCAGGGCACTCTCGCCCTGGCCATCGGTCTCGGTTGGGCAGGTTCCATGGCGCTGGCTCGCTGGGCCTCGAGCCGCTGGGGTAACCGCCGTCGAATCCTCGCCGCGGCTGCCGGCGTGGCCCTGTTGGGCGCGGCCTCGGCGGCTGTCACCAGCTGGATCGCCTTCGTCGTCTTGCGCGGTCTCGGCGGTTTGCTCGCCGGGACGGCGGCTCCTGCGGTCACCGCGCTATCATTCGCGGCGGCTCCGGCGCGCCGCCGTGGTCTCGACCTGGGCGTGGTGCAGTCCTCAACCCGACTACTCGGGAGTCTCGTCTCACCGGTAGTCGTAACCGCCGTCGCAGTCGCCGTTGACTGGCGCATGGCACTGTTCACTTCCTCAGCTGTTGTCGTTGCGAGCGCCCTCGCTCTCGCGCTGCTGGTGCCCGCAGATCCGCCGCCTACAGACGCCGCCGCGACCACAGCCTATAGCCTGCATCCTGGCGGTCGCCGCAACATCCTGCTGTGCACCGCCTCGTCGGTCGCCTTGCTCATGTGGCTCATCGTCGTGAGTCAGGGGGCGGGACCGTTCCTGCAGGCCTGGCTCGACCTCAGCCTCGTCGAGACCGGTCGCTTGCTCGGCCTGTTCGGCATCGGCGCCTGGTTGGCGACCCTAATCGTGCCCCTATCCTCCGACCGCGTTGGTCGGCGGGTGGCGCTCGCGTTCTCCTCGCTAATTGGCGGTGCGGCCGGTCTCGGGACGGTCGTAGCGGCCCACGGATCAGTCGGCGGTTGGCTTACCGCGGCCATGCTGATAACCTTATCGGGCGTGGCGATGGGAGGGCTGCCACTCGTCATCTCGATCATCCCTGCCGAAGCGGTCGCTTCGGGCGACGTAGGCCGCGCCGTTACGGTCCCGGTCATAGGAGCGGAGGCCCTCGGCGGAGCAGTTCTGCCCGCTGTCGCCCTTGCAGCATCCGGGTGGGTAGGGATGCCTGCCATCCTCGGAATAGTGGCCGCCTCGCTACTGCTCGTCGCCGCCTTGAGCTTGGCGCTACACCCCCCGCCTCGCAAGCCGGAACTCCCTCGCTAGCAGCTCTCCGCCGATCTGGGTTTAGCGGAGTAAGTGGATGTCCGTGTAGGTTCCAATCCCAGAAACTTCCTGCCCTCCGCTTCAGCGCCCTGCTGACCGACGGCGCACAGGAGGAGGTGCGCTTCGAGCGGGTGGCGGCGGGCTCTACCTAATACGACCGGGCTTCCGAGAAGCCACCTTGTCGGCAACTAGGTGAATAAAGGCAATGGCAGCTCTCTAGCTCTCCAATAAGCGCAAAACCGTTCGATCCTATTGACATCAATGCTACTTTGGGTCATGGTTGAAGTTAGAGAACCCAGTGGGGTTTGCGAGAAGGAAGGAGAAAGCAGGGCTTATGAGTGCTGAAGAGCCAACACCAGGCGTCCCCGCCCAACCATCTCTTACCGCTTCTTGTGCTATCGATCCATATGATCCCTCACAATACATAATTTCCTATACAGGGTCAGGCTTCGAACCTGGACGGCAGATCGACATTATGGTTCGTGGGGTTGATCCCAGTAGTGTATCTAGTGATCCGCTAGGGCCAGGAGGCACAACTGGGAGTTTTTCACGGACGATGCCATATTCAGGACACAAAGGGCGCGAGGTTATCGTGTTTGCTGACCGCCATATCCCGCCTGTGGAGGCACCAGTAAGTTGCCCAGCTTTAGGAAGATGAGGGGGAGGACCTAAGCCTAAATAGCCCAGCGAATAATGCAACCAGCTATGCCGGGGTCTAACAGCCCCGGCTCTCTTTTTTATGCCTGCAAGCTTCCGAGAAGGGGGCTACTCGGCGAGTTGGTAAGGTCAAGAAAGCTTCCGAGGTGGAGTTAGCGCCCCAACGCTTTCAGCGCAGCTTGCTCGTTGCGCTCTCGACGAACGTTGCGCGCAGGTTCTCATCCTCCAACAACCCTGCGATTTCGTTTATCGTCTCGGCCGCCGCGTGTCTCTTTGCCTCCGCATCGCTCGCGTGGCTGGATGAGTATAGTACCCGTGTCGCGCCCGCTCGCGCCCGCCATACCAGTGGCCGCATCTGCATCGTGATCGCAAGCGCCTCCGCGCGTGCGAACTGCTCCAAGGCGCGCTCCCCCTTGCCGCCCGCGGCGCTCACCTGCGCATTGGTCACAGCGATAAGCGGATAGAAGTGCTTCATGCCCCGTTCTTCGGCATACTCCCACGCCTCGCGCACAAAGTCTGTCGCCTCGTCTTGGCGATTGCGCTCGACAGCGACCAAGGCTGACCCGACGAGGTAACGTGGTTTCTGCAACAGGCCCTCCATCGTTGGAACCGTCAAACCCTTCTGGAAAAGCTCGCCCGCCTGGTCCAGATTGCCTTGCTGCAACGCACAGAAGCCGATATCCGCCCATGCGGTTCCGCCGCCCACCCCGCCGGCTGGATGCTCCATACTTTGCAGGGCTTGCGCATGATACTCGGCGCTCCGATCGACGAATTTCTCGCTGATCTCCAGGTAGACGGCGCCGAGCGCGGCTAGCGCGGGTACCTCAAGAAAGGAGTACCCGCTCGCGCGTCCGACCTGCAGCGAGCGTTGATAGCCCGCGATAGCACGTTCGTAGTCCCCTTCGAGGCGCGCGATGGTACTGAGCATGAAGGCGCCGACACATTCAGCAAATGCGGCACCAATATGCACCGCGAGGTCCGTGCCTTCTTCCGCGGCCTGGCGCGCCGCCTGCAGATCTCCATTACGTAGATGATAATAGGCCATCGGAAAAGCCAACAACTCGGACTGATGCAGGCGATCTCCCAGCTCTTCTGAGACTTGCCAGGCCTCCTGCACTGTTCGCCACGCCTCATCAAAGCGCGTCATATAGGTCATTGTGACCGAGAAATGGGTCAGGCTGAATGCCTGCTGCTCTTTGCGGTTTACCTGGCGCCCGATCTTGACGGACTCGTCGAGATATTTCGTCGCCTCCTCGAAATTCCCGCTCATGTTGCAGGCCCCGCAGCGGATGGTACACAGCTCCGCGAGTCCTACGAGGTCCTCGTGTCGGCGCGCTAGGCGCTCCCCATCAGCAAGGTGCTTTTCGACCTCCTGGAATTGCCCGAGGCCCATGACAGCTTGCGCCAGTTTGTTGTGCGCCGAGACTTCCATCGGGACGTCGTCGTGCGCTTCTGCTTCCTGCAACATGGCCTGATAGTTCTCGACCGCGCGCGGAATGTCGTTCGCCAGCATCAGCGCGCCACCCAGTCCCTCATACGCGCGGCGCTTTAGTTCTAGATCCTCGACAGTTTGGAGGATCTCTAGTGCTCGCGTGTAAAACTCAATTGCTTCAGGGGTCGAGTAGGCGCGTGCCGCACGATCCCCTGCCGCAACCACATAGGGCAGCGCTCGTGCGCTTTCTCTCGCTTGTAGGAGATGGTGTGCGATCTCGTTGACGCGTTCGGGTTCGACGCGCTCGAGACATTCCGCGACGCGCCGGTGCAGCTCACGGCGCTTGCTCAAAAGCAGCGAGGCGTAGGCGGTCTCTTGCGTCAAAACGTGCTTGAAGTTGTACACGCGCTGCGGCAAACGGCTTCTTTCGCGGATCAATTCGCGCCGCTGCAGGTTCGTCAGCGCATCGTCCAGAACCTGTCCCGGCTCGTAAACGTCTGCCAGCACGTCAAATTGAAATTCGCGGCCGATAACTGCTGCCGATTGCGCCACACGCTTAGGTTCTTTGTCGAGGCGATCCAGGCGCGCGGTGATCACACCCGCAAGCGTATCCGGCACCGCGATGGTTTCGATCTCGCGCGTCGCGCGCCAGTGGCCGTTTTCCCGGACCACCAGCCTAGCGTCGAGCAAAGAGCGGATCATTTCCTCAACGAAGAAGGGATTGCCTTCGGCTTTCCTTAGGATCAGTGTCCGCACTCTCTCGGGCAGATCTTCGATGTGGAGAAGGTTGGCCACGAGCGCACGAGCGTCGCTCTCATCTAGCGGTTCGAGCACCACCGACACATAACGGTGCGCGTAATCCCGCGCCGCCACTTCGTGAAAGCGCCACGACGGCTCCTGCCGATGGGCCCGGAAAAGGGCGACGATCATCAGCATCGCGCCGTCGGTGAGCGGCATCAACCGCTCAAGCAGCTCGAGCGAAGTTGAATCGGCCCAGTGCAGATCCTCGAACACCAGCACGAGCGGCCGCGTCTGTGCCAACCGCCCGAAGAACTCGTAGACCGACTGAAAGACCCGTCCGCGCAATTGGGGTGGCTCTAGATACCTGACGCGCTCGGCATCTTCGCCCGGTACGGTGATCTCGAGCATCGTGGCGATGAACGGCGCGATCTCCGCGACACCCTCTGGCAACGCTTCTGAGATCTGGGCCTTCACCCTCTCGTACTGCTCAGCATCCGTCTGTCCGGCATGCAAGCCGAAATAGTTGCCGAGCAGATTGAGGAAAGGTGTGTACGGTATCGACGACTGGTAAGAGAAGGAGCGGCCCTCGTACCAGAGTATGGAAGGCTGCGACTGGTCGGACCCTGCTCCATTGACAGAGAGCAGCTCTCTAGCAGCGAGCGATTTACGCAGTTCGGCGACCAGCCGGGACTTGCCCAGCCCTGCCTCGCCCATCACCGAGACGATCTGACCACGCCCCGCCAGTAGCTCATCAATACTGGTCGTTAAGCTATCCAGCTCGCGCTCACGCCCGACCAGCGGTGAGCGTAGGCCCTCAATGCCCCGGACGGGCACCGCGCCTTCGCGGGCCCTAAGCACGCGGAAAGCTGGCACCGACTCTGCTTTACCTTTGACCTCGATACCACCCAGTGCCTCGAACTCGAACAGCGACTCTACCAGTCTGTGGGTGTTGGCCGTAATCTGCACTGTGCCTGGTTTGGCCGTCTGTTCCATGCGGGCCGCCACGTTCACCGCGTCTCCCATCGCTGTGTACTCGACCCGAAGGTCCGATCCCATCTCGCCTACCACTACCAGTCCGGTATTGATGCCCACCCGCACGTTGAAGTCCTGCCCGTACTCGCGCCTGATTCGTTCGCGGTAAGCTTGGATGCCTTCTATAATCTCCAAACCAGCTAGTACCGCTCGACTTGGATCATCTTCGTGAGCGGTCGGTGCACCAAAGAATGCCAGGATGGCGTCTCCCATCAGACGGGCAAGAGTCCCTTCGTAGCGGTATACAGGGGCGATCAGATACTCATACGCTCCATTCATGATCTCGACCCACACCTCCGGGTCGAACTGCTCGGCCAGAGCGGTCGAACCTTGGACATCACAGAACAGGACGGTTACGATGCGTCGTTCGCTCTCACTGCTGCGACCGGCGCGGGCTGTCTCCACCTCGCCGAGGAGCTCTTCGGGGACGTGCTGCCGAAGACGGGCTTGAGCGGAGTTGCTCGGAGGCTTGGCCAGTGCATTGCCGCAGTTGTGGCAAAACTTGGCGCCAGATGAGAGTGGTGTAGCGCAGTTCGGGCATGCGGTGGAGAGGGCGGTGCCGCAATTTAGGCAGAACTTGGCACCCTCTGGATTGGCGGCCTGGCAGCGAGGGCAACCCATGCTCAACACCTCTCAGAATGCAACAGTTACTCCTATAAAGTAGATTATAGCTTTGCTGTACGCGGCGACTCAACCGGGCGAAATGCTTTGGTCCGCTTTTGTACAGACTTCCGAGAAATGTCTTCTCGGAAACCGGGATTCCGGTGTTGGATGTTCTCAGCAACGGGCTTCCGCTTTACGGTTCTCGGAAGTCGAGAAGCACGATACCTATACTTCCTTCATTACGGTGAACACGAAGGCAAAGGAGGAAGAGCCGTGTCGGAGGAAGGAAAGGAACTGGCCAGGCGCCACTTCGAGGAGATCTGGAACCAGAGGAACCTGGAAGCCTGCGACGAGATCATGGCGGAGGAGTACTTCGAGCATGCGGCCGCGCCCTTCTCCCAGAGTACCCCCGGCAGGGTGGACGGACCCCAGGCAATGCGCCGGACCGTGGAATGGCTGCTGGCCCAGTTCCCAGATCTGCGTATGACGATCGAGGCGATCGTCGCCGAGGGTGACACCGTGGCCGTCAGGGTCCTCTCTGAGGGGACCAACCTCGGGGCGTTGAATGGAGCGGTGCCGCCTACGGGCAAGCGCTTTAGCGCCCGCCAGAGCCACTGGTTTCGGGTGGAGGACGGCAAGCTAGTCGAGCACTGGGCCACGCGCGATGACCTGGCGGCTATGCTGCAGCTGGGAATCGTGGGGTCCCCGGGTGGGCCACCTTCCTAGCCGACGGATCCTATTCACCCAACTGCCGGGAAGGTGGCTTCGCGGAAACCCCGATAGCGCCGGTCCTATCGCCTAAGCATCCCTGGAGTAGGACCGGGGCACAGCGGGTTTCCGCCAATCCGCATTATTAGCTACCGACTACGAAGAGTCGGCCTTGATGAGACCTACGAGGTGGCCCTCGGGGTCGGTGAACATCGCAATGCTGGTGCCTCCCGGCACCTCTGTGGGGCCCATCACCGTACTGCCCCCCAGACCCTCAATCTTGCCCAGCGCTGCCTCAAGGTCAGCGACCTCGACGTAGAACGTGACGTGCCCAGCGCCGCCAACCGGGCCCGCGCCGACACCGCCGTTAATGCCGCTCTCAGCACCGGGGTAGGCCATCGCGTAGGGCGGCGGCCCTGACTGGACTTGCATCTGCCAGTCAAAGGCCTCCTTGTAGAAGCTCTGAAGAGCTTCGGCGTCCGTGCCGACGACCTCGAAATGCACAACCGGATTGCCCATGGGCGGCTCCTCTCTATCTTGGTGTGCTGCATTGGTGTGCTACAGCGTGCCTATGGGGACTATACGGTCGGCGTATGCTTTCACAATCCCTAAAATTTAGACCCTGTTTT
>JALYGT010000147.1 GCA_030776965.1 Actinomycetota bacterium
TCGCGGTAGACATCGGCTATGAGGGCCCGGACAGCGAGTACGGCATAGACAATGTGAAGGTTATGGAGGCGATGGGCGCCCTCGGACGCCGCGTAAGGCGGCCTGAAGAGATAAGAGAAACCCTGGATTGGGCCGTTCGTGCCAGCGAGGAGCGCCGGGTTCCCGCGCTCGTCGAGATCCTGGTAGAGCGGGAAACCAACGCCTCGATGGGTCTCTCGATAGACAAGATCAACGAGTACGAACCCATCCTCGATGGGAGCAAGGAGTTGACAGGCCAGATCGTCGGGGGAGTCCCGGAGAGGGACTAGCGGGTTTGGAGCCCTTTTATGCCCAATTCATTCCATACAGCGGAAAGTTCTCTTTACTTAGTAGTCGGTTTTTGTGATTATTGTACTTGTAAAAGGGAAGGAGAATATTGTGGCTGAAGAAGGACCTCACGAAGTAGACGGGGGGCACCGCAGTGAGGCTAACCAACCTCGCTCCACGACAGGTAGAGACGAAGCGAACACTCCAGCGTACCGGCGGTTGCTGCTGTCCACGGACGGTTCTCTCTCGTCGCTGGCTGCGACAGTACATGCGGTCGAGTTGGCGCGCGAGAGCGGCGCGGAGTTGCATGTGCTGCACGTGGCAACGCCGGAGTCCGACATGCAGGTCGAGTTCGCTGAGACGAACCTCGAGCTGCTCCACGTTCGGCCAGTCGACGGCACCACGGCCGCCTGTGTGCTCGCCTCAGATGCGGATGTCGAGTGCCACACGCATGAGGTGCAAGGGCCGATAGCGGACGCTATCCTTCAGGCCGCGCAGCGGATCGACGCTGACGCGATCGTCATGGGGCAGACTGGCATTCGCCCCTTCCCGCAGATCGGCTTGGGCAGCGTCTCGGAGGCCGTAGAGAGCCGCAGCTCAATCCCGGTGATTCTCGTTTCCGGTCGCGCAGCGGAGGTTGTCCCTGTAGTGAAGGACATTCTCGCGCGGGACCCTGACGCGACGGAGACGGCCCGCGCCTCTGCTGAGCCCGATGTGGACTGGGCGGAAGCGGCGCAGTACCCAGCGTTCAGCGACCTGATGTCCACCAAGGTCCGATTCCTCGTCCCGCTGCTCGTTCTATCTTTGGGATTCTACCTGGCAACCACGCTACTCGCCGGCTTGGCCCCGGGCTTCACGGGTCAACTAGTCATCGGACCACTCAGCGTCGGCTACCTTCTGGTCTTCCTCACATACATATTGGCCTGGGTTGTCGCAGTCGCCTACGTGCGTGTCGCGAACCGCAGCTTCGATGCGAAGGCTGCCCACGCCGTTTCTGAGTTCGAGGAGCGCCAAGGGCAAAGAGAGGGGAAGGCATGAGGGCCTTGACGATTATCATCTTTCTCGCAATTCTCGGCGTCACCCTGGGCATTACCTACTGGGCCGCTCGCCGCACGCGCACGACGAGCGAGTTCTACGCCGCGGGCCGCTCACTCCGCGCCCACGAGAACGGCTTCGCGCTCGCGGGAGATTGGATGAGCGCCGCGTCGTTTCTGGGCTTCACCGGCCTCGTCGCCATCTACGGCCTAGACGGCTCGCTCTACGCCGCCGCGGCTCTGGTCGCATTTCTCGTAGTCCTCCTGCTGATCGCCGAGCCGCTCCGGAACACCGGGAAGTACACGATGGCGGACGTCATCGCGTACCGGATGACGCGGCAGCCGGCCCGACTCGCCGCAGTACTCGGCACGATCGTGGTCAACCTGGCGTACCTGCTCCCGCAGATGGCCGGCGCGGGAGTGCTCATCAAGCTCCTATTGGGCATCCCCTACAGTGTTTCGGTGGTGTTCGTGGGGCTAGCCATGATCCTCTACGTCACCTTCGGCGGTATGCTGGCAACGACCTGGGTGCAGATCGTGAAGGCCGTCCTCCTGATGACGGCTGCCATCGTCGTGCTGGTCTGGGTTCTGGCCTTGTTCAGCTTCAATCCCTTGGGTGTTTTCTCGGGCGTCGAGGAGAGAGTTGGGCCAGAAATGTTTGCACCGGGCAACTACCTGACGCACCCATTAGACCCACTCTCTCTTGGCTTGAGCTTCGCATTTGGCATGGCTGGCCTGCCGCACGTCATGATCCGGTTCTACAC
>JALYGT010000148.1 GCA_030776965.1 Actinomycetota bacterium
GGTATCATTTGTTCGTGGACCGGATACCCGCCTTCGACGGCCACAATGACACGCTGCTCAACCTCCACTTGTCCGGCCGTGGGGGTGGTCGCGGTTTCTTCGAGCGGAGCAACGCCGGCCACGTGGATCTCCCCCGCGCCAGGGATGGTGGCTTCGGCGGCGGGTTCTTCGCCTGCTGGACCCCGCCCGACCCCGAGAGCAGCTGGACCGAAGAGTCAGCCCTCATCCTGACCGAGGACGGCTACGAGGTAGCGGACGCGCCACCGCTCGACCCCACTATGCCCGGGGCACCGCGGAGGAGCTGGCGAAGATCCTGTTCGGGATCGAGTCCGGGTCCGGAGGACGGCTAAAGGTCGTACGCACGGCCGAGGAGCTCTCCCGCTGCCTGCGAAGCAGCGTGCTGGCGGCGATCCTGCACTTTGAGGGGGCGGAGAACCTCGGCCCGGACCCGGGCGCTCTCGGAACCTTCTACGAGGCGGGTCTGCGCTCGCTCGGGCTGGTGTGGAGCCGGCCCAACGCCTACGGGCACGGCGTCACTTTCAGGTTCCCGGCTTCGCCCGAGACTGGCCCCGGCCTGACCGGTGGCGGCAAGGAGCTCATCCGCGGATGCAACCGGTTCGGCGTCTTGGTCGACCTCTCGCACCTGAACGAGCGGGGCTTCTGGGACGCGGCCGCTCTCTCCGAGGCGCCGCTCGTTACGACCCACTTTAATGCCCACGCCCTCTGCCCCTCGGCGCGTAACCTCACCGACCGACAACTCGGCGCCATCCGCGACTCCGGCAGCATCGTCGGCGTGAACTTCGCCATCGCCTTCTTGCGCGAGGACGGTCGCGACGACGAGGACACCCCGCTCGAAACCGTAGTACGCGCCACGTGGACTACCTGGTGGAGCGCGTCGGCGTGGACGGTGCGGGCTTCGGCTCGGACTTCAACGGGGCGAAGGTTCCGCGCGGGATCGGGGACATATGGGGGGTCCCGAAGCTGCTCGGGACGCTGCGCGAGCGCGGCTACGACGACGGAGCGCTGCGTAAGCTCGCACACGAGAACTGGGTCCGTGCGCTGCGCGCGACCTGGGGCGAATAGTCACCGATGGTGAGTTGGGCGAGCGACACTCGGTGCCCTTAGAATCGGAGACGAGCATACTATGTTGCGCTTCCTTTCGGGAGTGAGCAAACTATGGTCTACTGCCCCTAGACGGCAGGAGGATTCCGCATGAATCCGGACGCCAGCCGCCGAACCAGGACAACGAGACTGCAAGGATCGAGACCTTCAGCGACGGGTTTTTGCTATCGCGATCACCCTCCTGGTGCTGAAGATTCGGATGTCGGAGGTCGGGGAGAGCGAGAGCCTGCGGGGCGCCTTGATCGAGCTGTGGCCCTCGTATTTGGGGTACGGTATCAGCTCTTGGTCTTGGGCACAGTTTGGGCCGACCACCGCAACCGCTTCCGCCTCATCGCACGCTCGGACCACGTGTTGCTCTTCGTCAACCTACTCTTTTTGATGTGCAAAGCCTTCATCCCTTTCTCCACAACGCTCCTCGCAGGCTACATCAGGGAACCGGAGCAGCGGACCGTTGCTATCTACAGCGGCACCTTGGCGGTCACCGCGATCTTCTTCACCATGCTCTGGCTGTACATCTTCGACAACCGACGCCTAATGGACCGTGTAACCTAGATCCTGCCCTGCTCCGGGCGATGACGCGAAGTTTTACGGGCGGCATGATCCTCTACATTGCCGCCTTCGCTCACGTTCGTCAGCGTCGTGGCGAGCCTCGGCCTCATCGTAGGTCTGGCCCTGCTCTTCGTCTTCCCAGAACCGGGCGAGCGTACCGGTCGAGGAAACGTGCCGGCGAAGACGGTCCGGACGACCAGGCAGCCACCGAGAAGCCGGACGAAACCTAGTGCAGGCTTCTCCAACGCTAGCCTTTCTTGGTGGACGTTTTCTTGGTCCCCTCCCGGGCGTAACGGGCGCCGCCGATGTGGAGGGTCGGGTAGAGGATCAGGGCGAGGGGTATCGGAAGCCAGAAGTTGAAGAGACGGTAACCGAGTATGGGGATGGCCGCTTCGTAGCCTACACCGAGCAAGGACAGGGCGCCGAGCA
>JALYGT010000149.1 GCA_030776965.1 Actinomycetota bacterium
AAGCAGATCGTGGAACTCGGCACGGAGGAGATGCCGTCCAACTCGCTCGTGGTCGGGAACGTAACCCGGATCTATGTCATCGACGAAGCCCTCGACGGCTACAGGCCACGCCCTGAGGTTCTGAACCTAGTGGGAAGGATGGGTGGCCCCCTCTGGTGCACCACGCGGGACCGCTTCGAGCTTCCCCGGCCCGATTCCAAGAACCCAAACGAGGTGCAACCGGAGGCCGCGCCGAGGTGACAAAGTTAGGCCATACTATGCGATCAGGAGAAGCAAAAGATGGAGACGCTTGAAGGATTCACGCCGTGGCCGCTGGAGACAGCTGAAACCTACCGCCGCAAAGGCTACTGGCAGGGGAAGACGTTCGGCGAGCTACTGCACGAATGGGCCGACCGCTACGGCGATCGCCAAGCCATTGTGGGCGGGGAGAAACGGCTCAGTTATGTACAGCTCGCAGAGAAGGCCGATCGCCTGGCCTGGCAGCTCCTACATCTCGGGATCAAGAAGAACGACCGGGTCGTAGTTCAGATGCCTAACGTTCCCGAGTTCTCGTATTTGTGCTTCGCTCTGCTCCGCATCGGGGCGCTTCCGGTGTTGGCCCTGCCGGCGCACAGAGAGCGCGAAGTCTCCCACTTCGTACAGTTCTCGGAAGCGACCGCCTACGTCATCGCCTCAACCTTCCGGGACTTCGATTACGAACAGATGGCCCGGGAACTAAAGAGCGAGGCTCCGACCCTATCGCACGTGCTCGTTGTAGACGAGGCTACGGGCTCCTTCACTGCTTCCGGCGAACCGCTGGAAGAGTCCGGCGACATGCAAGAGGTTTGGGAGGAGCTTGATAGGCACAATCCGGACGCTTCCGACGTCGCGCTCTTCCAGCTCTCCGGTGGCACAAGCGGCCTGCCCAAGCTGATACCGCGTACGCACGACGACTACGCCTACAACGCCCGGGAGAGTGCCAGTGTGTGCGGTTTCGGTCCCGAGACCCGCTACCTCGCGGTGCTCCCCATCTCGCATAACTTCCCGCTCGCCTGCCCTGGCTTGCTCGGCACCCTCCACGTCGGTGGCACGGTGGTCATGGCCTCCACACCCGATCCGGAGACGGTGTTTCCGCTGATCGAGCGCGAGCGTGTGACCGCAACAGCCGTCGTGCCCGCGCTTGCTATCCGCTGGATGAACTCCGACCTCCTTGACGACTACGACCTTTCGAGCCTGGAACTCCTCCAGGTAGGCGGCTCGCGCCTAAACCCCGAAACGGCACATCGGATCAGCTCCACGCTCGGCTGCCTGCCCCAGCAGGTGTTCGGCATGGCCGAGGGACTGCTCAACTACACCCGGCTCGACGATCCTGACGAGGTAATCGCCGAGACTCAGGGGCGGCCCATGTCGCCCGATGACGAGGTTCGCATCGTAGATCCGGAGGGTAACGACGTAGCGCCCGGCGAGGCCGGGGAGCTTATCATACGCGGGCCCTACACCTTGCGCGGCTACTACAAGGCCGAAGAAAAAAATCGGGAAGCTTTTACTCCAGATGGGTTCTACCGGACCGGTGACATAGTACGGTGGCACCCATCGGGCAACCTCGTTGTGGAGGGACGGGACAAGGATCTCATAAACCGCGGTGGGGAGATGATCTCCGCCGAGGAGGTCGAGAATCTTATCCTTTCCCACCCCAGGGTCCATAACGTCGCGGCGGTCGCCATGCCGGACCCAGTGATGGGCGAGAAGACCTGCGCCTATGTGGTCCCCAAAGGAGGTGAGACCATCTCGCTCGAGGAGATGCTGGAGTTCCTGAAGGGCATGAAGGTCGCCAAGTACAAGCTGCCGGAGCGACTAGAACTCGTCGAGAGCCTGCCGCTTACCAACGTCGGCAAGATTGACAAGAAGGCGTTGCGCGAAGACGTCACTCAAAAACTTGAGACGGAGGGCGCTTTATCCCGATGAAGCCGGCTTTAGCGGGGACGGAAGAGGGAGTAATATCGTGAAGATCGCAAGCATCGGCGGAGGGCCGGCGGGGCTCTTTTTCTCGATCATGATGAAAAAAGCGGACCCGTCGCACGAGATCACCGTCTTCGAGCGCAACGCCCCGGATGCCACCTTCGGGTTCGGCGTGGTCTTCTCCGAGCGGACCATGGACTACCTGGAGGAAGCTGACGAGGAAACATTCGGAGCGCTGACGGAAGCCAGCGCGGAGTGGACGGACATCGAGGTTCGGCACAAGGGCCGGGTGTTGCGTTGCGGCGGCAACGGTTTCTCGGCCATAGCGAGGAGGCATCTCCTCCTCATCCTCCAGGAACGCGCCCGGTCTCTGGACGTCGATCTCCGCTTCGAGCAGGAGGTCGATGACCCGACGAGCGTGGAAGGCTACTACGACCTCGTAGTCGCGGGCGACGGCCTGAACTCGGGCACGCGGGAGACGTACAGTGACCATTTCGAACCCCAGGTCGACGTGGGCCTGGCCAAGTACATCTGGCTGGGCACAGCCCAACCTTTTGACGCCCTCACCTTCATCTTCATCGAGAACGAGCACGGATGCTTTGGCGTGCACGCCTATCCCTCGGACGGTGAGATCAGCACGTTCATCGTAGAAACGGACGAGGGCTCGTGGCGGAGGGCCGGCCTAGATCGGACAGCGACGCCAGCACTCGCGCCGGGCGAGAGCGACGAGGAGTCCAGGGTCTACTGCGAGGAGATCTTCGCCGAGCATCTCGGCGAACACGAGCTGCTAACTAACAATTCGAAGTGGCTCAACTTCCACACAGTAAGGAACGCGACGTGGCGGAAGGACAACGTTGTTATCTTCGGCGACGCCGCCCATACCGCCCACTTCTCGGTCGGCTCCGGAACGAGGATGGCGATGGAGGACGCTATCGCCCTCGCCCGGGCCGTCGCAGAGCGCGGCACGGTGCCTGAGGCGCTTGAGGAGTTCGAGAGCAGGCGGCGGCCCGCGGTAGAGCGCATCCAGGCGGCGGCCGGGCCTAGCCAGGCGTGGTGGGAGCATTTCCGCTACCAGATGAGCTTCGAGCCTGAGAAGTTCGCCTACCACTTCCTCACCCGTAACCCGCGCCTCACGCACGAGAGGCTCAGGGTCCGCGACCCACGGCTCGTCCGCCACGTGGAGGCGTGGTTCGAGCGCAAGGTCTCGCCAGACTCTCAAGAGCAGAGAGCACGGCCGGTCCCATCCCTCGCAACGCCATTGACGCTCAGGGAAGTCACCCTGCCCAACCGGGTGAGCGTCGTATCCACGGAAGAGGGCATCGGGGAAGCCCGAAACGACGTTCGGCTTGCCCGGGTTGCGGGCGCCGCGACCTGGGGCGCGGGCTTGGTTACGGTGAGCGGGGTCGGGCTGCGCGACGACGCGGACGTGGCAGCGTGGCGCAGGATCTCAAGCTTCGTCCATGAGCACTCACCGGCCAGGCTGGGCCTGCTGGTGAACAGCGCTGAAGGGTCCGGGGAGCTGATCGAGACGACGCGACGGGCCAACGAGTCAGGCTTCGACGTGCTCGAGCTCTCCGACCCCGAGGGCGCTTTGGGACGCGACCTGCTGGCGAACGAAGCCGGCGAGGGAGCGAACGGAAGCGCTCGTCTGATCCTCGCCGCGCTGGCTCGCGTGCGTGAGGCGTGGCCGGAGGAGAAACCTGTCGTGGTCCACCTCTCCGTCCCCGAGGAAGTGGGAGGCGACTGGGAGGTCGGCGATGGTGTGGCCGAGTTTGCGGCCGAGCTCCGAACGCGCGGCTGCGACGCCGTCGCCGTCTCTCCGGTGCCCGAGCTTGAGAAGATCACGACCCGCCACCGCGTCGCGCAGCTGGCCGTCAGCGACCGCATCCGCAACGTGGGGGGTATGACGACCATGCTCGCCGGGGGCGTGCCAGGGGACGACGAGGCTACTACTGCCGTCCTCTCCGGACGAGCCGACCTGTGCCGAGGCCGGCCCGGCCTCGCCTCCCCGCTTTGGGAGCGGGACGAAGCCTCGGAGCGCGCGCCGACGGGGACGGCGCCGATGGCGGTGGTGGGCAAGGCCGACGGTTCGACGCCCTCATGAAGACCGAAGCGCCTCTTTCGGTGCTGTTCGAGCCACGCACGGTCGCGGTCGTTGGGGCGTCGGCCTCGCCGGGTAAGGCCGGCCACGCGATGCTCCGTTCGCTGCGCTCGTTCCCGGGGTCGCTCTTCCCCATCAACCCACGAGCTACCGAGATAGAAGGGTTACCGGCTTACCCGCGCGTGTCGGAGATTCCCAACGAGGTAGACCTGGCCGTGCTAGTTCTCCCGCCGCAAGCCGTGCCGGGCGCTTTGCGCGACTGCGCGGAGGCCGGTGTGCGGGCGGCTGTCGTCTGCTCCGGCGGTATGGGCGAGAGCGGCGCCGAAGGCGCAGCGCTTCAGGAGGAGGCCCTCGACGTAGCGCGCGAGGCTGGCATACGCGCGCTCGGGCCCAACACGTCAGGTTATCTCAACCCGCTGGCCGGTATATACGCGAGTTTCGTGCCTGGTGCACCGGAGATCCAGCCGGGAGGTATAGCCGTAGTAGCTCAGAGCGGTGGGGTCAATCATGCTCTAGCATTTCAGGCCCAAAGCGAGGGCCTGGGCACGCGGCTCGCTGTGGGTTTGGGCAACGCCATGGATGTGGGTGCCGCTGACGTGCTCGACTACTTGGCCGCCGACAAGGCTACGCAAGCTATTCTCCTGCACGTAGAAGGCGTCTCCGACGGGCGAAGGCTCTTCGAGGTGGTGGAGCGAACTGTAGAGCGCAAACCCGTGATCGCGCTCAACGTCGGACGCAGTGATGTCAGAGACTTCGCTCAGTCGCATACCGGAGCTCTCATGGGCTCTTGGCGACTCGCGCGTGCGGCGCTCGCCCAAGCCGGCGCCGTGGTCGTCGAGAACACGGTCGAGATGCTCGACGCTGCCCGCGCGTTGGCGGCGTCTCGTCTTCCTCCGGCAGCTCGACCCGGCGTTGCCGTGGTGAGCGGGCAGGCCGGACCAGCGCTCATTATCGCAGACGCACTGCGCACTGCCGGTGCCGAGTTGCCAGAGCTAGAGCCTCCTACGGTCGACCGGCTCGGGGAACTACTACCCCCGGTTACTTACCAGCGCAACCCGGTCGACACCGGCCGGCCGAGCGACTCTTTCGTTGACGTACTCACGGCTGTCGGAAGAGACTCTGGTATAGATACGCTTGCCCTCTACGCGCTGCACGAGCCACCGGCTTTGGATCCTGTCGCGGTCCTCAGGGAATTTAAGGCTCGCAGCGGGAAACCGGCGATCTTCATTACAGCAGGTCCGCAAAAGGAGACAGAGTCGATCGTGACCTCGCTCGATGCAGCCGGCATCCCCGCCTATCTTTCGCCCGAGCGCGGCGCCTGGGCCACCCATACCCTCACCGCCGACGCCCGGGCCGCCCACCGCCGTAAGCACCGTAGGCACCACCGGGCACCGGAAGCAACTGCGCTCCCACCCCTCGGTGCGAGCCCAGTAGACGAGGCCGTGGCAAAGGATCTCCTCGGGGCGGTGGGCATCCACACACCCCGTCGCCAGGTATGCGCAACCCGCGACGAGGCTCAGGATGCCCGAACGGACCTCGGCGGGCGTGTGGTCGTTAAGGTATTAGATGCGAACATAACCCACAAGTCGGAGGCGGGCGGTGTACACGTTGACGTTGATTCTCCCGAAGCCATGGAAGTGGCCCTCGCCGCCATCGACAGGCTCAACCCGGACGGCGCTGTCCGTTACCTCGTCGAAGAACTCGCCCCTCCGGGTATCGAGCTTATATTGGGTGGAAGCCGCGACCCGAGCTTCGGCCCGACCGTGCTCCTCGGCGTGGGCGGTACAGCCGCCGAGGCCATCGGTGATGTCGCCTTGAGGCTTGCACCCCTCTCCGCGGGCGACGCCGCAGAGATGATCGACGAGTTGTCCGCGAAGAAGCTTCTCGAAGGTTTTCGCGGTCAGCCGGCCGTTGACAAGGTTGAACTCGTCGATACGCTGCTCGCCGTGAGTAGTCTTCTTATCAACCACCCCGAGATCGCCGAACTCGACATAAACCCGATGCGGGCTACTGCAGGTGGGCTCCTAGCACTTGACGCGCTGGTGCTGACAGAGACCCAATAACAGATTGTACCGATACTGGTATTCAGGACGGGACACTCCCAAGATCGGAGAAGATCTTGGGAGTAGGCGTTTATACGCCTATTGTGCTAGCACGTGGCTTCATTCTCATTGCAAGCTGCTGAAGAGGTGGCAGCAGCAGGCGTCTCAGCTCTAGGAAGCAAGATGTTTGCCTTTCGTTAATTCACAAAGGCAAACTATACCTTAATAGAACCTTAACCGGCGGTCACAGGGTGCTTACCGAACCTTGATACAAAGCAGGCAGAGTCAGCAAGTGCGAAGGAAAGGGGGCTTTCTGTGAGGGCCGTGGTATACAAGGAACCGTTCAACGTCGCAGTCGAGGAGGTCGAAGACGCCAGGATCCAGGACCCAACAGACGTAGTCATCCGGATCACCTCGACGGCTATCTGTGGATCGGATCTGCACATGTATGAGGGCCGGACCGGCGCCCAGCCAGGCATCATCTTCGGTCACGAGAACCAGGGCATAGTAGAAGAGGTGGGCTCGGGTGTTACTAGCCTTAGCCCAGGCGACCGAATTAACCTGCCGTTCAACGTCGCGTGCGGGTTCTGCAAGAACTGCGAGGCCGGCAACACCGGGTTCTGCCTGACGGCCAACGAGGACTTCGCCGGCGCCGCGTACGGCTACGTCATGATGGGCCCGTACACGGGTGGGCAGGCGGAGTATCTAAGGGTGCCGTTCGCCGACTTCAACGCCTTGAGGTTGCCCGGCGAGGAGGGTGACGAGTTCGAGAACGACTTCGCGATGCTCTCTGACATCTTTCCCACGGGCTATCATGGCGCGGCGATGGCCGAGGTCAGCCCCGGGGATACCGTCGCTGTCTATGGTGGGGGGCCGGTGGGTTTGATGGCCGCCTACTCCTCGCTTATCCGCGGTGCCGAGCGTGTCTTCGTCGTCGACAGGGTCGAGAACCGCCTGAACCTTGCCGAGGAGATCGGTGCGATCCCGGTCAACTTCGATGAGGTAAACCCGATCGAGTACATAGTCGACCAGACCGACGGCGACGGTACCGACAAGGGCATCGACGCGGTTGGCTACCAGGCAACGGTTTCGGGCGGCGAGGAGGAGCAGCCCGCGATCGTGCTGAACCAGCTCGTCTACACAGTGCGCGCCACCGGCAAGATCGGGGTGGTCGGATTGTACGTCCCCTCCGACCCCGGGGCGCCGACGGAGGAGGCAGCGAACGGACGGCTCCTCTTCGAGATCGGAAAGTTCTTCGAGAAGGGCCTTTCGATGGGCACGGGGCAGTGCAACGTCAAGCGCTACAACCGGGCGTTGCGCGACCTGATCGTCGCCGGGCGGGCCAAGCCGAGCTTTGTGGTCTCCAAGGCGGTGCCGCTCGACGAAGCGCCGGACGCCTACCAGAGGTTCGACAACCGCGAGGAGGGTTACAGCAAGGTCGTCCTCAAGCCGGGGGCATAGTAAGCGACGAGCGAGAAAATCTCGTGAGCGATAATTGTGAGGAAAGGGCTGAGGGACGCACCCCGACCGCCGTGCTGCGGCCGGGGGGCTCCCTCTTCGGCACGCTGGTCGCCGAGGTGGTGGGCGCTTTCATACTCGTGTTCTTCGGTGCGGGAACGTTCGTTGCTTTGCAGCAACCTTCTATCGGCAGTGTAGGTTCATTCAACGCAGCGCACATTGGGGCCAGTGATCGTCTCCGGCCAGTTCCCCTTCTGAT
Organism: Actinomycetota bacterium; assembly: GCA_030776965.1. GTDB lineage: Bacteria > Actinomycetota > Rubrobacteria > Rubrobacterales > Rubrobacteraceae > Rubrobacter_F. The sequence goes on from JALYGT010000149.1 coordinate 7,799, forward strand.
GGGTGTACCTCATCGCTCCGACGCTTGGCGGGGTGCTAGGGGTATTATGCTATGACTACCTGACGCGCAGTGGCGCGCCTCTTGAGTAGTAAACGAGGAACAGAAAGATCAATTAACCGAAATGACAGGCGAACTCCAGCCAGGTAGGGCTCCGCACATCCTTCTACTCGGGGGCGGATACATCGGTCTCTACACGGCCTTCGGGTTGGAGAAGCACCTCCGCCCGGACGAAGCCGAGATAACTTTGGTGAACCCGGAGAACTTCATGCTGTACTGGCCGTTGCTGCCCGAAGTGGCGTCCGGGACCGTGGAGCCGCGGCACGTGGCCATATCGCTGAGGAAGGAGCTGCGGCGCACCCGAGCCATCAGCGGCGAAGTAAGCGGGCTGGACCACGATCGTCGGGTGGCGACCGTAGAACCCTACGAGGGTTCGCCCTATGAGCTTCCTTACGACCAGGTCGTGATCGGGCTGGGGTCCGTCACGAACGTGCTGCCGGTGCCCGGCTTGGCCGGACGCGCCGTAGGCTTCAAGTCTATAGCCGAAGCCATGCACTTGCGCAACCTGGTTCTCTCGCGCATGGAAGCCGCGGAGTCGACGCCCGACGAGGAGGTGCGTAGGAGAGCACTCACCTTCGTGTTCGTGGGCGGGGGCTATACGGGCGTCGAGGCCCTGGCCGAGCTCGAGTCTATGGCTCAAGCCGCTCGTCAGTATTTGCCCACGATTCGGAGAGAGGACATGCGCTGGGTGCTGGTCGAGGCGACGGACGGGATCCTCCCCGAGGTCGACCCGAGCCTCGGGGAGTACGCGCTCCGGATGCTGCGCCAGCGAGGCATCGAGGTCCACTTGGAGACCCAACTCGAGTCGGCCGAAGGGGGGACCATGCGCCTCTCTAACGGCGAGCAGTTCGAGGCGGAAACGCTCGTGTGGGTTGCGGGCGTGAGCCCACACCCGCTGGTGTCCGAGCTTGGGCTCCCCGTGGACGACCAGGGGCGCTTGCTGGCAGACATATACTTGCATGTGCAAGGGACCAGCGATGCCTGGACCGCCGGAGATTGTGCGGCGGTGCCGGACCTCATAGGCGGTGGAACCTGCCCGCCCACCGCGCAACACGCCCTCCGCCAAGCCGAGCATCTGGCCAAGAACATCGCCGCGACCCTGCGAGGCCAGCCACGGTCGGCGTTCCGCTACAAGAGCAAGGGAGAGTTCATCACCTTGGGACGACACGAAGGCGCCGGGCAACTCTTGAGGCTGAAGCTGCACGGCTTTCCCGCTTGGCTCCTGCGTCGAAGCTATTACCTGTCCATCATTCCCGCCTTCAACCGGAAGCTGCGAGTGCTGAGCGACTGGGTGGTAGGCCTGCCCTTCCACCACGACGTGGTGCAACTCGGCTCCGCCGAGCAGCCCCAGCAACCGCTGAGAGAGCAGGTCGAGGAACGAGGGGCTTAGGAAGCTTCTGCTAGCCTCTTCTTTGAGCGGCATGACGAGTCGAACGAGACGCGCTAGACGATAAGGCGTGGGAGCAGATCGTGCCGCTGCCGCCCGAGAACGGACGGCGCGGCAAGCAGTGGCAAGACCATCGTGAGATCATCTTCACAAGAGGTGGATCGGTATCCCAAGCGGGACGGGTGCCGGCAGGCTTCCACTCATTGTATCGCCACCAGTGTCAGGGTTGGCACTATCTGTGTCGACGCTCTAGCCAATTCCAGAAAGTTAGAGACCCCGATCAGGAGCGTCACGATCCCGATCGCCCGCATCGCCGTCTCCCGTATCCTCTCCGGTAGTTTCGCACCCACGAGTGTTCCGATACCGCCGCCGACGAGGACGGCGACGACGTTTATCGCTGTTCCCAAGCCCATAGAATGGAATAGGCCACGACAGTAGTAGCGGTCACTTCTGTATAATTCGCGGCGTCATTGGAAGCGTCACGGGGGTTTCTTGGTTTGGATCTTTACGAGTATCAAGGCAAGGAACTGTTGCGGCGGTTCGACGTAGAGACGCTGGAGGGTAGCGTGGCCACCACTCCCGAGGAGGCGCGCGCGGCCGCCGAGCAGCTCGGCGGCCCGGTGGCGGTGAAGGCCCAGGTACTCACCGGTGGTCGCGGCAAGGCTGGGGGGATCAAGGTCGTCGAAGAGCCCGAGGACGTCCAAGAGGCGGCCCGACAGATACTCGGGATGGACATAAGGGGGCATAAGGTACGACGGGTGCTCATAGAGGCCGGGGCCGAGATCTCGACCGAGATGTACCTCTCGGTCATGGTGGACCGGGCGGCGAAGAAGCCCCTGATCCTGTTCTCCTCCGAGGGCGGCGTGGACATCGAGGAGGTCGCCGAGAGGAACCCCGAAGCCATCGTAAGGATTTACGTAGACCCCTTGCTAGGCCTCTTGCCCTACCAGGTCCGCGAGCTCACCTTCTCCGCCGGCTTAGAAGGCGACGTCGCCCAGGGCGTGGGCAGAACCTTGAGCAACCTGTACAGGGCCTTCAGCGAGTCCGACGCGAGCCTCGTGGAGATCAACCCGCTCGTCGCAACGTCGGATGGTCGCGTCTTGGCCCTGGACGCGAAGGTCACGGTGGACAACTCGAGCCTTTTCAGGCACCGGGACATAGCGGATCTGCACGACGTGGATGCCGCAGACCCCGAGGAGCAGCGCGCGCTCGAGGCGAGCTTGCAGTACGTGAAGCTCGACGGCGACGTAGGGATCTTGGGGAACGGAGCGGGGTTGGTGATGAGCACGCTCGACGTGGTAGCGCAGGCCGGCGGGGAGCCGGCGAATTTCTGCGACGTCGGCGGTGGGGCAAACGCAGAGATGATCTCAGAAGCTTTGGATATCGTCACCGCGAACAAGCAGGTAAAGAGCGTCCTCTTCAACATCTTCGGCGGCATCACCCGCGGCGACGAGGTTGCCCAAGGCCTCCTTGAGGCTTTAGAGCGGTCGGAGATAGATCTGCCGATAGTAGTCCGGCTCGATGGCACGAACGCCGAGGAGGGGCGCCAGATCCTGGCACAGAACACTCCTGAGAACGTCTTTGCGGAAGAGACGATGCTCGACGCGGCGCGCAAGGCCGTGGAGCTCGCGCACGATAGCGAAGGCAGGTAGCGAACAATGGCGATACTGGTAGATAACGAGACGCGCTTAGTGGTGCAGGGCATAACGGGTCGCGAGGGCGGATTCCACACTAGGCGCATGCTGGAGAGCGGCACGAGCGTGGTGGCCGGGGTGACGCCAGGCAAGGGCGGGCAAGACTACGAGGGCGTGCCGGTCTTCAACACCATGGAGGAGGCAGTAGATGAGACCGGGGCGAACGCGAGCGTCATCTTCGTCCCGGCCGCGTTCTCGGCTGATGCCATCTTCGAGGCGCTGGACTTCGACATAAGCACGGTCTGCTGTATCACCGAGGGCGTGCCGGTGCACGACATGATGCGGGTCGCTAACTACCTGCGGGTAAAGGACGCGACCCTTATCGGGCCGAACTGCCCCGGCGTCCTCTCACCCGGCAAGGCCAACGTCTCCATCATGCCGAACGCCATCTTCATGCCCGGCGGTGTAGGCGTTGTTAGTCGGAGCGGGACGCTGACCTACCAGATCGTCAACGAGCTCACCCAGAGGGACATCGGCCAGAGCACAGCGGTCGGTATAGGCGGCGACCCGATAATCGGGACCGATTTCATCGAGATACTCGAGAAATTCGAGGCGGACCCCGAGACCGAGTGCGTCGTGATGATCGGGGAGATCGGAGGCAACGCCGAGCAGCGTGCCGCCGAGTACGTCCAGAGCGAGATGCAAACCCCGGTCGTGGCTTACATCGCCGGCTTCACTGCCCCTGAGGGCAAGACGATGGGACACGCGGGGGCCATCGTCTCCGGCGGCGAGAGCACCGCCGAGGCCAAGAGCGAGGCCCTGAGACGAGCCGGCATCCGGGCCGCAACGAACCCATCGGAGGTCGGGGAACTCGTGGCCGAGGCGTTGGGCCAAGCTTCTTAGCAGGAAGGATCGGCGTGAGTTACGGGAGTCGGAGGCCCGACAGCAGGAGGGACAGGCGGAGGGCGAAAGGGGCTTCGAGAAGGCCGGAGCCGGAGAGTGCCGACAGGACCTTCTTGGTGGCCGCAGGACTTTTCTTCCTCGTCTTGATGCTCCTCGTCGCGGCGGTCGCGCTCTTCGGGTAGTCTGTGTCGTTACGGCCGGGGCAGGCAATCGAGGACCTACCACCGGATCGGAGCCGTGCTCTCGGCGACCGCCATCCTGGTCGGGCTCGTCATGATCGGGGTAGTCTTTACCCGGTTCGGCCCTTCCCGCAGGTGAGGGTCATCTTCGGCGCGTTGCGGCTGTACTGGATCATGAGTAGGCAGGCGAAGCTCGACAACGCGGGGCGAAAGCGCTTCGGGCACATCAGCCTGTTTGCGACCCTCCTGATCGTCGGCACCCTGACCCTGGGCCTCACGCCCTCGCCGTGCGGCTCGGCATCGGGCTCCCGAGCGGGGAGTGGGGCGAGGGCAGGATCTGGGACCTCATCAAGACCTTCGAGGGCATAGACTATCACCTGCCGGGCTGACCGGTGACACCAAATTCGTGAGACGAAGGAGCGTAGAGCTACCAACCCCTGCCGATTTCGCGTCGAGCTCGCCGTCTTCTCCGGCATGTCCGTCTCCTCACGATGGTGGCTGCCCTGATCCGGTCCACGCCCTCTCCAGCCGTCGGCGTGGTCTTCGGCGACTCGAGGCTCCACCGCTCGCCAGCTCGCTCGAACTTCTCCACTGCGTCTCAATAGGCGTAAAATTACGCTCGTCAATAAGATGCAGCCGGCATTCTCTTCCGGCTCCGATATAAGATGGGAGTTTTGGCAAACGGTATGCGGGTTTTCATAGTAGGGGCCGGCGAGGTCGGGTACAACACGGCGCAGATGCTCTCCAGGGAGGGCCACGAGGTCACCGTCGTGGAGCAGGACCAGGAGCGGGCGAACCGCACCGGCGAGCAGCTCGACGCGCTGGTGTTGCCGGGCAACGGGGCGAGCCCCAAGATGCTCTCGGAGATAGGGGCCCACAAGTCTGAGCTCCTTATAGCCGCCACGGATTCCGACGAGGTCAACATCACGACC
>JALYGT010000150.1 GCA_030776965.1 Actinomycetota bacterium
ACTCCGCGAGAAGCGGCACAACCCCGTCGTCGTGTCCAGCGGCCCTGTACTCCCAACCCTTCTCCTCCAAGATCTCCCTGACGTCGCCAAAACACCGCCAAGTCAACCATTCCCATACCACCTTGCGTCTCCTCTCTTGCGTGTGGGGAGCACGAGAGCCCCGATAGTGCCATACGGCTACATCTTAGGCACGAGGGCGGCACGACTGCCTTGTACGCAAGGCCAAAGATGCGCCTTTCGATAAAAGGACTAATGGGCCGGGAGCCTATAGATCGGAAGTGTTTCGGGGCTGCGGCTTGCCTTCCGGACCCTACGTTTACCCGGTCAGCGCCGTACAGAGCACGGCGAGAGCGAGCTTAGGAGCTCTCGCGTCGGCTCTTGAGGCTGAGCTTGCGCCGTACGCTGGATACGTGGTTCTTTACGGTCGGTGTAGAGGCTTATGTACAGCTCTTCGGCGATCTCAGCGTTGGTGCGACGCCTGAGGACGAGGGCGAAGACCTCCTTGTCTTTGGGGGCGAGCCAGGCCTCGTCCGAGGTCTTCTCCAGGCGAGCCGCGGCCACTTTCTCGTTGCCCGCGGGCAGGAGCCAGACGCGCCCGCCGGCGCGGGTACGCTCGACGGCGTCGAGGAGTTCCTCACCTGAGATGCCCTTGTGCAGGTAGCCGTCGGCGCCGGCCAGGGTCGCACCCGCGATATTCTCGACGGACGCGTGGGCGGTGAAGACGAGGACGCGCGGGACTTATGCCAGGGCCTTTTAGCCCCAAGCATCACTTCAAGTTCTGCTGTTCTGCGCACACCCAGTCCACGGCGTTCGCGCTCTACTGCAGGCTACCAGCTCTACGAGGCCACCTCCTGCAGCTGCCTCTCCAGGTCCTTGATCTCGTCCCTGAGCTTCGCCGCGTACTCGAACTTTAGCTCCTCGGCGGCGGCAAGCATCTCTGCCTGAAGGTCGGCGATGAGGTTTTGCAGCTCCTCTGGATCGCGCGGAGCCTCGCGGGCGGCTCTTTTGTCCGTCCTGTAGAGGCCCTTTGCTTCGGCGGCAATAAGGATGTCGGAGACGCCCTTCTTGATCGTGGCCGGGGTGATATCGTTGCGCTCGTTGTAGACCATCTGGATATCGCGGCGCCGGTTTGTTTCCCCTATGGCGGCCCGCATAGCCTCCGTCTCCTTGTCGGCGTACATAATGACTCGGCCATGTACGTTGCGGGCGGCGCGGCCTATGGTCTGAATCAATGCCCTCTCGCCGCGCAAGAAGCCCTCCTTGTCAGCATCGAGGATGGCGACTAGGGAGACCTCGGGGAGGTCGAGGCCCTCGCGAAGAAGGTTTATGCCGACCAGCACGTCGAACTCGCCGGTACGCAAACCACGGATTATCTGGACGCGGTCCAGGGTCTCTATATTAGAGTGCATGTAGCGCGCCTTGAGGCCGTTCTCCAGGAGGTAGTCCGTCAGGTCCTCGGCCATCTTGATGGTCAGCGTGGTCACCAGGACCCGCTCGTCGCGCTCGGTGCGTTTCGCTACCTCGTTCAAGAGGTCGTCTATCTGGTTCTTCGTGGGCTTCACCTCGACCTCGGGGTCGACGAGGCCGGTGGGGCGTATGATCTGCTCGACTATCTGTCCCGAGTGCTCCAGCTCGTACGGCCCCGGCGTCGCCGAGACGAAGACGAGCTGCTTCGTCTTGAGCAAGAACTCCTCCCACATGAGGGGACGGTTGTCCAAGGCGCTCGGCAGCCGGAAGCCGAATTCCACGAGCGTCGTCTTACGCGAGCGGTCGCCCTTGTACATGCCCTGTACCTGGGGCAACGTGATGTGCGACTCGTCCACGAAGGTGACGTAGTCGTCCGGGAAGTAGTCGAGGAGCGTGTACGGCGTCGAGCCCGCGGGACGCCCGTCCAGGTGCCGCGAGTAGTTCTCGATGCCGGAGGTGTACCCGAGCTCCCGCATCATCTCCAGGTCGTACTGGGTACGCTGCCGCAGCCGGTACGCCTCGAGGACCTTGCCCTCCCCTTCGAGCTCGGCGAGCCGTTCCTCGAGTTCTATCTCGATGTTCTTTATGGCGATGGTCATCCTGTCTTCGTCGGTGACGAAGTGGGTCGCGGGATAAACGGTCAGCACCTTGTGTTCGCGCAGGATCTCGCCGGTCAAAGGGTCAACCTCCGTCATCCCCTCAACCTCGTCCCCGAAAAACGAGATCCGGTAGACGGTGTCCTGGTAGGCCGGGTGCACCTCCAGGACGTCGCCCCTGATCCGGAAGGTGCCCCGGTTGAGTTGGTAATCGTTCCTCGCGTACTGAATGCGCACCAGGTCCCGCAACACGTCGTCTAAGTCGTAGAAGCCGCCCTTCTCCAAGAGGACCATCTTCGAGCGGTACTCCTCCGGGCTCCCGAGGCCGTAGATCGCCGAGACGCTGGCCACCACGATGACGTCGCGCCGCGTAAAGAGCGCACTAGTCGCGGAGTGCCTGAGGCGGTCTATATCTTCGTTGATCTGGGCGTCCTTCTCGATGAACGTGTCGGTTCTAGGCACGTAGGCCTCGGGCTGGTAGTAGTCATAGTAGGAGACGAAGTACTCGACGGCGTTGTTCGGAAAGAACTCGGCGAACTCATTGGCAAGCTGCGCCGCGAGCGTCTTGTTGTGCGCGATGACTAGCGCGGGGCGACCGACCTCTTCTACGGTCTTCGCCATCGTGTAGGTCTTGCCGCTCCCGGTGACCCCGAGCAAGGTCTGGGCTCGCATGACGGCCGAAAGCCCGGAGGAAAGGCTTCGTATGGCCAGCGGCTGGTCGCCGGTCGGCTGGTACTCGCTGTTTACCTCGAAGTTATTCTGGACTGACTTTTCCATCCCCAAATACCGAAGCCTTCCTCGAACACCCCGCTTACCTTCGAGGCGCCGTCCTTGCTCGTAACCACTCGTAACTCAAGTATACGATAGAAGTCGTGTTTTTCTCCGGGCTTTAGGGCGTCCCGCGCCACCTTCGCGGGTCTAGAGACCCGATCTCGATTGTGCATCAGCTGTCTTAGCCCTCGTGCCAGACGGTCCTCGTCCAGGCGGGCTCGCGTCTGCGGGACCGCTCTGTCACGTCGGGGTAGCCCAGGTAGAGGTGAGCGACGATCTTGTCGCCGTTCTCTAAACCGAAGAATTCGCGCATATACGGGTGGTAGGCAACGGCACCGGTACGCCAGATGGTGGCGAGGCCCAAAGAGTGTGCGGTGAGCTGCATGTTCTGAACGGCGGCGGCGCAGGCGGCGTAGTTCTCCAGCGTCTCGACCTCGTCGCGGCCGCCTTTGGAGATAACGACTATCACGACCGGCGCCCGGAACACCTTTTTGCGCTCGCGGCTTATCCTGCCAGCGGCGAACTCCTCTTCTTCGCCCTCGGCCTCGGCCTGAATCCTCGCCACCTCGGCGCGGGCACGGGCGAGCTCACCACGTCCCTTACCGGTAAAGACATGGAAGCGCCAGGGTTCGGTGAGCCTGTGGTTCGGCGCGTGGACGGCACTCTCGAGAATCTTCTCCACGATCTCCCTGGGCACCGGATCCTGCTTAACCTGCCCAACGCTGCGGCGCGTCTCTATAGCCTGGTTTACCTCCAACGGCTCTCCTTGCTTATCCTGGTGCGTTCGAGGGTATTTTAGTCCGGGGACGGCGCGGCAGAGGCGCGTAGATTCCCCTATTATTGTTGCAGGACGCCGGACGAAAGAGGAGGGTCTGTCTATGCCAGGAAAGTTCAAGGTGACGGTCGTCGGGGCGGGCAACATCGGGGGCACGACGGCCCTGCACCTCGCTATGCGCAACTTCGCTGATGTGGTGCTCGTGGACATCGTCGAGGGACTACCGCAGGGCAAGGCGTTGGACATACTCGAGTCCGGTCCCATCATCCGCTTCGACTCAAACCTCGTCGGCACGAACAGCTACCAGGAGACCGCGGGCTCGGACGTAGTCGTAATAACCAGCGGCAAGCCCCGCCAGCCTGGGATGAGCCGCGAAGACCTGCTCAACGAGAATCAGGGGATCGTCCAGAGCGTAACCGAGCAGCTGGTGGAACACTCTCCGAACTGCGTCATCGTGGTCGTGGCGAACCCGCTGGACGCTATGTGCCACGTAGCGCTGGAGACGAGCGGCTTCCCGCGCGAGCGCGTGGTCGGGATGGCCGGCATCCTCGACACCGCCCGCTACCGTACCTTCATCGCCCAGGAACTCGAGGTCTCGGTGCGCGACGTCTTCGCGCTGGTCTTGGGCGGGCACGGCGATAACATGGTGCCGCTGCCGAGCATGGCGACTGTAAACGGGGTGTCGATCAGGGAGCTCCTGTCCCAAGACCGGGTGGACGCCATCGTGCAGCGCACGCGACAGGGCGGCGGGGAGATCGTCGAGCTCCTCGGGAGCGGGAGCGCCTTCTACGCCCCCGCGGCCGCCATCGTCGAGATGGTCGACGCGATCCTCTTAGACCAGAAGCGCATCCTCCCGTGCGCCACCTACCTGCAGGGCGAGTACGGCATAAACGACCTCTTCGTCGGCGTGCCCATAAAGCTCGGCGCGGGCGGCATCGAGGAGATCATCCAACTCGACCTCACCGACGACGAGCTCGCCGACCTGGAGAACAGCGCGAACGACGTGCGCAACATGGTAGAGGTGCTACATGATTAGCCGTCGGCATTCAGCGGTCGGCTATTAGCTTCTATGCCGGAGGCGACGCCGGAGTTCAAGCGGCAGTTGCAGGAGGCGTTCGACGCGATGGACGTCGGGCACACCCTCACCTTCCGGCGCACCTTCACCGACGGGGACGTCGCTCTTTCCTGTGGCGTGACCGGCGATTACAACCCCTACCACCAGGACGAGTCCTTCGCTAAAGCGAGTTGGTACGGAGGGCTCACCATACCCGGCCTGCTGACCGGGAGCATGCTTACGCACATCGGGGGAATGCTCGGCTTTCTCGCCACCGAGATGGCCTTCGAGTACGTTGCGCCGGTCTTCGTCGGGGACACGATCACCTGCACTGTCACGGTCATTGAAAAAGACGAAGCGAAGCGCAGGATCACGGCGAACGCCCGCTTCCTCAATCAGGACAGCGTGGAGGTGCTTCGGGCTTCCTTCGGCGGCTTTCCCGGACAGTTGCGCCTGGCGCGCTAGAGGTACTGCGGCGGGAGAACCCGATCGTGGCTCACCCGACGGACCGGCTGGTCTTCTCTCGGCGCGAGTACCCAGCGCGACCATGATGCTCGTCCAGGGCGAGCGGCTTCGTTGCGCCTATAGCACCTTTATGCGCTTGCGGGCTTTCGTCCGAGCGAGGGCTTGGGCGATCTCATCGAAGGCGCGCGCGGGGGCTGTGCCTTCCGCGAAGAGGGCGTTGCCGGGCTCGCCGGTAGCATCGGGGAGGATAGGGATGTGCCCGAGCACGCGGCTGTCCAGCTCGCCCGCCACCCTATCGCCGCCGTCGCCGCCGAAGATCCTGAGCTTCTCGCCGCAGCACGGGCACTCGGCATAGCCCATGTTCTCTACCACGCCCACGACCTTGAGGTGCGCCTGCACGGCCATCTTGCCCGCCTTCACGGCAACCCGCGCCGCGTCGGCTTGCGGGGTAGTGACCACCAAAGCCTCGGCCTTGGGGATCATCTGCGCTACCGTGAGGGCTACGTCACCGGTGCCGGGTGGCATGTCGACGATGATGAAGTCCGGCTCGTCCCAGTAGACGTCGCGCATGAGCTGTGTCAGGGCCTTGTTGACGATTGGGGCGCGCCAGATGATAGCCTGCCCCTCGTTGACGAAGTTGCCCATCGAGATGAACTTCAGGCCCGTCTTCGACTCTATCGGGAAGATCACGCCGCCAACGACGTTGGGTTTCTCCAAAGATCCGAGCATCACGGGGATTGAGGAGCCGTGCACGTCGGCGTCGAGGATCTCCACCGAGTGACCGGCCCGGTCGAGCGCCGCCGCCAAGTTCACAGCCACAGTGCTCTTGCCGACGCCGCCCTTGCCGGAGACCACGGCGATGATGCGGGTCTTTGCCTCGTCCTTGAAGGCGGGAGCGAGCTCGGAGGGGCCGCCGTGCAGCGAGGTGAGGAGGTTCTGCCGATCAGTATCGGTCATCACGCCAAAGTCTACCTCGACGTTCTCTACGCCCTCGATCTCCATGAGCCGGTCGCGGATGTCGGTGGTGATCCTGTGCTTCAACGGGCAGCCGGCCGTCGTGAGGGCAACGCCTACGGTGACGCCCGAACCCTCGATCCGGACCTCGCGGACCATGTTCAAGGAGACGAGGTCGCGCCCGATCTCGGGGTCCCGAACGTCCCTCAAGGCCTCCCGGATGCCGGCCTCCGAGAAGCCGTCGGCAGGCTCCTCCGGCTCCGGTGTGCGGTCCACGAGATTCTCGGCCGTCTCGGACTCGACCTCGAGAGGCGCGGTGCCTTGGGGAGTCCCTTCGCGAAGCTCTCCAGCACTCGCTGGCCCCTGCGGAGTCCGCTCGAACTCATTCTGCAAGCTGCCGCTTTTGCGCCTACGAAACCAACCGCTCATATTTTCCAGAAACCTCCTCCGGAGCCAAACCCCGGCTGACCGCAAGTATTAAGAACGGGGACGGCTTCCCCTTGCTTTCAGCGCTCATCTTACCACAGCAGCATCCCGCTCCCGACGCGTCCTAGCGGGAACGGGACGCCAAAGGGAATGCTCAGAGTACTCCTAGAGTACTCCTGGCGGAGCAACCTTACGTCATCTCAGGCGTAGTTTTCGTTTACTTCACCTAGAAGGTCTTATGGGACTCCAGGTAGCAGCATGGCTAGCATCGGAGGTGGCCTAGAGGAGGTGTAGTAGTACCACTGCCAGAGTAGTAGCGATAGACGTAGAGCCTCGCATAGCCCGAGTGGTAGGGTGCCAGGTACCGGTAGGTGGTGAAGGAGTAGTTCTCGTAAACAGTCGAAGGAGTGATAGCCACCTGTGACAGGTAAGCTCGAGCATAGACGAGTGTACTGGGTGAGGTAGAAGCTGTGCAGGGGTCATCCCCTGAGAAGCACATCTGGTAGGTGGTGTTGGCCGTCAAGGAGCGATTAGCTTTGTAGGTGCCGGATGCGGAGCCGTAGGTGGCGTAGCCGTCCTGGGTCCAGCTGCTTCCGCCGTTCGTCGAGCGCCACACCGCCACCGTCTCGTTAGTTAGCACAGAATCAGATAAGATAGAGAGCTTGCCGACCAAAATAGTCTTTCCATTGGAGTTGGCTGGGGTCGGGGACGCGGTAAGGGTGAGTGCTGCCGGCCGCAAACCTAGGACTTGGGCGGCGTTGAGGCGTCCACTAGTGGCTGTCTTGCTCTACAGATTTGTCTACTTCTCTAAAGATCTAAAATCTGATCCTTTATCCGGCCATCGCCTTA
>JALYGT010000151.1 GCA_030776965.1 Actinomycetota bacterium
ATGGGGATTGCGTTCGGGCTCTTCCCCATAGTCTGGATCGTCATCAACGCAATGTTTCTGAATTACTAATAGAGAAGCTCTCCCCGAACGCCCCACTCACCTCCAGGGAGCCTTCTGGGCCTCCGACAATCTTGAGCCTGAGAATCTTGTAGACGTGGTGGCGCTCTTCAGGGGTGAGGGCGTCGAAGACTTCAGGCACCAAGCTGGCGTAGTGCTCCATGAGTGCCTCGGCGTCGCGCTTCAGCTCCTCGATCTTTGATATGCGCCCATGGAGGGCTTCCAGCTTCCCTCGCGCCGTCTCGCGGGTCTCCTCCAGGGCAGCGAGCTTGCCCCTGAGTTCGTCCTCATCTAGCAGGCCCTCTATCGCTAGGTCCTGCGCCCTGGACCTCTGCCGATCCACCTCGGCGATCTTGTCGAGCCACGCTTTTGCTTCGCGCTCGGGATCGCCGCTCGAAGCCTTACGTTCGAGGGCTATCATCCTTTCGAGGTCGGCCCGCAGCTGCTCCGGGTCCTTCATCAGGCCGGAGACAAACTCCCACACGACGGGCTCCGTCTTGTCCGCCCGGAAGTTCTTGCCCACAGGGCAGGCATCCTTGCCGTCGTTCTGGCGGGTCGGGCATCGGTAGTAGTGGTGCCCGCGAGCGGCGTTCACTGTGATCGAGACCATCGCCCGCCCGCAGCCACTGCAGCGGAAAACACCACCCGAAAGCTCCCAGAACCGATGCCCGGCCGACGAGGGCGCGCGATTGTCCTTGATTGCCTCCCTCGCGGCATCCACCCACTCGCGGGGTATCCCGGCGTCCGGAACAGGCACGGCCACCCACTTTTCTTTTGGCTTGATGGTGGTCGTAGTCCGTCGCCGGTAGCGCCGCCCATCGGACCCGACCTGCGCCACCTGCCTCGAGGTGGTGCGACGCACGTTGAACCACCACACGCCATAGCGCTTCTTTGGGTCCAGCCGGGCCGTAACCTCGGGCGAGACGAGGTCTTTGATCTCCTCGAAGGCGTGCGGCTTGTACACGTCGTCCAGGATTCGGCTGCGGACGAACTGCTTGCTCCAGTACCGCCCACCCTTCGGCGGGCTTATGCCCTCCTCCTCGAGGATCTTCTTGACGGCGTGCAGGGAGCGCGCATCCACGCCTACGAGATGGAAGATTCGCCGCACTATACACATCTGCTCCTCGTCCACCTCGTAGCCGTCCCTAGTATCGTTGAACTTGAAGCCGTAGTCCGCCGTGTGGTTGGCGACTACCTTGCCCTCCCGCGCCTTCTGAAGCTTTCCCCGGCGGCTCTGCTCGGCAGTCTTGGCCCGCTGGTACTTGGCGAGCTGGTCGAGCATGCCGTCTGTCAGCTCGCCCTCCGGGCTGTCGTCTCCACGATCGTTCAGGGCGCGTATCTTGGCCCCGTACTCGGCAAACTCTTGCTTAAGCAGATACAAGTACGCCGGTTCGCGGGCGAAGCGGTCCCTATCCTGCGCCAGTACCATAGACACGCCGCCTGAGGCCACGAGGTCCCTCACCCAGTCCATCCCCGGTCGCTCGAGGCTCGCCCCGCTCTGCCCGGGGTCAGTAACCTCCTCTAAGACCTCGTACCCTTCGCGGGCCGCGTACTCCCTTAGAGCCTCCATCTGCTGCGCCAGCGAGTAGCCGCTCCTCGCCTGCTCCTCGGTCGAGACGCGGGCGTAGAGGATCGCCCGCTCGAGGCCGTAGCCGTTGGTGCTAGGCATCGCCGCTCCTCAGTCTTCGAGGAGCTCGGACGGATCAACGCCGAGAGCCTCAGAGAGTTTGCGCCGCGTCGAGGGCTGCGGCGTCGCCTGACCGCGCTCGATCAGCACAATAGTGCTGGGGCTTACGTCGGCCTTTTCCGCAAGCTGGACCTGGGTCCAGGCTTTACCGAGCCGCAGCCTCTTTAGTTTCTCTCCGGTCGTCGCCACAGCCTCCATCATACTGATCCTCCTCGGATCTCGCTCGCGTTTTTCTATGGCCCAAGTATAGCCACTATCAGAGAATTTTACAAGATTTTTCATCTAAAAAACATATATAAATCATAGTAGGGGTGGTAGAATACGAG
>JALYGT010000152.1 GCA_030776965.1 Actinomycetota bacterium
GCTGTAGGTGCTCGTGAGCTGCTCACTAACGCTAACAGTCCCTCTGTCTGGGGCTGGGACTCTACGCAGCTCCGCCCCTTCCTCTTGACCTAATTCACCGTACTACCTTGCAGGGGTATTCTCCGAGGTTTGGACGTCAATGCCCCGTGAAAGAGACCTCGGCTCGCTCTTTGAGGGCGAGGTTCATCTCCTCGAATCCACGCTGCGTATTACTGTCCAGGCTGCGTCTGAACAGGGGAACGAGCAAGCCCTTGAAGGCTTCTCTCTGGACGAACCGTACACGGTTCTCTCCCAGCGGCTGGATGGTGAAGGAGTGCTCACCGTCGAACAGACCCGGCACCAATAGGTGGCCCAGCCACCGCAGCTCGCGGTTAGCCTCGGCATTGAGGACCTTGGGGCGGAAAGTCATGCCTCTAGCGCCGGAAGGCTCGATGCGAACTTCGAGGCGCGCCCCGGTCCGAGGCACGCCGCTCGCCCGGCGGATGAATGGGTTCCACCGAGGGTAGGAGGCGAAGTCGATGAGCACTTCCCACACGCGCTGTGCGGGGGCGTTGATCTCTATTTCGCTGTGCAGTTCCTTCATAAACGCCCCCTAGTTACCATAAAGTATGTTAGCCGAAACCCTTTGCGCCTACGGCGCCTGTAAGGTGCTGCCCCGCTGCCTCTATTCACGAATTACCGACAAGGTACTAGCCTGTTGGAAAAGTCTCCGGTGGCTCAATCAGGGATCCTGAACCGGACTCAAAACGCCCGAAAATGGCACCCTCGGCACCCGAATAGGGGTCAGAAAAGGGAATGAAGAAGTTTTACAACAGGCTCGTTAGTGTTCACGGAAATCTCTATTGCACGACGCTGCATAAACATTCTGCTCCAGCTGGAATTCCTCGCGTCCTGGCGGTCCCTAACGGCCGGGAGCTATCACACTAGTATCAGTGCAGGATCGTCAGGCAGTCAGTCGGTTTGCCAGCTTAAGAACTCGTGCTTGTCACTCTTGAGTAGTAGACGATGGGCAGGTGTGCCGGTCCCTCTTTTCTCGCATAGCCCTTACCCTTGTCCTCAGACAACCTCGAAGTTGGCCATCATCATCATGTCCTCGTGCTCTAGGTTGTGGCAGTGGAAGACGTACTTGCCCCGGTAGCCGTCGAACTTGATCAGTAGCTCGGCCTCGCCGCCGCTGTCGAGGCTCACGGTGTCCTTCCAACCCTGGTTGTAGGGGCCGGCACCCTTATTTCCACCGCCGCTGGTGAGGACCTGGAAAGGAGCGAGGTGGATGTGGATCGGATGCTCGCGGTTGAGGCCGCGTATCCTCCACAGCTCGACCGCGTTCAGCTGTGGATTGGCGTCGATACGGTCAGGGTCGAACGGCTCGCCGTTGACGGTCCAGAGCGTCATCCCATCTATCTTCGCTGCGCCGCGGACGAACCGGAACTCACGCTGCACGGTCGCCTCAGACCTCGACAGAGGTCGAAAGTCGGCCAGTTTCGGCGGGGTCCGGCTCTCCTCGATGCCCTCGCGCGCCACGACGAAGCGCATCACCTTTGCAGTGCAGTCCACGCCGAACTCGTTGATAAGGGTCACCTCTGTGCCGACCGGGTAGGTGGAGAAGTCGACGACCACGTCGAAGCGTTCTGCCTGAGCCATCTCAATCTTGTCGTGGTTCATCGGTTTCGCTAGCAGGCCACCATCACTGCCGATCTGGGCGAACGACGCCCCTTCTTGGGGCGGCGAGTCGAGCGCGAGCCGGTAGCGGCGGGCGTTGGAGGCGTTAAGGAGCCGGAAGCGGTAGAGGGTGTTCGTGACCTCTAAGACCGGCCACGGAGCGCCATTGACAAGGATGCAGTCCCCCAGCACCCCGCTCATGTACTCCCCCTCGACTCCCGGCTCACCCTTCAGCGAGGGATCGAGGGAAGGGTAGTCGAACGAGCCGTCCTCGGCGAAGGCGCGGTCGCAGATCATTAGCGGGACGTCCCGCTCGCCCGCCGGCAACCCAAGCGCCTCCTCCTCCTCGTCCCGGACGAGGTGGAACCCGGCGAGCCCCTTGTAGACCTGAGGGCCGGTGAAGTCCAGTCGGTGGTCGTGGTACCAGAGGGTCGCGGCGGACTGGTCCATGGGATACTTATAATCGAAGGTTCCCTCCCCGATTACGTTTAACTCTGCGTGCTCGCCGTGGTTACCGTGCCCGGACTCACGGCTGCCAACCGGCATCACCACGTCCGTAGGGTAGCCGTCGTGCTCGGGCGGGGTCTTGCCGCCGTGCAGATGTACCACCGTCGGCACCGGCAACTCATTGCGGTGCCGGATGATGGTCTGTCGCCCGCGTCGCGCCTCGATCGTGGGTCCCGGAAAGATGCCATCGTAGCCCCACACCTCGGTCTTGAGCCCGGGCAGGATCTCCGCTCGGCCGACCTTCTGGGTGATCTGGTAGTATTCGGCCGAGGCGTCGGTGTGTACAGGCTTCAGCACCGGGGGGATGGGAAGCGGGATCGTGAACGGCTCCGGCAGCCTGGCCGCACTCTTGCGCAACGCGCCCGCACTGCCTTGGGCGCTGTTGTTGCCGGCGGTCAGGCCGCCGCATCCAAAGACGCCGAACGGCAGGAATAGTCCGGCTCCTCCGGCGAGGCTGAGCCTGAGGAATTCTTTGCGTGAGAGCTTCACGTCATCTCCTCTCGGAATGGCACCGGCGCTAGCCCGCTCTGTGGCGGAGGTACACAGCGACCGTTACGACGGCGCACGCGACCGCAGAGACGAGCGGCAAGCTCCTCAGCACCCAGAGCACTAGCCCGGAGGGGGTGCTGCTGAACATGGTGAAGTTGATTATGCCGGCCATCGCGGCCAGCGCCTCGCCAAAGAAGAACCCTAGGACTAGGCCAAGCAGGGCTATGAATACTATCCTCACTTGAAACCTCCTCTTTGCGGCGCGAATCTCATCCTTCGATGCCTCCTCTTCTCTATTGATCTTTGCAAGGATGAATCTACGGCCGAACCGGTTGCAGAGTCATCGGCCGAAAGATAGATCTGGGTGGTTCATCGGTGGTTTATTCGCGTTGCCGAAACGGAGAATGAGCCACCCCAAGAAGGGTGGCGGCGTTATTCGGGGCCGCTGCGGTCCGGTCCCGCGTCGGGAGCCTAACAGATGGTTAGCAGGTGCCTAACGTAGCAGCTTCAGTTCGCGGGCCTGAGTGACGGCCTCGGTGCGATTACCGGCGTCAAGCTTGCGGTAGATATTGTTGACGCGGGACTTGACCGTACCCACAGCGACGAAGAGGTCTTTGGCGATCTCGGCGTTGGTCCTGCCGGAGGCAAGGAGGGCGAGTACCTCTAGCTCCCGCTCGCTCAGTGGGTCTTCGAGCCGCTTCGAATCTGTGTTGTTCTGCGACGTTAGATCGGGAGAGGCGGAGACCTTGCCAGGCGCGGGGGTCCGGTCCCGCCCTCTGAGGGCATAGGTCATGACCCCGTCTTCCGCTTGGAGCTTCAGGTAACCCTTACCGGCCAGCGCGTCGAGCATCTTCGAGGCCTCAACGACGGTGAGCGAGGTTCGCATGGCGGCAGTGGTGGGCGTGATCTCGCCTTGTTCGGCCAGCGCTTCGAGAAGCTCCCGCTCTTTGCCCTTTTTGTCGTCGGGTCTCCCGAGTCTGAGGTCGGACCTTTCCGACACGGCGAGCGCGAGCGGTATGACTGTACCCAAGACCAGGACGATCCACCATAGGCTCGTAAGGGGAACCAGGACTAGGCAAGAGGCGACCAAAACCAACACGTACAGCGCGGACTGCCAGTTGACCCATGGCGAGGTCGCTTCCCGTTTCGGTAGTGAGCCCTGCACGGCCGAAGTCTGCCCTGCCGCGATTCGATATCTATCCTCTTCGCCGCGCCGCGGGGTGTGAGTGCTGATCTCGAGGTGGTCCTCCGGCCCCTGGCCCCGGTCGCTATCCACGACTCTCTCCCGAGCATCGGTTTTCCGATACTCCATCCGCGTCACCTCATCGTTGCTCACCAGATCACCACCGCTCAAGGTTGGGATACACAATTCACCATGGCGCACGGTAATACGCCTCCACGGTCTCCCTTACGTGTGCAGGTAGCCCATTGTTTCACCATCCGGTGTGCTGCTCTCATACTCTATCCACAGGGTCGCGTAGAAGGGGTGTTGTCCTAAGGCTACCTTCGAGATTGCGCGTAGAACAGAGCCTCCCTTCGGGCCGATCGCCGCTCACGAGATGACAACCCGCGACCATAAGATGGGGTTAGGCTGGATAGAGTTGCATTTCTCGTATAGGCTGCGGGCGGCACGCATTTCCCCGAGGATGATACAACGTTACAACGCCTTAAGGTCCGCTTCTCCGCCACGGTGGGCCAAGAGCCGGAGGTCGAGCTGTCCCTCGCCTGATATGACACTCTAAGCCGCTCTGATACCTCTACGTGGCTAGCGGACGACGGGGTTGGAGAGCAGCTCGAAGCCGGTAATGCGGCATTCGGCCACGTCTCCCT
>JALYGT010000153.1 GCA_030776965.1 Actinomycetota bacterium
CGAGCCACCCGAGCACCCCGCCGATGGCACAGATGATTATGGTGATGATGTTGATAGGGAGGTCGTCCGTGAGGAATAGGTTGGTCAAGAAGAGGAGGACCACACCGACGATCGCGTTTACGACGAGTCCGGACAAAGAACCCGCTCCCCTCCCCAACAGAACCAGGGCCACCAGCACCACTAGCACGACGAGAACGATCAATTCCACAAAGCACCTCCTACCCGAAACTACGTCTATTTAAAGTTAGACGAAAGAAGTTCGCAAACGTTACACCGGACGGTCAGTGTCTCCACCCGCTACCCTTCGGCGCTCTCGCAAGCCCCCGAACGGGTGACGCCCCGTGCGCCGGAGACGTGCGTGATCACTTCTGGGGTTCCTGTTACTTTTGCTGCTGGTCTTTGGGGGCTTCTTGAGGAGTCTGCTGGTCATGCTCCTCTGCTTCCTGCCTGGGCTGTTCCTTCAGGGTTTCGTCGTCCCTCAAGAGGCTGGGGAAGACCGCTTTGCACGACAAACGGCTTCCGACCTTCGCCGGCGCGCTGGCGACAGTACGCAAAGAACTGCGGTCCAATGCGACTCTTTTGTGGGTCCCTTCGGGAGAGCGAGACGGTAAAAATCCCCAGGGCCTTCGTCGAACGCCCAACCGACGCGGCTTGCTATGCAGCGTAATGGCTAAAGTCGAGCTCATACCCTGATCTGTCGCCATAGTACCGGCTAAGGCGAGTGGACACACAAACGCCTTACTGCCAACTCGGGTGTTGAGACCAACCAAGACGAGAATGTTCGCCATCTATGTAGGGTTTAATGTCGAGTATGGGAGTGCCTTCCAGCATATCCAGCCTACTAACATAAACGCTCGTGTCTTCGACCTCAAGCACTTCCAAAACCGACATGCCGATAGGATTAGGCCTGACGGGCGAGCAGATGCTGAAAACGCCCATTTCCTTGGCGCCGTGCGGAGGCGTTTGCCGGAGGAAGCTCGGGGTGAATTTGGGGCTTCGGTGAAAGTTGAAGATCACGACGATGCGCTGTCCCGCTTCGATATCTTTGAGCCCTTCCAGGTATTCTTAGTCGATGACCAGCTCCCCCTCCAAATCGGAGATACTCCAATGACGGGGGATCTCTTTGGCGGTCGTGTGCACGAAGCCGATAGGTTCCAGTTCGATGCCCATACCGAAACTCCCTTTATTTGTCAGCGCTTAATCGCTACTACTTCAAGATAATCGACCGGCACCGCCATCGTCTCGTCGCCCGACCGGTTGAAACGGCAGACGAGATCTTCTACGTCATACACCAGGGCCTTCCGGCCGCTCGCGTCGAGCGCCTCTAGGGCTTTTACGAGGGGTCTATAGTAGGTCCGCGTGTACTCCACGTAGAGCTCGGGCGACGGGTAACGGAAGACGAAGCTGCGCTGTAGCACTTCCAATGACGCAACGCCGTCACCGAAAAGCTCACTGAGGAGTTCCTCGGTCCCCCACAGAAAAGCAGATCTTGGGCCGGAAGATGAACAGGCGTACTTGCCTATGATCCGGGAGAGTTCACCGACAAAGCTATTGGGAGTCCAGTTAGCCATGCCGATCTTGCCGCTGGGGCGGCAGACGCGCAGCATCTCGCTCGCTACCTTCTCCTGATTCGGGACGAACATCGCGCCGATAGTGGACAGCACAAAGTCGAAGGATGCGTTGGGGAAGGGGAGGTTCTCGGCTTCGCCTTCCCGAAAGTTGATCCGAAAGCCCTCGGCGGAGGCCCGCTCGCGTCCGTCCTCCAGCGCGGCTGGCTTATGGTCTATACCGGTTACGTCACAGAAGCGGCGAGCGGCGGCCAAAGCCGTATTACCGTTCCCCGTCGCTACGTCCAGTACCCGCAAGCCGGAACGCAAATCCACGGCTTCGCACAGCAGCTCGGAGATAACGACGAAGTGCGCGCTCTGTTTCGAGTAGTTCCCGGAAGCCCATGCCTCTCGCTGGCGTTCCATGATAGCTGCTGGGTCCGACACCCAGGGCCGAGTGTTCATGTGTCCTCCTCGCCCGACATCCTTCTAAAAGCGGAACGATAGCAGGTAGCAAGGCCCGCCTCCTTCTCAGAGACCTCTCCCGGCACGAACGCCGCATTCCGCCAACCAGGATAGAATGCCCTTATAGATCGGCTAGAACCCGCCTGCCCCGTCTGTGGCTCGTCTTATGTAATCCCGATCGTGGGGATATGCCTAGCCTTGAGCATGCGCACCAGCAGCAGTGGATGCCTAGATAACGGCGCAGGCGACTCAATCCCCGCTATCGCCGGCCGGGTCGCTCATTTGGTTATCCGTCGGCTTTGGCCCCCCTGATGCACCGTCTCGACCACGGGTCACGCAAGTTCATTAGACTTTGTAAGCTCCTCGGGTACGATGGGGGAGAAAGAAGTGCGTCAGGGTCGAATGGAGGCGGTATGTCTAAGTCGGTGGAACTCTACACCACGGCGAGCTGTCCCTACAGCGCCAGCGCCCGCGAAGATCTGGAGTGGCGCGGGATAGATTTTGTGGAGTACGACGTGGAACAGGACCGCGAAGCCTACGAACGGATGCTAGATCTCACCGGCGGCAACCGCACGGTACCCGTGATAGTGCAGGAGGGCAAGCCCGTCCAGATCGGTTGGGGCGGTCGGGGCTGCTTCGTCTAAACCCAAAAAGCTAGCCGTCGTCAATCGCTACCCGTCCAGCCACCGGGCGACGTCCGGCGCATGGTAGCTGATGATTACCTCCGCCCCCGCGCGCTTTATCCCCGTGAGCGCCTCAAGGACCGCCCGCTCCTCATCCAGCCAGCCATTCCCCACGGCGGCCTTGAGCATTGAGTACTCGCCGCTGACGTTGTAGGCGGCGACGGGAAGGTTAGTCGTCTCACACACCCTCCGCACGACGTCGAGGTACGGGAGCGCGGGCTTGACCATGACGATGTCCGCGCCTTCTTCTATGTCTAAAGCCACCTCGCGCAGGGCCTCACGGGCGTTGGCCGGGTCCATCTGGTAGCCGCGCCTGTCGCCGAACTGCGGGGCGCTCTCGGCGGCCTCGCGGAATGGTCCGTAGAAAGCCGAGGCGTACTTCGCTGAGTAAGCCATGATCGGGGTCTCCGGGAAGCCCTCGCGGTCTAGCTCGCTCCGTAGAGCCGCGACCCGTCCGTCCATCATGTCCGACGGCGCCACGATGTCCGCACCGGCCTCAGCCTGGCTCGCGGCCGTCTGCGCCAGGAGCTCAAGACTCGCGTCGTTCAGGACCACGCCGCGCTCCTTGTCCACGATCCCGCAGTGTCCGTGGCTCGTGTACTCACACAGGCACACATCCGCGACCACCAGTAGCTCCGGCACGGCATCCTTTATGGCGCGGGTGGCGAGTTGCACCACGCCCTCCGGGTCGTAGGCTCCGCTCGCCGCCTCGTCCTTCTCGTCCGGGATGCCGAAGAGCAGGACGCCCGGGATGCCCAAAGAGTGAGCCTTCTTCGCCTCCTCGACGGCATGGTTTATGGAGAGCTGGAAGATGCCGGGCATCGAAGCTATGGGGTTCTTTACGTCCTCGCCGGACGCCACGAAGATGGGGTAGATGAAGTCGTTCGAGGAGAGCTCCGTCTCGCGTACGATGCCGCGCAGCCCGGCCGTGCCGCGCGTGCGCCGGAGCCTCTGTGTTGGAAATGCCATTGCGTTATCCGCCTTTCTTGGCCGCGTCTCCGGCGGCGAAGAGGTCCGCCACCGCGTCTACCAGT
>JALYGT010000154.1 GCA_030776965.1 Actinomycetota bacterium
CTCTTCAGGGGCCGGCCCGGAGCTGCTCGTGCACCTCGCCGCCATCGCGCGCGAGGCTGGGGTGGTCGGTTTCCCGCAGATGATCCGGGTCCTCGCCCCCGAAAATCCCGAGATCTCCACTCCCGACTCGTCCTGGTTCAGCGCGCATGGCGCCGCCGGACTCCTCGCCCACCTCGGCGAGACCCTGCACGACACGTCGACGGTGACGGGGAGGCTCAAAGAAGCTCTCCCGTCCACGCCCCCAGCTCCGGAAGCTTCCGGTCCGCGCCTGGTCTTCGTCCGAGGCCGGGCATCCGGCACGGAGGCCGTCTGCCGTACGAGAGTAGGAGTCGCGGAGGTCTCCGGAGATTGCCGCTTCTATCCTTCTGAGAAAGCGGCCATCCGGGCGGTGGAGGACGTTGCGATCTATCCCTCCGACCTTCTCGTCGTGGGCGGTTGTGGGCCGCGCGGGGGACCGGGGCTCCTCCGGCTCGACCGACTGAAGCATGCTCTCGTTGAGGCTGGCCTCGTCGGCGTCGTCCCGGTCCTCACAGACGGGCTTCCTCCCGAAGAAGCTCCGGGTACCTGGACCTCGCTCATGACGCCGGAGGCCGCGGCGGGCGGCGTCATCGGTCGCCTGTGGAGCGGGGATACCCTGCGGCTGGACCTTGCGGAAGGGCTCATCCGCACCGGGGTCGACCCGGACGAGTTTCGCCGCAGGGAGCCTTACGCGTCCCCGGTCCCTTCGGGATTCGATTATGCTGCCCGGTACGCCCGAGCAGTCCTCCCCGCACTCAAAGGGGCTGGGTTCGGCTAGCAGCACCTTCTTCGGGTTGCCGGTTTACTCGCGACGCCTCCGGAGGAAGATCCCCGGTTTCCGGCGAGATAGCAACAGCTTGTAATTACTTGCCCCAGAATATAGCCATCGTAAACGATAATGTCTAGAATATGCGCCAGTTGTCCGCTGCAAGAGAGGAACCTTTAGAAACCCATGATGAACAAGTACCGTCTTATGTCGCCGGGTCCGACCCCCATACCGCCGGAGGTATCGGCCGCGGGGGCGCTCCCGATCATCCACCACCGCACGCCGGAGTTCGGCGAGGTCTTTACCCGGGTCAACGAGAACCTCAAGCGGGTCTTCCTCACCGAGAACGACGTCTTCACCTACGCGGCGAGCGGAACGGGGGCTTTTGAGGGTGCGATCCAGAACCTCTTCTCGCCCGGCGACAAGGTGCTCGTCGTCAATAACGGCAACTTCGGCAACCGCTGGGTGAAGATGAGCCGGGCGTTCGGCCTGGAGGTCACCGAGCTCAAGTACGACTGGGGCGTGAAGGCCGACAACGACGAAATCGCCGATGCGCTCTCGCGGGACCCCGGGATACAAGCTGCCATGTGCGTCCTCTCGGAGACTTCCACGGGGACGGTCAACGACATCGAGGGCTTCGCCCGGGCAACGGAGAACGTCATCACGATCGTGGACGCGGTCTCGGGCCTGGGGGCGTGCGAGCTTAGGACGGACGATTGGGGTGTCGACGTTGTTGTGGCGGGCTCGCAGAAGGCGTTGATGTCGCCTCCGGGCCTGGGGTTCGTGAGTGTTTCGGAGCGGGCGATGCGGGCGCACGAAGAGGCCACGATGCCGCGTTACTACTTCGATTGGACGGCGGCGAAGAAGGCCTACGTCAAGGACCCGCCCCAGACGGCCTGGACGCCAGCGGTGAGCGTCACCATCCAACTCGACATCGCGCTGCAGCAGATCCTGGCCGAGGGTGTCGAGGAGATCTTCCAGCGTCACGTATTGCTGGGTCGTGCCTCGCGCGAGGGCATAAAGGGCATGGGCCTCAAACTCTTCGGTCCCGACGAGGACATGAACTCGGCTGTCACAGCGGCGTGGGTGCCTGAGGGGATCGACGGCAAGGCTCTCGTTAGGCTCATGTTCCGGGAGCATGGGATACAGGTCGCTGGCGGGCAGGGCCAGATGGAGGGCAAGATCTTCCGCATCGGCCACTGCGGCTACTTCGACTCCTACGACATCATCGCCACCATAGCCGCCGCCGAGCTGGCCCTGGAGTCCCTCGACTACGCCGTGGAGCTCGGCAGGGGTGTCGGCGCGGCCCAGAGAGTCTTCTCGAAGAGCGGGGTGGCCGCTTGAAGATCCTGATAACCGAGGCCCTGGCCGAGAGCGGGGTCGAGCTACTAAAGAAGGACTTCGAGGTAGACGTCCTCCTGGGCCTTAGTACCGAGGAGTTTCTGGAGAAGATTGGGGCTTACGACGGCCTCATCATAAGGAGCGCGACGAAGGTGACGGCAGAGGTCATCGAGAGGGCGGACAAGCTCAAGGCGATAGGCCGGGCAGGGATAGGGGTGGACAACATAGACATCGAGGCGGCGACCAAGAGGGGCATCATCGTCGCCAACGCCCCCGAGAGCAACACGATAGCAGCGGGAGAGCACACCTTGGGCCTCATGCTCGCCGCGGCCAGACGCATCCCGGTCGCCGACGGTACCCTGCGCGGCGGCGAGTGGAAACGCAGCGCCTTCAAGGGCGTCGAGGTCGCCGAGAAGACGCTCGGGCTCGTAGGTCTGGGACACGTGGGCCGCATCGTGGCGCGCGGCGCCTTGGGGATGAGGATGCGCGTCCTCGCCTACGACCCGTACGTCTCCGAAGACCGGATGCGGGATATGAACGTGATGCGCGCCGAGAGCGTGGAGGAGGTGCTCGAGCAATCCGATTTCGTCTCCTTGCACGTCCCGCGTACCCCGCAGACGACGGGCATGATCGACGAGGGCGCCATAGAGAAGATGAAGCCCTCCGCGTACCTCATAAACGTCGCGCGCGGCGGCATCGTGGACGAGATCGCGCTCTACAACGCGCTCAAGGAGGGTAGGATCGCCGGGGCCGCGATCGACGTGTTCAGGGAGGAGCCGACAACGGACTCCCCGCTCTTCGCGCTCCCTAACGTAGTCGTAACCCCGCACCTCGGGGCGAGCACAGTCGAGGCCCAGGACCGGGCCGGGATCACCGCCGCCGAGCAGGTTGCCGCCGCCCTGCGCGGCGAGGTGCCCTTAAACGCGTTAAACGCGCCGGTGCCGGCTGGCGAGGGGGCAGCGTTCGTAGCCCAGTTCGCTGAGCTCTGCGAGACCTTGGGGAGGCTGCTCTACCAGCTCACGGACAGGCCAGGCAGCTCTTTAAAGATCGAATACCGGGGCGAAATCGCGGGCTTCGACACCCGCCTTCTAGACGTCTCGGCTACGAAGGGGCTTTTGGCCTTGATGGTGCACGAGCCCTTGAACTTCGTGAACACGCCCGCACTCGCCAAGGAGAGGGGTCTGAGGGTCGAGACCGCGCGCGTCTCGGAGAGCGCGGACTATACAAGCCTCGTCACGCTCAGGCTCGCCTCGAAGGGCGACCAGGAGAGCGTCGTGAGCGGGACCCTCTTCGGACCCCGGATGCAGCCGCTGATCGTCGAGGCCTTGGGCTTCGCGGTCGACATCGTCCCCGAAAAGCATACGCTCTTTATCCGCAACGAGGATAAGCCCGGCATGATCGGCAAGGTCGGGACCATCCTGGGCGAGCACAGGATCAACATCGGCAACATGGCCGTCGGGCGCAGCGCCCCCGGCGCCCCCGCCGCCATGGCCATCACGGTAGACGAGCCTGTCCCCGAAGAAGTCATAAGGAGCCTGCGCGAGATCCCCGGCTTCACCGACGCTCGGGCTGTGAGCCTGTAGGGCTATGGCGGCGAGCATCGAGGACGTCCTCAACCGCTACCGGCCCTACGGCCCGATCTTCAAGCCTGGCGACAAGGCGCCTATAAGCGGCACCTACATCTGCGACCGGGGAACCATGCTCCCCCCGGTCCGCGTCCAACTCACGAAGGGCGATGAGTTTCCGGAGGCCGAGGGCCTGGACATCCACACCCGCTGGCGCGAGACGAACGTACAAGCCTAGAGAGTTCGATCTCGGCTCACCAGGTTTATCCCTCCACGCTCGTCTCGTGCCCTTCGAGCCTCGGCCCCTGACCGTAAAGACCTCCGCCGCTAACGCCTCGCCCAAAAGCCGCGCGCTCTTGGGGGTCCCCGCGAGGTCGCGGGAGACTAGGACGCCTGTGCCCTCGTCTTCCTCCATGCGCAAAGGCTCCCTCGGCCGATGTCGGGAAGCTTTAGCTTTCGGCGAGCAGCGCGGTCGCGGCCGCGTTTAGCTGGATTACGGAACGCAGGTAGGGGAGGTTTAGCTTGTCGATCGTGTCGGTGGCCTTGTGGTACCAGGGGTAGCCGTCGTACTTTGTGCTGTCGGTCATT
Source organism: Actinomycetota bacterium (assembly GCA_030776965.1). GTDB lineage: Bacteria > Actinomycetota > Rubrobacteria > Rubrobacterales > Rubrobacteraceae > Rubrobacter_F. Next base: position 4,279 of record JALYGT010000154.1, read on the forward strand.
ATGACCGCCGGGTAACCGGCGTTCCAGAAATGCTCGTGGTCGGATCGGCGCAGGCAATCGTCGCTGACGTCGAGGGGCGAGTCGATGATCTCCGAGGCGCGCAGGATGGCGTCGTCTATGGGGCCGGCCTGGTTGCAGGTTCCCATCACCGCCTCGAACTCGCCTTCATCGTAGCCGATCATGTCGGTGTGCAAGTTGCCGATGATCGCACCTTCGCCTTCTTGCCTGAGGACGTCGCTTACGACGCTCTCCACGTAGCGGGAGCTTCCAACCAGGCCCACTTCCTCCTGGTCGTAAGCCACGAAGTGGACGGTGTGCTCGGGATCGAGCTGCTTTAGCACCCTCGCGGTCATCAGGATCGAGACCAGGCCGCTCGCGTCGTCGCTCGCCCCGGCGTTGTAGACGGAGTCCAGGTGCGCGGTCACCCACAGGTGTTTACCGCCACTGGTTCCTTCCAAGGTAGCCTCCACATTGAACCCACGCTCGTCGTCCAGGTCGAACTCTAGGATGCGCGCGGGGACGCCCATCGCTTCGAAAGAAGATCGAATGTACTCGGCGGCCGCGTGCCTTCCCTCCTCGCTCCCGCGTTCCTCGATAGTGACCGGGCCATCGGCGAGCGGCGCAGGGGATTCTCCCGTCAAGTGAGCCAGGCTCTCACGGATCGAGGCTTCGTCTATCCTGGCCGCCGCGGCCTCGGCGACGTTCGGCGACGACTCCGCGACCGAAACCTCTTCGGTCGGTTGCGTGCCGGTTTCCGGGTCGGCGCTGGCCCCCTCCTCGGAGCTACCACAACCGGCCATCACGACCACGACGGCAAACGCGACGATGACCCCGGCGAGCCTGGTCGAGAGCGTAGAAGACGCCGGTCGGACGCGTTTCGGCATCAGTTTGATATTAATGATCCGGCGCTGGGGATCGAACACATACCCAATGTTTATCCGAAAAGTCGCCTGTGTGCCACTCTGAGGATCGCCACGATCGTCGGCTCGTTTGGGCCTGATCCAAAGGCCGACGGCAGAGAACGGAGACCGCTCGGTGCACCGCGAAGCTCGATGCGCTAACTTTACTGACGCACGCCGGTGATCGGCGGACGTAGGTACGGACCGTTCCAGACGGAAGAGAGGTTTTCGTTCATGAAGGTAGGCTACTTTCTGTCATGCGAGGAGTGGGGGCCGCGCGAGCTCTTGGAGCAGGCCCGGACGGCCGAGGAGGCCGGCTTCGAGGCGCTCTGGATCTCTGACCACTACCACCCGTGGAACGAGGAGCAGGGGAACAGCCCGTTCGTGTGGTCGGTGATCGGGGGCCTCTCCCAGGTCACCTCCCGTGTAAAGGTCGTCACGGCCGTGACCTGCCCAACGATGCGCATTCATCCGGCGGTCATAGCCCAGGCGACTGCGACCTCCGCCGTGATGCTACCGGGGCGCTTCGAGTTCGGCGTCGGCACAGGCGAGAACCTCAACGAGCACATCTTCGGCGACGCGTGGCCGTCCGCGGACGTGCGCCTGGAGATGCTCGAGGAAGCAATAGAGGTCATACGCCTTTTATGGGAGGGTGGCACGAAGGACCACGAGGGCAAGCACTACCGGGTCGAGAACGCTCGGATCTACACCCTCCCCGACGAGCCGCCCCCGATCCTCGTCTCCGGCTTCGGACCCAAGGCGATTCCTCTCGCCGCGAAGATAGGCGACGGCTACATAAACGTCTCTCCCGACGCCGAGATGGTGGGCCTCTTCCGCTCCTCGGGAGGCGGTGACAAGCCCGCCCACGGCGCCTTCAAGGTCTGCTACGGCGAGGACGAAACGGAGGCCCGCAAGACCGCCCACCGGCTCTGGCCGAACGACTTGCTCCCCGGCGAGCTAGGCCAGATCCTGCCCACCCCGGCCCACTTCGAGCAGGCCGCCCAGCTGGTCACCGAGGAGATGGTCGCGGAGGCCATGCCCTGCGGCCCCGATCCCGAGCCGCACCGGGAGATGATCCGTCAGTTCGCCGACGCCGGCTACGACGAGGTCTACGTCCAGCAGATCGGACCGAACCAGAAAGCCTTCTTCGACTTCTACGAGAAAGAGATACTGCCGGGGTTCCGTTAGAGCGCGACGAAGGGTAGATCTAAGCCTCATACCTCATGTTACCGTCGGGGTTGTATCACTGCGGTGCAAGCCGGACGGCCACTAATATATTTGACAATGTCAACCGAATAATAGACAGTGTCATTTAGCTGTTAGCGTAATGTCGAGGGTTACGCCGATGGGTGAGAGCGATTTCGATCGGCGCGTAGGAGCCGTGCGGCGCTTCAATCGGTTCTGGACGCGGCAGATCGGGGTGTTACAGGAGGGGTATCTGGAGAGCCCGTTCTCCCTGGCGGAGGTGCGCGTGCTCTACGAGCTCGCCTACCGGGAGGAGACTACGGCGAGCGAGCTCAGCAAGGAGCTTGGGCTGGACGCGGGTTATCTGAGCCGCATCCTGCGTGGCTTCGAGGAGCGTGGTCTGATCGGCAAGAAGTCCTCCGAAGCAGATGGACGACGGAGCATCTTGTGGCTGACGGAGCAAGGACGAGAGGCCTTCGCCCCGCTCGACACACGCTCGCACGAAGAGGTCGGCGCGATGTTGGGTGGCCTGTCCCCAGCGGAGCAAGGCCGCTTGGTCGAGGCGATGCACACCATAGAAGGTCTCCTCGGCGACCAGCCTGAGCTAAAGGTTCCGTATCTTCTGCGGCCCCACCAACCCGGCGACATGGGCTGGATCGTGCACCGCCACGGCGTACTGTACGCCCGAGAGTATGGATGGGACGAGCGATTCGAGGCGCTCGTCGCAGAGATAGTTGCAGAGTTTATCCAGCAATACGACCCGAAGCGGGAGTGCTGCTGGATCGTCGAGAGGGACGGTGAGATCGTCGGCTCGGTATTCCTCGTCAAGCAGTCGGAGGAGGTCGCCAAGCTGCGTCTTCTACTCGTCGAGCCCTCGGCGCGGGGCTTGGGCATCGGTAGACGCCTCGTGCAGGAGTGCGTGCGCTTCGCCAAGCAAACAGGATACGGCAAGATCACACTGTGGACGAACGACGTGTTACGCGCTGCCCGCCGCATCTACGAAGAGGCCGGCTTCCGCCTCGTCTATGAAGAGCCCCACCACAGCTTCGGACACGACTTGGTAGGCCAGACCTGGGAGCTGGAGCTGTGAGCACCTTCGTGAAGGGAGCAGGGCTTGATGAGACCGTCGATGCTCGCTATCGCAGCGTCCGATGCTGCCTGGGTCGGTTCCTCGGCAAGGGACCTTACTACTGCTCGGGATCGTAGGCCAGGTTTGGGGCGAGCCACTTCTCGGCCTCTTCTAGCGTCATGTCCTTGCGTTTGGCGTAATCAGAGGCCTGATCCCGCCCTATCTCGGCGACACCGAAGTACCTTGAGTCCGGGTGGGAAAAGTAGAAGCCGCTGACCGCCGAGGGCGGGTACATGGCGTAGCTCTCGGTTAGCTTGATGCCGGAGTTTTTCTCCGCGTCCAGGAGGTCCCACAAGAGCCCCTTCTCGGTGTGTTCTGGGCAGGCCGGGTAGCCAGGTGCGGGCCGGATGCCGCGGTACTCCTCCTTGATGAGGGCTTCGTTGTCGAGTTGCTCGTCCGCCGCGTAGCCCCAGAACTCCTTGCGGACCCGCTCGTGCATGAGCTCTGCGAACGCCTCGGAGAGGCGGTCGGCCAAAGCCTGCACCATGATGGCGTTGTAGTCGTCGTTGTCGTCCCGGAAGTGCTGCGAGACCTCGTCCGCGCCGAGCCCGGCGGTCACGGCGAAGAAGCCCATGTAGTCCTCCAACCCCATCTCCTTCGGGGCGACGAAGTCCGCTAAAGAGCGGTTGGGACGGCCCGGCGGTTTGGCCCTCTGCTGGCGCAGGAAGTGAAACTCCTTCAGCACTTCTTTGCGCGACTCGTCGGCGTAGATTTCGATGTCGTCGTTGGGCAAGGCGTTGGCCGGGAAGTGACCTATGACCGCGCGGGCTTTTAGCCGCTTCTCCGCGATGAGGCGGTCCAGGAGGTTCTGAGCGTCGTCGAAGAGTTTGCGTGCCTCCGTGCCCTTCTCGGGGTCGTCCATGATCTTGGGGTAGCTCCCCTTCATCTGCCAGGAGTGGAAGAAGAACGTCCAATCTATGTAGTCCCGGATCTCCTCTAACGGGTAGTCGTCGAACGCCTTGACTCCAAGGACGTTCGGCCTGGGCGGGGCGTACCCCTCCCACTCTATCTTCGTCCTGTTGGCCCGTGCCTTTGCGAGGGGGGAGAGCATGGTGCTGGACCTGCGCCCGGCGTGCTTGGTGCGCACCTCTTCGTACTCGGCGGCGATCTGGTCGGCGTAGGCTACCCTGCGGCCTTCGCTCACCAGGTTCTGGACCACGCCCACGGCCCTTGAGGCGTCTTTCACGTGGATCGTAGGGTGCTCGTAATTCGGCGCTATTTTGACCGCCGTATGCGTCTGCGAGGTCGTCGCCCCGCCGATAAGCAGGGGGATGTTAAAGCCCTCGCGCTGCATCTCCTTGGCGTTGTGCACCATCTCGTCCAGGGAAGGGGTGATCAGGCCCGAGAGCCCGATTATGTCCGCGCCGCTCTGCTTCGCGGTATCCAGGATCTTGGCCGCTGGTACCATCACCCCGAGGTCTATCACCTCGAAGTTGTTGCACTGCAAAATGACGCCGACGATGTTCTTCCCGATGTCGTGCACGTCGCCCTTCACGGTCGCCATTACGACCGTGCCCTTGGGCTTGGAAGTCTCGGTCTTCTGCTGCTCGATGAACGGCACGAGGTACGCGACGGCTCGCTTCATCACGCGCGCGCTCTTGACCACCTGCGGCAGGAACATCCTCCCCGACCCGAAGAGGTCCCCGACCACGTCCATCCCATCCATGAGGGGACCCTCGATCACCTCCACCGGATGGTTGTATTGCTGGCGCGCCTCCTCGGCGTCCTCCACGACGTACTCGGCGATGCCTTTGACGAGCGCGTGCTCCAGGCGCTTCTCCACCGGCCAGGAACGCCACTCCAGGGTCTCCGTCTCCCTCGTCTCGTCGTCCCGGTCGCGGTACTTCTCGGCCAGCTCCAGGAGTCGCTCGGTGGCGTCGCTACGACGGTTCAGGACCACGTCTTCGACGGCCTCGCGCAACTCCTCGTCTATCTCGTCGTAGACCGCGAGTTGGCCGGCATTCACGATGCCCATCGTCAGGCCGGCGTTTATGGCATGATAGAGGAAGACGGCGTGTATAGCCTCGCGCACCGGGTCGTTGCCGCGGAACGAGAAGGAGACGTTGGAGATGCCGCCCGAGGTCTTGGCGTGGGGGAGGTTTTGCGAGATCTCACGCACCGCCTCGATGAAGTCCACGCCGTAGTTGTTATGCTCTTCGATGCCGGTGGCGATGGCGAAGACGTTGGGGTCGAAGATTATGTCCTCTGGCGGGAAGCCGACCTTACCGGTGAGGATGTGGTAAGCGCGGTCACAGATCTCGACCTTCTGCTCCTTGGTGTCCGCCTGGCCCTCCTCGTCGAAGGCCATCACGATCACGGCGGCGCCATACTTCCTCAAGAGCCTGGCTTGCCGGATGAACTCTTCCTCGCCTTCCTTCATGCTGATCGAGTTGACCACCGGCTTGCCCTGCACGCACTTGAGGCCCGCCTCGACGATGGACCATTTGGAGGAGTCGATCATTACCGGCACTCGTGAGATGTCCGGCTCGGAGGCGATAAGGTTGAGGAAGTTGACCATCGCTTCCTCGCCCTCGAGCATCCCCTCGTCCATGTTGACGTCTATCATCTGGGCGCCGTTCTCCACCTGGTTTTGCGCAACCTCCAGAGCCGTCTCGTAGTCGCCCGAGAGGATCAGGTTCTTGAACCGCCGCGATCCGGTGACGTTGGTGCGCTCGCCGACGTTCACGAACAGCGAGTCAGGCCCGATGTTGGCTGGCTCGAGCCCGCTCAGGCGCAGCTTCGGCGGAAGCTCCGGCACCTCGCGGGGCGCATGACCGGAGACGGCCTCGGCTATGGCCTCTATGTGCTCCGGGGTGGTGCCGCAGCAGCCGCCGACGATGTTCAACCAGCCGTTTTGGGCCCACTCCCCGATCTCGGTCGCCATGTGCTCGGGGGTCTCATCGTACTCTCCGAACTCGTTGGGAAGCCCGGCGTTCGGGTAGGCGCTAACGTGTGTGTCGGCGATACCGGAGAGCTCTTCGATGTACTGCCTGAGCTCCGGGGATCCCAGAGCGCAGTTGAGACCGACGCTGATGGGCTCGGCATGGCGCACGGAGTTCCAGAACGCCTCCGTCACTTGCCCCGAGAGCGTCCGCCCGCTCGCGTCGGTGATGGTGCCCGAGATCATGATCGGGACATCGAGGTTCTCCTCTTCAAGGTACTCCTTGATCGCGAAGATCGCGGCCTTTGCGTTCAGGGTGTCGAAGATCGTCTCGACGAGCAAGAGGTCCGCGCCGCCCTCGACGAGCCCTCTGGTCGCTTCCTTGTACGCCTCTTTGAGCTCGTCAAAGGTGACGTTTCTAAAGCCGGGATTGTTTACGTCCGGGGAAAGGGAGGCCGTGCGGTTGGTAGGGCCTAAAGCGCCCGCCACGAAGCGCGGTTTGTCCGGCGTCTTCTCCGTAAAGTCGTCTACCGCCTCGCGAGCGATGCGTGCCGACTCGTAGTTCAGCTCATATGCCAGGTTCTCCAGCTTGTAGTCCTTCTGGGCGATAGAGGTGGAGCTGAAGGTGTTTGTCTCGATCATATCTGCGCCGACGTCCAGCACGGCCTCGTGGATGTCGCGGATTATTTGCGGTTGGGTGATGGAGAGCAGGTCGTTATTGCCCTTAAGCTCTCCAGGATGATCTTCGAAACGTTCCCCCCGGTAGTCCTTCTCCGAGAGCCCGTAACGCTGGATCATGGTCCCCATCGCGCAGTCCAGGAGGATGATGCGCTGCTTCAGCAGAGCCCGAAACTTCGATATCCGGCCCTCTCTCACTTCGTTGAACGTGCGTTCGCGAACCATGAACCTCTTTCTATATTCTGCCTAGACCGTCCTTAGGAACCGTTGAGCGTCGCCTCGGCGAGGCGGGTACCCTCGACCATGTTCCTGAGCTTCTCATAGGAGACCTCCCAGGTGCGGGTCCTCAGGCCGCAGTCGGTGTTGACCTCAATGCGCTCCGGGTCGAGCACCTCCGCGGCGTGCAGGATGCGGTCTCGCACCAGCTGTGGGGGCTCGATGAAGTTCGAGTGGATGTCTATGACCCCGAGCCCGATTTTGCCGTCCCACGCGCTCTCCTTGAACCTAGACAACACGGAGTAGCCGGGACGGTCTTCGGGCTTCGTGCCGAGCTCTAAGGAGTCGCGGTTCGAGAACTCGAGCTGCAGCTCGTAGCAGTCGTCCAGCTCCTCGATGTGCGGGAAGAGGCTGGTGTAGTCGGAGAAGCAGATGTGCATGCTGGCGCGGGCGTTTACGCCCTCGCGGGTGGCGTTGAAGGTTTCGACGACGAGCGGGACCTCCTCCGGGCGGGTAGTGGCGGCGGGTTCGTCGATCTGGACCCAAGTAGCGCCGGCCTCGACGAGCCCTAGAACATTCGGACGGACCACGTCGCGAGCCGCGTCTACGCCGAACCTCCACCGGGGTTCGGTCCTCTTCTGCGCGGTGGCGCCGAGAAGCGCGCCGTCCCTGGCGTAGTACTCGTCGTAGGACCAGTCCATGATTGTGTAGGCGCCGGTAAAGGGGACCTTGACCTGGCGGTCGGTGTGCGACTGGACGAACTCGTACTCCTCGAGGTCGTAGACCGTCTCGACAAGGGGCTTCTCGACGACTGCGGCTTTGGTGTAGTACTTGTTGTCGAAAGCGCGCACCGTCCCGCGGGTCTCGAAGCCCTTCGCATGCCTGACGGCGTGGTCGTACATCTCGCTCCGGCGCTGCTCGCCGTCGTAGACCACGTCGAGGCCGGCGTTCTCCAGTAGCCGGAGACCGTAAAGGGCGGAGAAATTTTGTACGCGAGCCTTCTCCTCGTCTGTGAAGCCCATACCCTTTATGAGAATGTCGTTTACGAGCACGTCATAGTCCTCTATCCCCAGCCGACTGCCCCACTTTTGGGCATCTTCAACATCGTTCTTCTCGACGGGACGCCCGGCGATGGACTTCACATGCCAACCGGGTTTGGCTAGGCTGCCTATCTCGCGGGTCGTGAAGCGGACCTCGTTCATGCTACTGCTCTCCTTTCAGGATCCTGGCTGTGGCACCGAGGCGCAGCACCTTCTCGCGGGCTATCTTCTCTGGCACGAACTGCAGATCCCCGTTCGGCACGAGATGCAGCTCTGGCCCCTCCATCTCTCTGAGCAGGCTCCGCCCGAACTCGGCCAACTCTTCGGGCTCCTCCAAGAGAGAGTTTCGGGCATCCACGACCCCCGCGAGCAGCGTCTTCGGGAACGGGCGTGGCAGCGACCTTACGTCCGTCGCGTAGAAGTCAACCCCGATCGCGTCGATCGGCAGCTCCAGGAGTTCCTGGAGCAAGTTTCCGGCGTCCCCGAACGGCAGCTGGAGCGCGAGCGGCAACGGGCTCGCGAGTGCCTCGAGTACCTCGCTCAGCCCGTACAGGTTGCTCCTCCCGCCGACGAGCGCTGTCTCTTGCAGCACCACGTATGCGCAGCCATTCCCGGCGAGCCAGCTTATCTGCGGCCGGAGTATCCCTTCCGTGGCCGCCCGCGGTTCGATCTCCCCCGCGGCCCACTCGGCTAAAGAACGGGGAGACGGCAGCGTCGCCACCCACCTTTCCTGCGGGAGGTCCCCGATCCGGAAAAACGGCTCGGCGAGCGGCTCGACCAATCTCGGCCTCTCCATTTCGACCGCCGGGGCCCGGTAGAACGTGTTCGTGTTCGAAAAGCGAGTCAGGGGACCGGGGTGCAGCCCCTCCGCCGCCGTGTCGAACGGTCGGAAGATGTCCTGCCAGTTCAGCAAGCCGTCCGAGAAGTAGTCGAGACCTGCCTCCCTCTGGGCGTCGAGAAAGGCCCGTAGGTCTGCGTCCTGCTGAGTGGCGACAGCCTCTTCAGTCGTACGGCCCCGGTCCAGGTCGCGTGTTGCCTGCACGAGCTCCTCCGAGCGGGCGTAGATGCCGGGTGCATAGGCTTTTATCTCGGGCAACTCACCTTCTCCTTTTCTAGGGGCGGGTTTTCAAACCCGCCCCTAGACGATCGGTTCTATGACCTCTCCGGCTAGATGGGCATCGAGGCCGGAGGCATGAGGTAGGCGCCGCTGACGAGGGGTGGTGAGGTTGGCCCTGTTGGACTCGCGGTCGGCCAGGAGCTTGCCCATCGCGCCGTCCCCCACGAGCAGGCGCCCCTCAAGCTTCTCCCTGAGATCCAACGACTTCTCTTTGGTATTCAACAAAACATTTCCTCTCTTTTAGCGCATCTTGTCTGGGACAGGTAGGAGAGAGGTGCGGCCAAAAACATCCCTGCGCTCCTCATCTCTCGGAGTCCTCTCCGCGGGAGTTGGCACCTGCCGCAGTCTTTTGGTTATCCCGTCAGACTGCCGGTTGCCGCGGCTTCTAAGGGCCCGTCCCTCCACCGCTCTCGATGAGCACCACCCGGACCTAGAGTCCGGAACAGCCGAGCTATTACAGCACGATCACAGGGTTATTGCAACACCGCCGGGCCCATCGTCGCGGAGGCGCGTCGTTATCTCTGCGGGTTCCGAGAGCGCACAGGCCGCCGCCATTCTGAGTTTGTGGGGAAGCGTGGTCTGGGCTCGCCTTGAGAAGACATCGTAGCCTTGCGCTTCGATGCGGTCCAGGATCGCCTCGTAGAGCCGCCGCGCCACGACGACCGGGTACTTCCGCCCGCGGGGTATGTAGCGTATCCCCTCGTCCGCCAACCGGTAGAGCGTCCGGGCGCGTGAGATCTCGAACCGCATCAACGCCACGAACCGCCCATCCACGACCCCCCGCCCCAGCTCCTCCTCCGCGTACCCGAAGCGCTCTAGGTCTTCGAGCGGCAGGTAGACCCGCTCCCGCACCCAGTCCTCCTTCACGTCCCGCAAGAAGTTCGTGAGCTGCATCGCCACGCCCAACGCCTCGGCGTGTGGGTCGGCCTCCTCGTCGGTGACGCCGACCACGCGGCACATCATGAGACCCACGACGGCGGCGCTCCCGTAGGTGTACTCCTCCAGGTCCTCGTAGGTCGGGTAGCGGTATACGTGGGTGTCCATCTTCATGCTCCTCATAAAAGATTGTATGAGCCCCGGCCCGATGTCGCGCACGAGCACCGTGTTCGCGAACGCGCGCAGGATGGGGTTCGGGGGTACATACTCACCGGATACCGCCGCTAGAGTGTCCTCCTCGAAGGCCTCCAGGATCGCGAGTTGCTCGTCGAGGGTCGTCATGCCTGGGTTGTCCACGATCTCGTCCGCATAGCGCATGAAGGCGTAGAGCGCGTGCACGTGCGGGCGCACCTCCTTTGGGAGGAGGCTCGTCGAGAAGTAGTAGGTCTTGCTGTGCGCCTTCTCAACCGAGCGGCACAGTTCGTAACACTCCGGGAGGGCCAGCCTCTCGCCGACCAGCGGTCCTTTGCCCACCGGGTCCAGGTGCACTAGGAGCCTCTGGCAGTGGCGAGAGGATAGCCGAGCTCCCGCCCTACCCTTTCGGCTGCGAGCTTCGCCCCGATGGTAACGAGTGGCACGCCCGTTCCGGGACGGGTGCTAGCGCCGACGAAATACACGCCCCGGACCGTCTTCGAGGCCAGCGGCGGCCTGAAGTAGCCGACCTGAAAGATGCCGTGCCCGATCCCGAACGCCGCCCCTTCTTCAAGGTTGTATTCCTCGCGCCAGTCCAAAGGAGTCTTGACCTTCTCGTAGACGATATGTTTCCTGATGTCCTCTATACGGGCCTTTCTCTCCAAGAGATCATAGACACGCTCCTTGAACGCCTCACCCTCGCGCGACCAGTCCACTTTGTCGCTCAGGTGCGGCGTCGGGATGAGGATGTAGAGCGCCTCCATGCCTTCGGGGGCGGCGTCCTCGTCCGTGCGCGAGGGGACGTTGGCGTAGAAGGAGGGATCGTCTGGGAGCTTGCGCTCGTCGAAGATTTGCTCGAAGTTCTCTTTGTAGCGCGCCGAGAGATAGACGTTGTGGTGCAGCATGTGGTCGAGCTTCCTGTCCAGACCCAGATAGAGCATGAACGCTGAGGCTGTGTAGAGGAGCCTATCCCGCTTGCGTACCTTCCACCTGAAGTCCCCTTCACCCGCGGAGCGTGGCAGGAGCTCGCGATAAACGTACGGCAGGTCCGCGTTCGCGAGCACGGCGTCGGCCCCGACCTCTTCGCCGTTGGCTCGCACGCCGCGCGCCCTGTTCTTCGCGACCACTATCTCCTCGACGGGGCTGTTCGGGTGGATCCTCACCCCGAGGTCGCGGGCGAGCCGGGCCACGGCCTCGATGAGTTCGTACATCCCGCCGCGGGGGAACCAGAGGCCGTCCTCCGCGAGCTCGGTGTACGGCAAAAGCGCGTAGACCGCTGGCGCTTTGAAGGGCGAGAGCCCGAGGTACATGGTCTGGAAAGAGAACGTCTGCCGGAGCTTCTCCGTCCTGAAGTACTTCGAGACCGAGCGGTAGTAGTTGTTGACGGCCTTCGTCTTCAGCAGCAGTCTCAGGTTGCGCGGGCCGAAGAAGTCGCCCGCCTTCTCGAAGTCGCGCTCGACGAACTCGCTGCGCCCGAGGCGGTACTTGAGGCAGGCGTCTTCCAAGAAGCGGTAGAAGCGGGGGGTAACGCCGGGCTCTACGCGTTCGAGTTCCGGGATCAGGGCCGGAAGGTAGGAGGAGACTTGAATAGAGTCCCCGTCTCCGAAGTGGACCCGATAGTTCGGATCGAGTGGCGTCAGCTCGATCTCTTCTTCCAGGTTCTTTCCCGCGGCGGCGAAGAGGTCGCGGTAGACGTCGGTCATGAGGAGGAGAGTAGGCCCCGTATCGAAGGTGAAACCTTCCTCGCGCAAGCGCCCTATCCGGCCGCCGGGCAGCCCGTTCTTCTCGAACACCTCGACGTCGAAGCCCATCAGCCTGAGCCGGATCGCCGCCGCGAGTCCTCCCATCCCGGCTCCTACGATCGCCACCCGCTTCGTCGCCAACAAGTTAAGCCTCTCTCAAAAGCCGACACACCCCGCGAAAGGTATATTGGAGTATACGCGGGGGATGCTAGCAGGACGGGCCGGAACGCAGGGTAAATAGGCTCACAGAAGGATAGCGCAGGTACAACGAAGATGACGAGGGTGGCCGTGCTGACGAGGAGGGGCGCTGCGCGGGCGAGATCCGGACACCCCTGGATCTACCGCTCAGACGTCTTCGACGCCTCGGGGGAGGCAGGCGACGTGGTGCGCGTCGTGGATCGGGGCGGACGCTTCCTGGGATACGCTTTCTACAACCCAAAAAGCGAGATCACGCTCCGCATCGCCACCCGTGAAGACGAAGCGTTGGACGAAGCCTGGTTCCGAACCCGCATCGAACGAGCCCTAGCCTACCGCGAGTCGCTGAACATAGACGCCGATGCCTACCGCCTCTTGCACGCCGAGGCCGACGGCGTCCCCGGCCTCGTCGCAGATCGCTACGGGGACTACTTCGTCCTCCAAGTGGGTTCGGCGGCGGTCGAGGAGCGCCTGGACTGGATCGTCGCCG
>JALYGT010000155.1 GCA_030776965.1 Actinomycetota bacterium
TCCGCCCTCCGGCGCGCGGCCTCCCCCATCTCTACGTATCCGCCGGAGGTGCGGTGATGCCGAGCAACCCCTTGGCCCGCTCGGCGAGCAGCGCCTGCGCCCCCTGGGCCTCCCGGAAGTAGACGACCGGGTCCTTGTCGTAGTAGGCGGCCCGGCCTAGGCCAGCGCCGATGCCCCTGAGGTTGGTCGTTGTGCTCGTAGGTGAGCTCTAGCCGCCCAGTAGCCGGGGCTGTACTCGCCTGAGCCGTTCTCCTTGGCCCGCCGCAACACATGACTCTGCCATTCCTCGGGCGGGGTACTCGGGTTCTCGGCCACCACGTCTCCCTCGAAGGCGAAACAGGCCACCGCGCCCGCCATGTAGGGGCCGATAGTGGGTAGCCTCACGAGCACCACCGTGGCCGAAGGGATCTCCCCACCGTACTCCTCCACTACGATCCGGGCCGTCCTGTGAAGGCTCACCACCCGCTTGTACCGCCCCAGGTCGCACCAGACTCAGATGGCATCGGCGACCGATGCGTCCGCGAGCACACGAACCGTCGGTAACCGCTCCAGGAAGCCAGGTAGAAGGGTATGGAGCGCTTCACCTGGATCTGCTGCAGCATCACTTCGGAGACGAGCACTCTGTAAGGATCTCGCGTTCGGCGCCACGGTAAGTCGCGCCCGTTGCCGCCGAACCAGGAGATCAAAGCCTCGCGCACAGCCTCGATCTTGGAATCGCTAGGCTCAGGTCGAGCCGAGTAAACGCGCTTCTCCTTCACGTCCCGAGTGTAAGCAAGCTCGACGCCCTCAACAGCGGAGGTACACCCAACTCGTACGCGTCCGATCGTCTACCGTAACGGTGCGATCCCGCGAGAAGGTCCCGGTGCTCCGGCTACTCGCCCGACTTTGTTCTCGGATCGAAGTCGAGCGAGGCGGAGTTGATGCAGTAACGCTTGCCCGTCGGCTCAGGGCCATCGTCAAAGACGTGACCCTGGTGTGCCCCGCAGACGGCGCAGTGCACCTCCGTACGCGGCATAAAGAATATGCTGCGATCCTCTTCGGTCTCGACGTTCTCCTCGTCTGCGGGCGCCCAGAAGCTCGGCCATCCCGTGCCGGAGTCGTACTTCGTCTCGGAGCCAAAGAGCGGCGCGCCGCAGCCAGCGCAGCGGTAGACGCCTTCTTCCTTGCGGTCCCAATGCTCGCCCGTGAAGGCCTGCTCGGTGCCCTTCTCCCGCATTATCCTGTACTGCTGAGGAGAGAGCTCCTTTCGCCACTCCTCTTCGGTCTTCCTTACTTTCTCTACCATGCCGCCATTATATATTACGAGGTCCTCGAACTCGTCCGTCAGAGTAGACTCGCCAGCCGTCGCACGCCCTCGTTAATCTGCTCCGGTTCGACAGCGCAGAACGGCAGCCGTACAAACCGGTCGCCCGGAACTGCCTCGCCGTCGTCGGGGTCGGCGAAGAACGGCGCGCCGGGGGTGAGCACGAGCCCGATGTCCTTCGCCCGGCCAACCAGGTTGTCGATGTTGGCGTCCTCCGGCAGCATCACGCTTACGAAAAAGCCACCGTCGGGGATGAAGGCGTGCGCGTCTGGAAGCTCGCGGCGTACCGCGTCCGCCATCGTCTGCCAGCGGGGCCGGTACAACTCCTTCAGCCGCTCAACGTTCGGCTGAAGCCAGCCCCGCCGCAGGTACTTCGCGACGGCGGCCTGGGTCGGTAGCACCGGCGAGAGGTAGGTGTCCTCGCCGAGCCTAGTCACGGCCCTGATCAGGTCCGAAGGCGCGATCATGAACCCTACCCGGATACCGGGGCTGAGCAACTTGCTGAACGAGCTCATCGTGATGACCCGCGACGAGCCTCCTAACTCGCGCAGCAGCGGCAAGTCCTCACCGCGGTAACGCAGCTTGCGGTACGGTATGTCCTCGATAACAGGAAAGCCATACTCGTCCGCCAGCTCGACCACTCTTCGCCGTTTCTCGAGCGAGAGCGTCGCACCCGCAGGGTTCTGAAAATCCGGCACGAGGTACAAAAGCGCCGGCACCTCGCGCGTGAGCGCCGCCTCCAGCCGCTCGACACTGATACCGTCCTCCTCCAGCGGGATGCCAACGGTGCACGCACGTCGCCGCCGGAAGGTCGTGATCGCCCGGTCGTAGCTCGGCTGCTCTGTATAGACCGTCATGCCGGGCCGGACGAGGTGGGCCGAGACGAGATCCTGCAACTGCAGCGAACCGTTGCCTACTAATACCTCCGCATCGGAGACGCCGTACTCTTTCGCAAGCTCCTGGCGCAGTGGCGCGTAGCCCGGCTGCTGCCCGTACTGCAACACGGTGGCCGTGTCGTCACGGATAGCCGCGTCGAAGCATGCGCCGAGCTCGTCGCTCGGAAACGCCTCGGGCGGCGGGACGCCACGGGTAAAGACGATCTGGTCGCTCATGTGTCTGGTTCTCCGTTTCTGTTCGAAGGAGTTCCAATATTCGCCCGGCTAAAAGTCGAACGCAACCCCTCAGTTTCGTCGTCGCGATGGTTAGATCGCCGCTAAGCGGTCTTGGTCTCCTCCCGCGTAGTTCCGGCCGGTACGCGTCGAAGACGAGCCTGTCCAGGTCTAGCACTCTTTACATATGCGATTCTACTTAAATTGAGACACCTGCTCCATCTCTGCCTCGGCTGCTCTACGAACAGCGCTTATGCACCGCCGACCGAGAAGCTGCTTTAGCTCGGCGTAGAGGTCGGAGGAGTCCTCGACGGCGCAGATTGTCTCCTCGGGGATGCCGTCGCCCGAGACGAGGATGAGCGGGCTCTCGCCGGGATGGCGGGCTATGACCGAGAAGGCTTCCTGAACGGCAGCGCGCGAGAGGCCGACGAAGGAGTTAGCGTCTAAGTAGACGGGGTCGAGGCCGGGCTGGAGATCGAGCGCTTCTACCTCCAGGGCCACGACGCGCGGGACGCCCTCCTTGCGCTCGACGCGGCCCTTTACCTTGAGGACGGCGTCTTCACGAACGCAGGAGGCGCACTTGACGTAGACCTTTGGGAAGACCATTACCTCGGCGAGGCCACGCGTGTCGTCGAGCTGGAGCATCGCCATTACGTCGCCCTTGCGCGTGGTGTTGCGCCGCACGGAGGTTGCCAAGCCCCCGACCCACACCACCGCCCCGTCCCTGCAAGCGTCGAGCTCGGAGACGGTGGTGTCGGTATGCCTCTTGAGCTTGTGCAGGACGGGTCTCAAGGGATGGTCGGAGACGTAGAGGCCCAGGGTCTCTTTTTCCCACTCTAAAGTGTGGCGCCGGTCGTCCTCTACGTCGGGGATCGGCGGTTTGGGCGGAGCGAGCTCGGCCAGCTCCGCCGAGTCGAACATGGAGAACTGGGCGTCGTCCACGCTCTTTGCGCCCTTGTGGGCGAGCTCTACGGCCTGGGCGTGAACCTCCAGCAAGGCAGCCCGCGAGTGCCCCAAAGAGTCGAAGGCGCCGCACTTTATGAGCGACTCTATGGTGCGCTTGTTGTAGGTCTTGCAGTCCACGCGCTCGCACAGGTCGAAGAGGTCCTCGAAAGGTCCGTCCTCTTCTCTGGCGGCCATGATCTCCTCGACGAAGTTGCTCCCGACGTTCTTTACCGCCGAGAGCCCGAAGCGGATGGTCTCCCCCACCACTGTGAACCGGTGCCCACTCTCGTTGACGTCCGGCGGCAAGACCTCTACTCCCATCGCCCGCGCCTCCGCCACGTACTGCGGCACCCTGTCTTTGGTATTCATCACGCTGCTCATGAGGGCGGCCATGTACGCCTCGGGGTAGTGTGCCTTGAGGTAGGCCGTCTGGAAGGCGAGGAAGGAGTAGCATGCCGAGTGGCTCTTGTTGAACGAGTAGCCGCCCGCCTTCTCCATCCAGTTCCACAGCTCCTCGGCGGTCTTTGGAGCGACCTCGTTGGCCTTGCAGCCATCGACGAACTTGTCCTTGAGCGTGGCGATAAGCTTGGCGTTCTTTTTGCCGATGGCCTTGCGCAGGGTGTCAGCCTCGCCGGGGGTGAAGTCCCCTAAAGATTTGGAGATCTCCATGAGCTGCTCCTGGTAGGCCGCAACGCCGTAGGTCGGCTCCAAGATGGGCTTCAGACGCGGGTCGGAGTACTGCACGCTCTCGGGGTTGTGCTTGCCGCGCTTGAAGTTGGGGATGTAGTCCATCGGACCCGGGCGGTACAGGGCGTTCAAGGCCACGAGGTCGTCGAAGCGGTCTGGCTTGACATCCTGGAGCATCCGCTGCATGCCGCTCGACTCGAACTGGAACACCCCGAACGTGTCGCCCCTCGCGAAGAGCTTCAGCGTTTTCTCGTCGTCGAGGGGGATGTTCCTTATGTCCACCTCTACGCCCGTCGTCTCCCGCACGATCTCCAGGGTCTCCTCGATCACGTCGAGGTTCCTCAGTCCCAGGAAGTCCACCTTCAAGAGGCCCAGGGCCTCCACGTCGCCCATCGGGTGCTGGACCATGACGGCGTTTTCGTCCCTGGCGACGCGCTGAAGCGGGACGATGTCCGTCAGTGGCTCCTCGGAGATGACGACGCCGGCGGCGTGGGTCCCGGCGTGGCGGGCGAAGCCCTCTATCTTGAAGGCCGTATCGAGAATCTTCTTCGCCTCGGCGTTCTGCTGGACGAACTGGAGCATCTCCCGCCCCGCCCCCGGATGCTTCTCCGTCGGCGTGTAAGAGCCGTTCTCCTGCCTTAGCACGTCCCTCAGGGTCGTCCCGACCGGCTTCTCGGGGATGAATTTGGCGAGCTTGTCGGTCGCGTCGTAAGGGTACTGGAAGACGCGCCCAGCGTCGCGTATCGCTGCCTTGGCGCCCAGGGTACCGAAGGTGATGATCTGGGCGACGTGCTCGTGGCCGCCATACTTCTCGGTGACGTAACGCATCACCTCGCCGCGGCCCGAAACCGAGAAGTCTATGTCCACGTCGGGCATGCTGATCCTGTCCGGGTTCAAGAACCGCTCGAAGAGCAGCGTGTATTCGAGCGGGTCGAGGTCCGTAATCTCCAACGCATAGGCTACGATGGAGCCCGCAGCAGATCCCCGCCCCGGCCCCACCGCTATCTTCCTGTCCTTCGCGTACTTGACGAAGTCCCAGACGATGAGGAAGTAGTCGGCAAAGCCCATCTTGCCGATGGTCGAAAGCTCGAAGTCGAGCCGCCTCCTTATCTCCGGTGTGATCTCACCGTATCGCTTTACGAGCCCCGCTTCGCACCGCTCCCTCAAGTATTCGTCGGCGGTGTACCCCTCGGGCTTGGGGAAGTTGGGCAGGCGCGTCTTGTCGAGCTCTATCCCCGGGTCCTCGACGAGGTCGACCACCGTGAGGGTGTTCTGCAAAGCCTCCGGGTGCTCCGGGAAGAGCCTCTCCATCTCCTCGGCCGTCTTGACGTAGAACTCCTCGCCGGAGAACCTCATCCGGTTGGGGTCGGCGTGGAACTTGCCGGTTCCGATGCACAGGAGCACGTCGTGCATCTTGGCGTCACCCTTCGCCGTGTAGTGTGAGTCGTTGGTCGCGACGAGCGGTACCCCGGTCTCCTTGTGCAGCCTGAGGAGCCCCTCGTTGACGCGCCGCTGCTCGGGGATGCCGTGGTCCTGCATCTCTAAAAACACCGCGTCAAAGATCTCCGCGTACTCCAAAAGCAGTTTGCGCGCCTCATCTACACGTCCCTCTAAGATGCGGGTCGGCACCTCCGCCGAGAGGCAACCGGAGAGGCAGATGATGCCCTTGCCGTGCTTCTTTAGGGTCTGCACGTCTACCCGCGGCTTGTAGTAGTAGCCTTCGAGGTAGCCCACCGTCGAGAGCTTCATGAGGTTTTTGTAGCCTTCAGGGGTGCGAGCGAGGAGCGTGAGGTGGTAGTACGGGGCGCGGCTGCGAGCTCTCCTGTCGGCGGTGACGTAGACCTCGCAGCCCACGATGGGCTTTATGCCGGCCTTCTTCGCCTCGCTATAGAACTTGATCGCGCCGTACATCACGCCGTGGTCGGTGAGCGCGAGGCCGGGCATGTTCTGCTCCTTGGCGAATGAGATGAGGTCCTTGATCCGACTCGCCCCGTCGAGCATCGAGTACTCCGAATGGCAGTGCAAGTGCGCGAAAGGCGTGACCGACAAACCGCTCCTCCCCTACATCCAACCGGCGGAACGGTTGGCGGAGACCTAAAGACGCTAGGCCCCGCCGTCGCCCGTTCTCCCCGTCCTTCCTAGACGGGCGCCACTATAAGGCGAAGAGAAGCGTATGTCCATACCACCTCAACCAAAAGTTGAGGTCTGTTTTGCAGCACTTTTCAAGAAACGTTCCGGGTCGGGCGGTGCTACTTGGGGAGTTGGTGCTCCTTTTCGTCGTCGCGCCAGAGGACCCAGGAAAGGGCCATCTTGGCGCTCAGGACAGCGAAGGCGAGGGCGAAGAGGCCATCTCTGAGGTCGTGATTCCAGGCGGTGTAGACGACGAGCCCGGCAGAGACGGAGACCGAGACCAGCACGAAGAGGAAGGTAAGGGCGAGGATGGCCTTGCGCCCCGAGCCTTGTTCGACCTGCCGAGTGGGATTCCTCAAAGTTTATCCGGTGGGAACGTTTGCCACGTCGGCCCTCAATCCTCTTTCTTGGTGCTTTTCTCGGTTGAGGTCTTCTCGGACTTCTTTGCTTTGGAGCTTGAGTCGGAGGCGCCGTTCGTAGAGTCGCCGCTGGTAGCGGCGGCTTCCTTCGGCTCCCCTTTCGGGCCTTTCTTGTCGTAGTCGGTGGAGTAGAAGCCCGAGCCTTTGAAGGAGATGCCGACCGGGTGGAGAACCTTCGTCACGGGGGCGCCGCAGACGGTGCACTCCGTCAAAGGATCGTCGGACAACCTCTGCATCACGTCGAAGACGTGTCCGTTCTCGCACTTGTATTCGTAAATCGGCATCGAAGCCTCCAAAAAGCGTATGTAATGGATTAGCGACTCTAGGATTATACAACCGGACGGAATCGCGAGGGCGATACCCGGTTCATCCCGCCGTCGCGCGTTCGAGGACGGCTTCGACGACCGCTGGGCTACGCGTTGCTGGGACGCTACCTACGCTTGCTCGTACGTGCGCGCGTCGTCGGGAAAACCGGCGAGCAGCACGACAGGAGGAGATCCCTAATCCCCACGCTCCTCGTAGGCAACCTCGAAAAGGGACGTCCGCACGAGGCGCGAGAGCTCGGACACGATTCTCCCTCCGCCAGCTCACTAATCCCGGACGCTAAGTCGGGCGCCGACGCGGGTCGAGCTCGCCAGAGGAGAAGTCCTTGCGCATCTCCTCGCGGGCAGTCTCGACGAGCCTGGGGTTGTCGAGAATGGTCTCGATCTCCTCGGACGAGGCGTTGCGGCGGACGTACTCTTCCTGCAACACGTCTCCCAGGTGCGCCCCTTCACCTATGCGGTGGACGATGTACTCGACTACCTTTCTCTCCCGCTCATTACTAGTCCGGGTGTTGAAGATCCTGTCCCAAAAAGAGCGTCTCTCCTCAGTCATGCTCCCTCCTTTGGCCCTTGGCTTCCCCAAGTGTAGCGAGTCGGCGGCCCTTCGTACAGGGCCGCAC
>JALYGT010000156.1 GCA_030776965.1 Actinomycetota bacterium
TTCCACGCGGGCGTCCACTATGGGGAGGCCGTCGCGGAGTTAGAGCGATTCGGCAAGGAGGCGACCGCGCGGATAAGGGAGATGGCCGAGAAGAAAGGGGTGCGGTGCGAGGAGCGCGTGATGAGCGGGCGGCCACACGACGTCATCATCGCGGTCTCTGAGGAGATCGAGGCGGACCTCGTAGTCATCGGCTCCACGGGGATGACGAGCGTGGAGCGCGTCCTTATCGGCAGCGAGTCCGAAAAGGTGCTCCACTATTGCAAGCGCCCGGTCCTCCTGGTCCGCGACACCTGAGCCGGATGGGCGACGACCGGCGCCTCGGACGGCGTGAGAGGCTTGAGGCGGTGCACTGTAAGCTCTCGGAGCGGCAAGAGCTCGCCTCCTATCGTACGCCCACTCTAGCGCGCGGGAGTCGCCCCGCCATGATCAAAGATGTCTGTTTGCCTGGTCAAGTTGATCATCGAAGAAGTTGCTCCCGTCTCAAGCCAGGAGCATCTTTCAATCGGGCTCTCTGCGGACCACGAGCACCGGGCAGTGGGCATGGCGAACGACCGCGTCTGAGACGCTTCCCATGAGGGCTCGCCTAATACCGCCCAACCCACGGCTGCCCACCACGATCAAGCCGGCTCCTATCTCCTCGGCCAGGCTGACGATCTCCTCGCCCACGGTGATGATTCCCTCTTCCGGCTTTCTGATCCTGAGGTGGGCTTGCGCCACGTTGCCTCCTTCGGCTTCGATCCTCTGTACCTGATCTTCGAGCCACCACATGACCCTTTGCCTTGCCTCCTGCGCATCGGCTGGGCTGCTCGTCGAGTTTTCGCCAGGATAGCCACTCCACGGGAGCAGGAGCCTGGCATGTACGACGTGCAACTCCGAGCTGGTAGCGTCGCACAGGTCAGTGGCTGTTCGGGCTGCCAGGGCGGCGTCTTCGGATCCATCGGTAGCTAACAGCACCTTCGTCGGGAATTTGCTCATCGTTCTATTACCCCCTGAACGCTCTCCGGAACCTGGTCAGGGCGGCTCCGGAAAGCTTCTGCAAGTTCCGAAGGACGGTCTGCGCTTCCTCCCGGCCCAAGATATGCCTCCGGCTCCATTCTATCCACTTCTCCACTAGCCCGAAGAGCCCAGGATTGCGTGGCAGCTCGCGGGCCATCACCTCCTGGGGAAAGCTTAGAATCTCGTGCGTGGATCTTACACCCTTCACCTTGAGGGTCGCCGCCCAATCCCAACCCTCCCTCTGTTGTAATCTTTGCTTGCGAAGGTCAAGTAATACAGATCAAACGCACGTTTGCTTTCGAGAGTAAGATGATAGCGGTGAAAGACGAGATGATGGGCATGCTAAAGAAGCTGGCCGTATCCTTCGACGAGGACCTAACTTCAGTTGACCGGTGAAGCTGCTGTGGATCTTCAACGAGCCCTCGTCGCCGCTGGGCGTCGGCAGGGGGTTGTCTGGACGCTTGAAGAGAGCGACGATCTGAACGCTAATCTGGTGCGCTTCGGTCCCGGGCAGGGTGTGGGGGAGCACGTCAACAACGAGGTGGATGTCGTCTTCGTGGGCATCTCGGGCTCGGGAGTAGTCGAAGTGGGTGGCGAAGAGCGCGCTCTAAGCGCCGGGAAGATGGTCTTCGTCCCTAAGGGCGCCGAGCGTTCGACCCGAGGGACGTCGGAGGGATTTGCCTACCTCACGGTTCACGGGCGACGGGGACCACTTCGCGTCGGCCCTGGCGGTGGAACCGACGCATGAGACAGCGCACCACCATACTGCAACAGCGCGAAAAACCATGTTAACCACGGGGTTTGTGTCTCTTGTCTAGAGAGTCGTAGAAACCGGACACCGAGAAGGAGGTGAAAGCGTGAAGCGCGCCGTAGAACTCAGGGACCTTTCGGACCACCATCATCAAGGCCTGGTGCAAGCGCGGCGACTCCGAAGGGTGGCCACCGGTGAAGGGGCAGCCTCGGCCGAGGAGGCTGCCCTGGCCTTCCTCAAGTTTTGGCGAGAAGGGACCACCGCCCATTTCCGCGAAGAGGAAGAGTTGTTGCTCCCGGTCCTGGCGCGGTATGAGGGCGACCTAGGCCACCCGTCCGTAGTCGAGATGCTCGCCCAGCACGCCCGGATCCGGGGCCTCGTCATGCAATTGAGCGACGAGGTTAGGGACGGCGGCGTCCGTTTGGAGACGCTGCAAGACATCGGGGAACTTCTCGAGGCACACATCCGCCTCGAAGAGCGGGAGGTGTTCCCTATGGTCGAGGAGGCCCTGCCCAAAGAGGCGCTCGAGGAGTTCTCCTCTCGGCTGGCGGTCAAGGAAGCCGACCCACACGCCGAGCCGTGGGTCCTGCCCTCGGGCATCTCTTACGATCCTTGGCCTGGGCCCGGCGACAGCGAGGGCGGCGGCTGGCGCTGACGCCAACCCGTAAGCAGGGTAAGGCAGGTTCTTGGAGAGAACCGGTATTCGACCCGTGTTCGTGAACGCCGCCTTAAGGGCTGCCTTTCATACCGCCGGGTAGTTCCCCGTTCGCGCCCGGCTGCAATGCTCTTTCAGGCAGACAACGACACGTGCATCAATGCAGCCTAGAATACTAGCCAGTGGCTACTCCAAAGTATGATGTGGTCTTCGTCGGTGGCGGCCTGGCGGCCCTTTTACTCTTAAAAGAGCTGCGAGAGGCATTGCCCGAACGAGTCGCGATCATAGATTCGAGCCCGCCCCTGGAGCGACCACCGGTCCACTGGAGCTACTGGAGCCGGGGACAAACTCTCTACGACAGCTTCGCCATCGGAGCTTGGCGGCGAGCTAGAGTGGCGGATATGCCGTCGGAGTCCATAACTCCGTACACAATGAGGCTGGTGCGCTCCACCGACGTGTTCGCGCACATGGCCGAACTACTGAAGTCCGCCCCCATCGAGTGGATACGTGCCGAAGCTCGTTCGATCTCGCGCCCAAACGATGAGCTGTACGAGATCGCGACCAACGATAGCCCTATTTATGCCAGCTGGGTGTTCGACAGCGCCCCGGATGTCGTCCCCATCTTCCCATCGCCGCGCCAGCCGCGGGCAGTACTGAGCGGAACCGGCATCCAGGTCAGCTCCGACCAGGAAGTGTTCGACCCTGCGACCGCCACCCTGTTCGATCCCCTCGACGAAAGGTCCTTCGCCTACCTGCTGCCCCTGAGCCGCACCGAGGCTCTGCTCGAGTCAGCCTCGTTCGATTCGGTCGCCCGAAAAACAGACGAGACGCCGTTGCTCCAGTACCTTCGGGCGCGGCATCCAGAAGCCCACTTTACCGTCACATACGCGGAGCACGGCTCCATACCGCTCGGGTTTGCACCTTTGCAAACCACCGGACCCCGGCACATCTTGCTCGGCACTAAGCGCGGCCTCATCAAGCCCAGCGCGGGATACGGCATAGTCCGCATCGCCAGGGAAAGCGAACATCTGGCTCGCCTGTGGCGAGAGAACCGGCCTCTGCCACCAAGCCGGCGGGCTAACCGGCGGTGGCAGCTGCTCGACAAAGGGTTTCTACAGCTCGCCGCGCACGATCCCAGGTTGCCGCTGGCGTTGGTGCACCGCGTCATGCGCGCCGTCCCCCTCGCTCAATCGCTGCGCTTCATAGACGAAGAGCTTTCGCTCCGGCAACTGGCAGCGGTTTTCCGGTCGGCCCTTCCCGTCGTCCTCGGCAAGCGGTAGTTGCTATGTGGAGACTTCGTCCGCCGATCTCCTCGGCGTGGGCCTGAC
>JALYGT010000157.1 GCA_030776965.1 Actinomycetota bacterium
GTGGTCTACGCGCAAACCCTTCACGGGGCCGGCGGGGACAGTTAAAAAACGAGACCTCTCGCTTCCCTAATGAGTGGTCAAGAAACCTTTAGGGTAAGTCTTCGGACATGGATGCATCGGCTTCCCATGTGGTTATCGTCGGCGGACCGGAGACGACGGACGAACTGCTGGCAATAGTACTCGACGACGGCGAGGCGATACCGCTCTTCGGCTCCTTGGAGGAAGCAGAAGCTTTTCTCGCTTCTACCGGAGACTTCGGCAAGGACTGGCGTGCGCGGGAAGTCTCGGCTCGCGAACTCGTGGAGCTCCTCGAATACCAGGGCGACGAGGTCGAGTATGTGGCTTTGAGCCCACCGCCGGAGCGCTTGGAGGGCGGGATGGAGGTGAACGTGATCCAGTGCGAGATCCTCGCCAGCCTCCTCGAACGCCAGATGAACTCCGAACCACCGGAACGGAGCCAAAGCTTCTGGCGGCGTCTGTTCGGCCGCTAACCCCGCGGCTTCTCGAAGTTGAGCGTGTAGACCGGAAAGCCCCCGAACCTGGCCACGAGCCGGAACCCAGCGGCTTCAACTTCGCGGCGTACGGTTTCGGGCCTACGATAATCCGGGTCGCCGAAGGCCTCGGTAACGGAGAGGATACCGCCGGGTTTGAGCGCTCTGTAGAGCTCGCGCAGCGCCGCCTCCTTGTCGCGCACCTCACCGAGCACCATCGCTAACAGTGCCCGGTCGAAAGCACACTCTTCCAACGCCCCTTCGCCGAGGCCGGCCTCCAGGGGCTGGACGTTGATCAGGCCCTCGTCGACCACCCGCCGTTCGAGCTTCCTCAGCATCGCGGCCTGACTGTCAAGGGCGACGACCTCACCATTGGGTTCGACAGTCCTGGCGAGGGGGATGGTCAGATGGCCCGGACCGCAGCCCGCGTCCAGGACGCGCATGCCGGGGGCGGGATCTAGCCGGTCGATCAGGAGCTCCACCCCGGCAAACGCCTCCAAGATGGGGTTCTCGAAGAGGAAGGTGAGCGGGGGCGGGTGCGGAATCGGCTTTCGCCGCTGCCGCCAAAAGAACGCCACGACCCCCAGCGCCGCCGCCGAGAGGGAGTAACGCAATATACTGCTCTTCCTCATAGTTCGCCGGTCAGGATCTTCACCTCGCGAGCGGTGAGGGGTTCGCGGCGCGGGGTGCCAAGCGTGACGCGCCGGACGAAGCCTGCGCCATCAAGCCGGGGGCGGTAGGTAGGGAAGGTTAGGAGCGCGTAGCGTCCCGGGCCGCGTCCCCTGCGGGAGGGGCAGTGCTCGATCCACAGTACGGGGCGCGCCAGGTCGGGGAGCCCGGAGGCGAAACGGTCCCGGATCACCTCGGCGGCCAGCCGCTCGACCATCTCATCGCCCCGATCCTCGGGCAGCTCGCTACACAAGACCACTGGGGCGTCGGCAGCGAACTCGCTCCGATAGATCCGAATCCTAGCCCACCCCACGCCGTAGCGGTAGCACCCGCCCTGGTGGATGTAATCGTACAGGGGCTTCATGCCAAGCTCCTCGCCGGGAGGCCTTACCCCTCGCGCAGGTGCGTCCTCTCCCCCGGACGGCTAACGACCTGATCTATGACACCGTACTCGACAGCCTCCTCAGCGCTCAAGATGAAGTCGCGGTCGGTGTCGCGCTCGACCTTCTCGAACGGCTGGCCCGTGCGTTCGGCGAGCATCTCGTTGACGCGCCGCTTCTGGTCGATGATCTCGCGCGCGTGGATCTCCACGTCCGACGCCTGCCCGCCGAGGCCCTGCACGGATGGCTGGTGCAAGAGGATGCGCGTGTTCGGCAAAGCGCTGCGCTTGCCCTTCGTCCCTGCCGCCAAGAGGAAGGCTCCCGCCGAGGCCGCCATACCGAGCGCTGTCGTTGCGACGTCAGCGCCGACGAACTGTATTGTGTCGTACATGGCGAGCATCGCGGAGCCGCTCCCGCCGGGAGAGTTGATGTAGAGGTTTATGTCCTGCTCGGGGTCCTCGGCATCCAGGTGAAGGAGCTGCGCCATCACCACGTTCGCCACTTGGTCGGTAACGGGCGTACCCAGGAAGATGATCCTGTCCGCTAATAGCCGCGAATAGATGTCCATCGTCCTCTCGCCCCGAGGACTCTGCTCCGTGACGTAAGGGATCACCATCCGAAGATCATCGCTCTTCATCTCCTGCCTCCTCTCTCGCCCGTTTGGACTATACTCTAACAGAGTAGCACTGTTGTAGGTTTTTTGCAAGTTTTAAGTAGTATTTGGAGGTCGGAGCGTGGATCTTCCGCACTTGCGGGGTTTGCGACGGCGGGCGGTGTTGAGCCAGGAGCAGTTGGCGGAGAAGAGCGGGGTGGCGCGGGACACGATCTCGAAGCTGGAGACCGGTCAGCGCAAGGCATACCCATCGACCATCCGGAAGCTCGCCGCCGGCCTTGAGGTGAAACCGCAGTTGCTACTCGGCGGCGTCGAGTATACGGAGGAGCCGGTAGAGGGTCCTTCCGAGAAGCCGGAGAGCGGCAAGAAGATGGGGTTCTAACTTCGCGCTCCGACGCCTTTTTACCGGAACAGAAAGGCTCTCCATCGAGGGCTCTTCCCGGAGCACCGCCGGCAACTCCACCACCGAAACTCCCGGGAAGGTACTGCTAGACGATAGTAAGAAAACGAGTCGGCATTCTTCTACCCTCCGAAGGGAGACGCCGGTGTGGATCACTAAAAGGACAAACCCCTCCTCCGAGGAGGATAAGATCACGAACCCAAAAGATCAAAGCCTCGCTCGTCGGGCTCCTGGATCCGACCGTCTTCGCGACGGGTTGCGGTGGGGACGAGCAGGCGCAGAACGAGTCCGCCGAGTAGCAAAACACCACGGAGCAGACCGCAGGCACAGAAGCACAGACGAGAGAGGCCGAAGCTAAGGGGGACGAGAAAGTGAAGGAAGGTAACGCTGGAAGCGCAAGCTCCGGCCAGGAGGTCACGCTCTGGATCGAAGGCGACCCGGGAACCGAGTTCTCCGGCGAGTGCAGGGTCGGGGGCGAGAACAACCTCGGCGGATAGGTTCCCCAAAGCTTCGTCTACAACCTGGGAGGCCATGGGATCGAGTGCAGATCCAGAACCAAAGCGCGGGCGCCGGTAGCCTGACGGTCACCCTCCTCTCCGGGAACAACCGCTCCGTGCAGCAGTCCAGCACCTCGGGGGCACCATAAACCTGACTTACTCGGGGACGGCGTCTCGTCTTCGACCTCTTCCAACTCCGTAAATCAGGTAATCCAGTCGAGCTCTTCCTAATCGGGTTCTCGGTAGGAGGAGAGAGGCCGACGCGGGAGACTCACCGAATTTCAATGTGAGAGGGGCGTAGGCGCGAGCCCCCTTCCTCCCCTATCGGGGACTTTACTGGAGAAGCTTCTTGAGCTGATCTTCGAGGTAGTCGGCGGTGACCGCCCCGTCGGGGGAGTAGGCGACGGCCTCTTTGCAGAGGTGGTAGAGGGCGAGGGTTCGGGTCGGGGAGAGGCGGCGGCCCCCGGCCTGATCCAGGACGAGTCGCATCAACTCCAGCGCTACTTCCGCGTCCGTCTTGCTCTGCTCCAAGTTTCTCCCCTCGAACGTACTGGTCTAGTCCTCGAAGCACTGCCCGTGGACGGTACTGGCAGTATACAAGGGCCGCGAGGGCGCGGGCGACATGGTAAACTCGGGCACACTTTGGTTCTCGAGACCGCACTGTCGCACAGCACATATTACGTTGCAGGAGTTGTCCGTGGGTGAGGTCGAGCGCGCCTACACACGTTGCCCAATATGCCGGCACGTCTTTCGAGCGCCGCGCGTCGGCACCTACGTAACCGTCGGCCGAGAGCCGGATCTCTGCCCTAAATTTCCCGGCCGCCTTTCTGACGGGTCGCGCATGCTCCAGAGCGAAGTAACGATGTGCCCGGCCTGCTCCTTCGCATCTCGCGAGGGCTTCGACGACCTCGACCTCTCTTTCGCCGAGCGTTACGATCTCGAGGAACGCCTCAAGGAGGACGGCCTCTTGCGCGTCTTCCGCTCGAGCCCACCGCCCTGGCTCGCCTTCCACGCAGCCGAGGTCTGCGGCCAGGAACGCGCACTCCCCGCCCGACAGCTCGGGGATCTCTGCTTGCGTGCTTCCTGGGTCTGCCGCAAGGAGAAGGAGCAGCCCTTCGAAAGCACCTTCCAGCTCAGGGCCGTACGCTATTTCTTGCGCGCCCTCGAAGGAGAAGGTCTCCACGGCCGCGAACTCTCCGTCACGACCTACCTCGTCGGCGAGCTCAACCGCCGCCTGGGCAACCACCGGGAGGCCCTCAACTGGTACGTAAACGCCGCCCGCACCACCGAAAGCGACCCGGCCCTGGGTTGGCTCGACCGCCTCATCGAGAAGCAGAGCAAGCTTGCGGAAGAGCAGGCTGCTTAAGCAACCTGCCAACCATCGGCTTCTTTCTCGAAAGCAGACTCGCCTCGCGCATCCTGTACCACGGAAACTGAAGGCTCTCTCCAACGCTGGTCTCGCGGCTCCAGATCTCGTCCATAGAGCTCTTGCTGATAGCTAGAGGCTACTGCACGATAGCCTCTACCACCCTTTGTCCCGCCGCGGTGTCCGGGACCCAGTAGGAGACGCCGTTTATGTATTGCGGGGTGCCGGGGTAGAGTGAAAATGTGCGTTTTGCAGGATAAAAGGTCCGTTGGTAGGGTCAAAAATCAGGAATTGACCCCACTTTTGACCACTACGGTAGTTAGACCACGAGCAAGAAGGAGGTTGTTCGTGGCACGAAAAAAGGGCAATGGAGAAGGTTCACGCCCACGCAAGAGACCAGATGGGAGATGGGAGGCTTGGTATGGGGCAGAGACCCTAACGGGACGTAAGAGGCGTAGTGTTTATGGGTCTTCCCGAAAAGAGGTTGCAGACAAGCTAGTGGAAGCTATGACCACTAAGGAGGATGTACCTGTGGTCATGCCAATGAACGTCACATTAGGGGAGTTCCTCAATCGGCATCTTGAGGTGTCCAAAGATACGTTGAAGAAGCGTACTTGGGAGAATCACGATGACACTGTGCGTGTACACCTGATACCAATGCTAGGGCATCTCAAGCTGAAAGAACTGAGGCCAGAGCACATACAGTACCTTTACACTACCAAACGGGGTGAAGGGCTTTCACCAGGTACGGTGAGGAGAATCCATGGTGTGCTTTCGTCTGCGCTCTCACGGGCAGTCCGTTGGAGACTGCTGACACACAACATCTGTCAAGACGTTGACCCACCACGGCCCGAACCCTCAGAGATCCGTCCTCTCAACCAGAAGGAGGCACGTAATTTTAATTTTCTTCTAGGAGCCGAAAGAGAGAGATACCATGCCCTCTATTGTTTAGCTTTGACCAGTGGTATGAGAAGAGGTGAAATATTAGGACTCCGGTGGGGAAGCCTTGATTTGCCCCACCGTACCCTACAAGTACGTCATGCCCTTGTTGCTGGACGTGGATCACCCACCTTTGACTCACCAAAAACAAACAAAAGTAGACGAGCTATCACGCTCACCGCTTAAGCCGTTGAGGCATTAGTAAAGCACCGGGAACACCAGTGTGAGGCAGGTTTCTCCGTGGAAAATGAGGCATTAGTCTTCACATCTACTAAGGGCACCCCCGTCAATACTTCACGCCTACGTCTAGCCTTCAAAGCTTTCCTCAAGCGCACTGGACTCCCAGATATACGCTTCCAAGATCTGAGACACGCTTATGCCACACTCCTACTGAGCAAAGGGATTCACCCCAAAATAGTTAGCGAACAACTTGGTCATGCGAACATAGGAATTACCCTAGACACTTATAGCCATGTTCTGCCAGGGATGGGAGATGCGGCAGCCGGAGCTATGGATGAAGCTCTAGAGTAACCTCGGACGCACTAGAAATCGTGGTGAGCAGGGCGAGTGTCAGTAAGAGCCTACTACGTCCCAGCGGTTCGCCCTCCTCTCCACATAGGCTGTTAAGAGATAATATCGGCCCAAAACTTGGAAGTACAAGCCAAAGTAGTGAGGCTTCAGGATCGTGCTGGTTTTCTTAGAAGAGGGTTCACAGCTTTGGGCTAATAGGGAAGGTAATCCTCGGGTCTTCCTGGCAGTACTTCGCACTCACCTTTCAATACCTCAAGCACAGTCTCTCTT